>VXMR01000139.1 GCA_009841005.1 Gemmatimonadales bacterium
CGGGCAAGATCCTGAACGCGGCGAGCAACTTCTACAGCCGCGTCGCCGCGGACGCGGCCGAAGGAGAGAGGGAGGACGCGGTCCGCGAGCGCCGTGAGAACCGCGGCGTGCCCTATCTCTACCTCAAGCCGTCGCGCGGCGCGGTGGTCGGGACCAGCGACCGGATCGTGATTCCCCACGGCCGGAGCCAGACCGACTGGGAGGTGGAACTGGGGGTGATCATGGGGCGGGCGGCAAAGTACGTCGCCTCCGAGGATGCGCAGGCGACCGTATTCGGGTACACGGTGACGATCGACGTGTCCGACCGCGGCGGGCGTCCCCCGGGCGGCAACCCGACGGCTTCGGACTGGCTGGTCGAGAAGGGGCACGACACGTTCGCGCCGATGGGACCGTGGATCGTCCCGAAGGAGTTCTACGGCGACCCGATGGAGCAGCTGCGTCAGACGCTGGACGTCGGCGGAGAGCGCATGCAGGAAGCGACGGCGGTAGACATGATCCACTCGCTGTGGGAGTTGATCGAGTACGCTTCCTCGATCCTGACGCTGTTCCCGGGCGACGTGATCAACCTCGGCACGTCCGGCGGCGTCGGCATGGGCGAGGCGCGATTCCTTCAGCCCGGCGACGTCGTCACGGCAACGATCGACGGGATCGGCACGATCGAACTTCCCGTGGTCGAGGGGCCGGAGCCTCTCGGAGAAACCGGCGTCCGGCTGCCGCCCGTGAGCACCTACAGGCGGGATCCCGGCTCATGAGGACCCTCGTGGCGGCCGCGGCCCTGGCGTTCGCCGCTCCCCTGTCCGCCCAGGGAGGGCCGGAGATCGAGATCGCGGAGCCCTTCAAGGTGGGGACGTTCGAGGTCGATGGCGTTCCGCGCGTCGCCCTCGTGCTGCGCGACGCCCTCATCGTCGACATCGGGGAGGCGAACCGGGACCTCGAGCGAAACCCCGTTTATCCGCCCGTCCCGCCGCCGGCCGACATGATCGACCTCATCGGCCGCTACGAGTACGGGGTGCGGCTCCGGCTGTACGAAATCGTCAACGACCTCGTGGCCCGGAGCGGACTTTCCGGGAGCGGTCGCGCCGACTTCGTCCACGACCTCGAGGACGTGCGCGTCCTTCCGCCGATCATGTACCCCGGAAAGATCCTGAACGCGGCGGTGAACTTCTACAGCCACGTCAACGAGGCGGGCAGCGAGGAGGAGCGACGCGAAGCCCGCCGACAGCGTCGCGAGAACCGCGGCGTGCCCTATCTCTTCCTCAAGCCGACGCGCGGCGCGGTGATCGGGGCCGACGACCGGATCGTGATCCCCTTCGGCCGGGACCGCACCGACTGGGAGGTGGAACTCGGCGCCGTGATCGGGCGCAGCGCCAAGTATGTCGACGCCCGGGACGCCCAGGACCATGTGTTCGGGTACACGGTGACGATCGACGTCTCCGACCGGGGCGGGCGGCCGCCCGGCGGCAACCCCATGACGTCCGACTGGTTCGTCGGAAAAGGCCACGACACGTTCGCGCCCATGGGTCCGTGGATCGTCCCCAAGGAGTTCTACGGCGATCCGATGGAGAAGCTGCGCCAGACGCTGGACGTGGGCGAGGAGCGCATGCAGGAGGCGACCGCGGGAGACATGATTCACACGCTGTGGGAGCTGATCGAGTATGGGTCCTCCGTCGCGACGCTCTTCCCCGGCGACGTGATCAACAACGGCACGTCGGGCGGCGTCGGCATGGGCACGGCGGTTCGCGGGGAGACGCGATTCCTGCAGCCCGGCGAGGTCGTCAGCGCCTCGATCGACGGCATCGGCACGCTGACGCTGGAGGTGGTGGCGGAGACGGAGCCGGCGGGCGGAACCGGCGCCCGGCTGCCGCCCGTCCGCAGCTATCGGGGCAACCGCTAAGCGCGGCCGGGCCGTCGGCAACTCCCGCCCGGAGCGGCAGATGACGCCCAGGCCCGCCCTGGGGCTGTGGATGTGCACGGCCCTCGTGGTCGGGAGCATGGTGGGCTCGGGCGTCTTTCTGCTGCCCGCATCGCTCTCTCCGTACGGGGGGATCAGCATCCTCGGCTGGCTGGTGAGCGCGGGCGGGGCGATGTGCCTGGCGCTCGTCATGGCGCGGCTGGGCTCGCTGATTCCGAAGGTCGGCGGCCCCTACGCTTTCGCGCGCGAGGGCTTCGGCGACTTCATCGGGTTCTGGGTCGCATGGTCCTACTGGATCTCGCTGCTCACAGCCAATGCGGCCCTCGCCGTGGCGACCGTGAGCTACGCGACCGTCTTCTGGCCCGTGCTGGGCGCTTCTCCCATCGCCGGGGGCATGGCATCCCTCGCCGCCCTCTGGGGCCTGACATTCGTGAACGCGTGGGGCGTGCGCGCGGCGGGGCATGTGCAACTCGTCACCACCGTGCTCAAGCTCCTGCCGCTGGCGGCGGTCGGCACGATCGGCTTCCTCTACTTCCAGCCCGAGCACTTCCGTCCGTTCAACCCGACGGGGGGCAATCCCATCGCCGCCGTCACGGCGACGGTGACGCTCACGCTGTGGGCGTTCATGGGACTTGAGGCCGCGACCGTCCCCGCCGCCGACGTGCGGGACCCCGCGCGCACGATCCCGCGGGCCACGATCCTCGGCACCGTGATCGCGGCGTCGATCTTCATCATCAGCACCTCCGCCGTGATGGGGATCATCGCGCCGGCGGATCTCGCGGTCTCCACCGCGCCCTTCGCGGACGCGGCCGGATCGATCTGGGGGAATGCCGGCCGGCTCGTGATCGGCGCGGGCGCCACGATCGCCTGCTTCGGCGCGCTCAACGGCTGGATCCTGCTCTCCGGCCAGCTCCCTCGGGCCGCCGCGCAGGATGGCCTCCTTCCCGCCGCCTTCGCGCGACTCAGTCCGCGCGGCACGCCGTCCTTCGGCCTCATCTTCGCGGCGGGCGTCGCGACGATCCTCATCGCGATGAACTACACGCGCGGCCTCGTCCAGGCCTTCACCTTCCTCATCCTGCTCTCCACGCTCGCGACGCTGCTCGCCTACGTGTTCGCGAGCACGACCGGATTGCTCTTCGCCGTGCGCGAGCGCCTCGGCGCGAGGGACGCCTCGCGTGCAGGGCGAAGCTCCGGCGCCGCGGCTCCCGTGGGACGGCTGGTCGTGGCCATCCTCGCCTTCGGGTTTTCCTTCTGGGCCATCGCGGGGGCGGGCCCCGAAATCGTGTTCTGGGGCTTCCTCCTCCTCGTGGCGGGGGTCCCCGTGTTCGTCGTGATGCGGGCCGCGGGCGGCGGAAGAGACGCGGCGGACGGGCAGGTGGGCGGGGGCTGACTTCCCCCCTCAGTCGCCGGCGACCGCGCGCTCGAGAACCTGGAGGAACTCGTCCAGCGCGGTGCGCCCCTTGTCCCGTGCGTAGTAGCGGCGAACCTCGCGATACCGGTCCGCCGGATCCAGCTTCAACCCCTCCGTCATCACCCACTCCTGGATCGGCGCCGGCCGGGGGCCCCACCACCCACGCTCGCGGAACGCCTCGTCGTAGATGATGAGCACGGGGATCGACCGGCTCGTCCCGTTCGTGAGGTGCGCGTCCATCAGGTCCGGATTCTCGTCGCGAAGGAGGACGCGCAGTTCGATGTTCCCGGCGACCTCCGCCAGGCGATCGAACACGGGCAGGGTGTTGATCGCGTCTCCGCACCAGTCCTCGGTGAGCGCGATGACCTTCCACCGGCCGGGGATGGCGCGGGCACGTTGCCGGGTCTCCTCGTCCACGGACGCCCGTCGGGCCAGCGCGTGCCAGAGTTCGCGGTTCTTCCCGACCGTCTCCAGGTACTCGGAAAACGTTGATGCGCCGTGAAATCGCTCTCGAATCAAGCTCGGGAACCCTCGGGCTGCGGTCCGTGACGGGATGATGCGGCCGGCGATGCCGATGGCGCCGGGGCCAGCGAAGGTACGGGTGCGGCCGTAGCTTCAGCCAGATGAACGGGCGGCTGCAAACCGAAGCGAGGTTCGGCGTCTCCAGCATGGTGGCGCCGCTGCGGAGAGTGGCGATGCGCCGGCCGGGCCGGGCGACGCTGGAGGCGGATCCGGCGCGCTGGCATTACGCGGGTCCGCTGGAGTCCGGCCGGCTGCTGCCGCAGTACGACGCGTTCACCGAGCGCGTCGCGGCCTCCGGGGCCGATATCGAGTGGATCGGCGATTCGGCGGACGACGGCCTCGCCGACGCGATGTTCCCCTTCGACCCCTCCTTCATGACGCCCGGCGGCGCGATTCTCCTACGGCCCGGGAAGGCGTTGCGCCAGCCCGAGGTGGCGAGCCACGAAACGCTCTACCGCCGGCTCGGCGTGCCTGTGATCGGCGCCATCGAAGCCCCCGGAACCGCGGAAGGCGGAGACCTGATGTGGGTCGACGCAGGCACCCTCGCGGCAGGACGCGGCTTCCGCACCAACCAGGCCGGCATCGACCAGCTTCAGGCCATTCTGGCCCCTCTCGGAATCGAAGTCCGCGCCTTCGATCTTCCGATGTGGCACGGAAGCGCCGCCTGTCTCCACCTGCTCTCGCTCGTGAGCCCGCTGGACCGGGATCTGGCGCTGATCTATCCCCGGCTCTTTCCCGTCGCACTCCACGAGCTGCTGCTCGAGCGCGGCGTCCAATGCCTCGAGGCCGGGGATGAGGAGTTCACGGTCTCCGCGGGGCTGAATCTCAACGTCCTCGCGACCGCACCGCGCCGCTGCATCGCGCTCGATGGATTTCCCGAGACGGTCCGGCTGATGAGAGATGCGGGCTGCGAGGTCACGCGTTTCGACGGCGACGCGCTCTGTATCCCGTGCGAGGGTGGCCCGACCTGCCTTACGCTCCCCATCCTCCGCGACCATCCGCCCTCTTCAACGGAAAACGGTCCATGAATCGCACGCTGAAGCGCATCATTATCGGTATGATCGTCGTCATCGCGGGTCTGGCCGGGGTCGTCTACGGCGTCGGGATTTCCCTGCCCGAGGGTCACGTGGCGGCGGTGCGCGCCGGGTTCTCCGCAACGCCCGAGGAGATCTTCGCGACCGTCGCAGACTATCGCGCGTACCCCGAGTGGCGACCGACCGTCGAGGGAATCGAGGAACTTCCGGCGCGGGACGGAAAGCCGGCCTGGGTGGAACTCGGTGCCACCGGGCCGCTCCCCATGGAGCTGACGGAGAGCGAGCCTCCGACCCGGCTCGTGACGACGATCCTCTCGGAAGGCATGCCTTTCGGCGGCCGCTGGATCGTCGAGATCGAACCTACCGTCGCGGGGGCGACCGTCACGATCACCGAGGAGGGCGAGGTCTACAGCCCGGTCTTCCGCTTCGTGAGCCGCTACTTCATGGGACACCACGCCACGGCGTCGCTGTTCCTCTCCGACCTCGGCGCCCGTTTCGACGAGACCGTCACCGTCGACGTGGTGCGCTAGCCGACCGCGTCAGCCGGCGAAAAACTCCCGGATGCCGCTGAGGCACATCTGGCAGCCGATGGCGAGGAGGATCAGGCCCGAGAAACGCTCGAAGATCCGGACCGCCCGGCCGCTCAGCGCGTGCGAGAGGAAGCCGGCGGCCAGGAGCACGACGAGCACGCCCAGCGATGCGACCGACACCGCAATGAGTGTGGCGACGGGAATTCCAATCAACGCGCCGGCCTCGTCGAGCGCCAGCGTGATCACGGCGGTGATCGACGCAGGCCCCGCGATCAGCGGCATGACGAGCGGGACCCATAGGTGGTCCTCCGTCTCGCCCGGATCCCGGCGTACGCCCGTGATCCCGAATCCCGCCCCGCGCAGCATCTCGAGCGCGGCGAGGATGACGACGAGGCCGCCGGCCGTGCGGAACGCGGCGAAGCTCACGTCGAAGAGACTCAGGATGCGCGCGCCGGCGATCGCGGCGACGGTAAGCACGATGAGCACCCCCACCGCCACCTTCACCGCCGCGCGACGGAGCTCCACACGAGAAAATCCGTCCGTCGCCGCGAAGAAGAACGGAAGCTCCGCGAGTGGATTCGTGAGCGCGATGAGCGCAATGCTGCCGTAGAGAATCTGGTCGATCACGGGGACACGATATTCGCGCCCGCGCGCCGGCGCGACCTTCGCACCCGTGGCCGGAACCGCGTGCGTCCCGCATGTTGGCAGGGTTCCAGAAACCTGTCGTCCGGACTCCGGGGGAAGCCATGAAACGCCTCACACTCGCGGCCATCGCGCTCGCTCTTCTCGCGCCCGCCGCTACCGCCGCCCAGCAGCAGCGGTCCTACGACTACTTCGCTCCGCAGCGGGAGATGATCCAGCGGGGCGTCCAGGCCATCCTCCAGTGCAACGGCCTGTTCACGGGAGAACGGACGCTGGAGCAGGTCTTCGAGCAGGAGCTCGCCTACCTGCGAGACCCCGTCGGGACGGCCGAGGGCGGCGACTACGTCGTCGACTGGGAGAGGAAGGCGGTCGCCATCGGCGAACCCGGCGCGATTCCGACCATGCGGGCGGCGTTCCGCGAGGGGATCGGGTGCGTGATCATGTCGCCGGAGCAGATCTTTGACGACATCGACGACCTGCCGATCCTGACGACCCCCCCGCCGGACGGCGATCCCGAAGGGGCGGCGTGGCCCGACGGAGATCTCGTCATGAGTAGCCCACTCCCGCGGGGCGTCGATCCGGTGGCGCTCCGAGCCGCCTCCGACTGGACCTTCGACCGCGAGTCGCCGGAGCAGGTGACGCTCAGCCTCATCGTCCTCTACGACGGGGAGATCATCCACGAGCGCTACGCTCCGGGCATCAACATGTTCACGAAGACCCGCACGTGGTCCACCGCGAAGAGCATTGCCTCGACGCTGATCGGAATGCTCGTCGACGAGGGCAAGCTGGCGCTCGATGAGCCGCTGCCCTTCGACTGGCTGCCGGAGAACGCCGGGTCCGCGGAGACCGATCCCCGCCGCGAGATCACCCTCCGCCACGCACTCAACATGTCGAGCGGACTCTATCCCGTGGACAGCTGGGGGATGGAATACGCAACCGGTTCCGGCTTCTCCTACTGGGCCGGAGAGAGTTCAGTGCACGGCGCTCGCAACCGCTCGCTAATGCAGGAACCCGGGACGTTCTGGGACTACGAGAACTACGACACGCTGCTCGGCGTGTACGCGATGAAGAAGGCGATCGGCGACCCCCAGGCCTACCTCGAGTTCCCGCGGGAACGGCTTCTCGACAAGATCGGGATGCGGAACACGCTCCTCAGCACCGACCGCTTCGGGGACTTCATCATGAGCAGCCAGGTCTACACGACGGCCCGGGACCTGGCCCGCTTCGGGCTCCTCTACGCACAGAACGGGATGTGGAAGGACGAGCGCCTGATCTCCGAGGAGTGGATCGACTTCGTGCGGACGCCGGCCCCCGCCACCTCCGAGACCGGCAACTTCTACGGCGGCCAGTTCTGGCTCGTGCCCGACGACCGCACGGATGTGCCGAAGGGTGCCTACTCCACCGCCGGCAACCGCGGCCAGTTCGTTGTCATCGTGCCGTCACACGACGTCGTCATCGTCCGACGCGGGCTCGATTACGGCCGGCAGGGCTTCGACCGCTGGGACATGACGCGCGAGGTCCTCAAGGCGTTCGAACCCGTCGCCGCGAACCCCTGACGCCGGGAGGCGCGGGGGTCAGCTCCGCCGAGGAGCCCGGCGGGGGTCAGACCCAGCGGCCGCCGTGGAGTTGGAGGACGAAGGGGTTGGTGTCGCGCTCCAGCCCCACGGTGGTCTCGGGGCCGTGGCCGGGGTAGAGGCGCGTCTCGGGCGGCAGCGTCAGCACCTGCGACCGGATGGACTCCATGAGCACGCCGTAGTTCCCGTTCGGGAGATCCGTCCGTCCGATCGACCCGCGGAAGATCACGTCCCCCACGATCGCCACCGGGTGTGACGTGGAGACGAACATGACGTGCCCCGGCGCGTGGCCGGGTGCGAACAGGACTTCGAATTCCGAACCGCCGAAGGCGATGTTCGTGCCGGGGACCAGGTCGATGTCGGGCGGAGGCGGCTCCACGCAGGACACGCCGAAGACGAGCGCCTGGTTGGCCACGTTGTCGTAGAGGGGCCGATCAAGGGGATGCAGGTAGATGGGCGCCTGCGTCTCGGCCTTCGCCTCCTTGAGACCGTCGATATGGTCCACGTGCGCATGCGTGACGAGGAGGGCCGCGATGTCCAGATCGCGGGCGCGCGCCTCGGCCAGCGCCTCGGGCGTCGCGGCACCGGGATCGACCAGAAGCCCGGTGCGGCCGTCCTCGCAGACCACGAGCAGCGTGTTCTGCGCGAACGGTCCACCCGTGAACGTCAGAATCTCGATCTTGCCCCCTCCATTTATACCCGCCATGGCCGCTTTTCGGCCCTCCGTGCGGGTGAGGCGGAGTCTATCCGCGGCGCTGCGGGGCGGCAACGGATTTGCCTTTCGGAACGCGCCAGACGCAGGATTGCGCGATGAACCTCGCACCCCGCCGCGCGGACCTGGCGCGCATGATGCGGCTGGCCCTCCCGATCGTGACCGTCCAGGTCGGCATCATGATGATGGGCGTCGTGGACACGCTCATGGTCGGCCGCCTGTCGGCGACCGATCTGGCCGCCGTCGGCCTGGGCAACATCTACTTTTTCCAGATCGCCGTGTTCGGGATGGGCGTGCTCATGTCCCTCGATCCCATCGTCGCGCAGGGCGTCGGGGCGGGAGACCATGAAGCCGCCGCCCGGGGGATACAGCGGGCGCTCGTCCTCACCCTTCTCCTGACGGCGATCACGTCCCTGCTCTTCTTGCCCGCCGCACGCATCTTCGCCCTCCTGCGGCAGCCCGCCGAGGTCGTGCCGGTGGCCGGGGGCTACGCACTGGGATCGATCCTCGGGATGCTCCCCTTCTACGCGTTCGTCGTACTCCGGCAGAGCCTGCAGGCGATGCATCGGGTGGCGCCGATCGTCTGGACGATCGCGGGCGCGAACCTCCTGAACGCCGTCCTCAACTGGGTGCTGATCTACGGCAATCTCGGGGTTCCGCAGTTGGGGGCCGTGGGCTCGGCGTGGGGATCGAGCCTGGCGCGCTGGTGCATGGCGGTCGCGCTCCTCTGGCTGTCCTGGCCCGCCATGCGTCCCTACCTGGGCCGCTTCCGGCGCGAGGCGCTCGACCGGCGAGCGCTCGCGCGCATGGTGCGGCTCGGCACCCCGATCGGCTTTCAGCAGCAGCTCGAGTTCGGAGCGTTCGCCGTGATCGGGGTCATGATGGGCTGGCTGGGCACCGAGGCGATGGCGGGGCACCAGATCGCGCTCAACCTCGCCGCGCTCACCTTCATGGTGCCGTTCGGGATCGCGGCCGCCTCCGCCGTGCGCGTCGGCCACGCCGTTGGACAGGAGGACATGGATGGGGCGCGCCGGGCCGCCGCCGCGGGGATCCAGCTCAGCAGCGTCTTCATGCTCGCGACCGCGGGCGCGTTTCTCGCCTTCCCGCGCTTCTGGGCCAGCCTCTACTCGCACGACCTCGCCGTCATCGCGATCGCCGCGTCCCTGATCCCGATCGCCGGCGTCTTCCAGGTCGCCGATGGCCTCCAGACCGTCGCGGCCGGCGTGCTGCGCGGCGCCGGAGACACCTTCACGCCCTTCCTCGTCAACGCCCTCGGCTTCTGGCTGCTCGGCGTGCCGGTGAGCTACTTCCTGGCCTTCCGCGCCGACTGGGGCCCGCGCGGCCTGTGGTGGGGCCTGGCCGCCGGACTCGCCGCGGTGGCCGTCCTCCTCTTCGCCCGCCTGCGCCAGGCCCTCCGCCGAGACGTGCGCCGAGTGGCCATCGACACCCCCTAACCTTTCAGATGGACGCGGCCTGACTTTCAATCGGTCAACGGGAGACTTTCGATCGGTCACGGACGACCCCCCTACAACGTGACCTTGGCGCCGTGTGTCCGATCTAATGGATGACGGACGACAAGCGGCGGGTTTCATGAGTACACGACGAAGTACAAGACGACGGCTGCAGCAACGGTTCCAGTCCTCTCGTTGGGCGGCCTTCCCGCTGGCCCTTGCGGGCTTCGCGCCGGCGGCGCTCGGCGGGCAGGCGGCACCGGCGGGGAGTGTTGACTACGTGCGTTCGGTGCAGTTCGACTTCGAGGTGCCGGAGCGCATGGCGGCGTTTCGCGACCGCCTCGCGGCGCAGAACACGGCCTCCATGGTCCTCCGCTTCGACGGCGCCCGGTCCATCATGATGCCGGACCCCGATGCGGAAGCGGCGGCCCCCCGCGGCGGCGCCCGCGACTCGGATCGGATGGATCGCCGCGCCCTCGGGATGGCGCTGCGGCTCAGAATGGGATCGGCCTCCCGCAGCGACCAGGAGGACGTGGTTCAGGCCTATGTCGACTTCGGGAGCGGCGCGATCACGGAGACCCGCGAGTTCATGGGGCGCACGTTCCTGATCTCCGGAGACCGGCCCGCGTTTGCGTGGAAGCTCGGGACCGAACAGCGCGAGTTCCTCGGTTACATGGTCCAGCAGGCGACGGCGGTCCATGACGGATCGGAGATCGAAGCCTGGTTCACGCCCCAGATCCCGGTGCAGGCGGGCCCCGGCCAGTACGGCGGGCTTCCCGGCCTCATCCTCGTGCTCACGGTCGACGGTGGAGACCTCCTCTACTCGGCGACCGAGGTGAACCTCGACGGCCCTGGCGACGTCGCGATCACCCCGCCGACCGACGGGGAAATGGTCACGCGCGAGGAGTACGAAGCCCTCGTGGCGGAAAAGCTCGAGGAAATCCGGGCCACGCGGGGGGCCGGCAACCGGCGCCGCCCGTTCGACGGGGGGCTCCGATGAGGCGGCCCGCACAGATGGGTTCGACCCAAGCGTTCCGGTCGCGGCCGGCGCGGATTCTGACGCTGCTGGCGGTGGGGCTCGTGTTCGTTGCCCTTTCCCCCTCTCCCATCGAGGCCCAGGCCGAGTACACGGTGAGCGGCGTGATCGCCGACGCGGAAGGCGCGGGTCTCAACGGCGCCATGGTCGTGGCGCTGGCGAAGCCCGACTCCGTGCTGACCCGCTTCACGACCTCCAGCGGCGACGGCGTCTTCGCCCTCGGCGATCTCGGGCCGGGCGAGTACATCCTGCAGATCACCCTGCTCGGATACGGCACGGTACGGCAGGACTTCTCCCTCACCGGCGAAGACGTGAACGTCGGCACGATCAACCTCGAGGTAATGGCGGTGGAGGTGGACCCGCTCGTCGTCACGCTCGACCACGTCCCCTTCCTGAACCGGCGGGACACCCTCGGCTACAACGCGCTCGCCTTCCGGACCCGGCCCAACGCGACGGTGGAGGACCTTCTGCGCCAGCTTCCGGGGATCGAGGTCGAGACCGACGGATCGATCACGGCGCAGGGCGAGGAGGTCGAGAACGTCCTCGTCGACGGCAGGGAGTTCTTCGGGGGCGACCCCACGATGGCGACCCAGAACCTGCCCGCCGAAGCCGTGGACCGTGTGGAGGTCTACGACAAGGAATCGGACATGGCCGAGTTCACGGGGATCGCCGACGGCGAGGAAGAGCGGACGATCAACCTGGAACTCAAGGAAGAGGCGCGGTCGGGCTATTTCGGCCGGACGTCCGGCGGACTCGGCGCAGACATGGAGAACGCATCCGTGACTCCCGGATTCGGCGAGGACGTGGCCGCGCGGCTACAGCGTGGGCGCGAGTCCGGGAGGGTGGCCGGCGGGATTCCATACGCGGGAGCGTTGTCGATCAACCGTTTCTCCCCCACCACGCAACTCGCCCTCGTCGGAAGCGCGAACAACGTGAACCAGGCGGGGTTCGGGTGGGGCGACGCCATGTCGTTCGGCGGACGGGATTTCGGCCGCGGCGGCGGGGGCGACGACGGGCTCACCGAGACCCGCATGCTGGCGTTCAACGTCAACCACGACTTCGGAGGCAACGACGACAACTGGATCCGGACGAGCTATCGCCTCAGCACGCTCGACAACTTCCAGAACGAGACGCGGAGGCAGGAGCAACTCCTCGGTATGAGCGCCTCGTCCCTCGTCGATCGCGCCACCCGCACGGACACCGAAAACTCGAGCCACAGGGTCAACCTGAACTCCCAGCTCACCCTCTCCGAGGGCCACGAACTGCGGCTCCGCGGGAATCTGAACGCGCGCAGCTCCCTCCTCGACCGCGCGGACTTCCAGGACACGCGCTCGGGCACCGGGCAGTTCCTCACGGCCGCGGCGACGAACTACGACGTGGACGGCGAGGATCTGGGCGGCGATGCCCGGCTCACGTGGCGCAAGCGACTCGACGACAGCGGGCGGAGTCTCTTCGCGGAGGCCCGGGTGAACCTCAGCGATTCCGACCGCCTCACGAACCTCGCGTCGTCGATCGAGGGCAACGTGGAGAACCCGCGCGCCCAGGCCGGCGACGTGCTCCAGGAGCAGACGAACCTCGGGCAGACGCTGACGCACTCGGTCCGCCTGTCGATGACGCAGCCGATGCCCTGGGAGTCGATGCTCGAGGTCTACGGCGAGCGGAGCGCGACCGCCGAGGACGAGAACCAGTCGGTGTTCGACATCGGGCCTGATGGACGGACGGTGAACCCGCTCCTCACCTCCGGGTTCGAGCGGACGTACAGCTACCTGCGCGGGGGCTTTCGCTTCAACCGCACGAGCGAGGCCGGACGGCTCGTGCTCGGACTGCGCCTCCAGGGTTCGGACCTGGAGGGGACGATCCTCGGTCGGAGCGAGGAGATCGCCAACGGATACATGCACGTGCTGCCCAACGCCGAGTACCGGATGCAGGTCGACGACCAGCGCACGCTTCAGTTCCGCTACTCGACGTCCACGCGCGAACCGCGCATGACGGATCTTCAGCCCTTCGTCGACAATCGCGACCCGCTGCGCATCCGGGTGGGGAATCCCGATCTGCAGCCCGAATACACGCACCGGCTGCGGACGGAATACCGGTTCTTCGACACGTTCAGTTTCGTCAATCTGTTCACGCACGCGAACGTCAGCTTCACGACGAACGACATCGCCCAGTCCCGAACGGTGACGCAGCGGGGGCTCCAGACCCTCTCGCCCGTGAACCTCGGGAGTTCGTGGTCGGCGAACGGCGGGGCGAGCTTCGGGAGGCCGCTGCGCTGGATGGGCGGCCAGGTGGACCTGAACTACGACCTCCGCTACTCCAGTTCGAACGAGCTCGTCAACGACCTCGAGAACCGGAGCCGGTCGCTGGCGCACACGTTCGGGATCGAGCTCGAGAACCGCGCCAAGGAGGACTACGACGTGCGCGGGGGCGCCAAGCTGACGCTGAGCGACGTCAGCTACTCCCTGAACGAGGAGTTGAACGAGGACTACCTCACCTCCACGCTGTACGCGATCGCCGACCTTCACATGGGGCCGTGGACGCTGGGCACGGAGTTCCAGTGGCGGCTCTACGACCAGGACCTGTTCGGCCCGGGTCGGAACGTCGCGCTGTGGGAAGCTTCCCTCCGGCGCCTCATCCTGAACGACCAGGCCGAGATCCGACTGGTGGCGTTCGACATTCTGGGCCAGAATCAGGGCGTGACGTACACGAATTCGCCCGGCTTCATCGAGGAGAGCCGGGTCGAGTCGCTCACGCAGTACGTGATGCTGAACTTCACCTGGTATCTCGGGAACCGCTCGTTGTCCGGCGGCGGCCGGGGCGGACGCGACGGAGGCCGGTTCCGGAGGTAGCTCAGCCGGCGGCTGCCGGCGCAGGACGGGGCGCGCCATGACCGAACCGACGGGGGGCCGGGTCGTATCGCTGGACGCGTTCCGGGGCCTGACGATCGCCTCGATGATCCTCGTCAACAATCCCGGCAGCTGGAGCTACGTCTACGCGCCCCTGGCCCACGCGGAATGGCACGGCTGGACGCCGACCGACCTCATCTTCCCCTACTTCCTCTTCATCGTCGGCGTCGCGATCCCCTTCTCCTTCTCGCGTCGTCTCGCCGAGGGCGCCGGACGGGGACGGCTGTACCGGCACGTGGCGCGGCGCTCGCTCATCCTCATCGGGCTCGGACTCGCGATGCGGGCGATTCCCGACTTCGACCTGTTCGACATGCGCCTGTACGGCGTGCTGCAGCGGATCGGACTCGTCTACTGCGCGGCGGCGGCGCTCTACCTGTGGGGGTCCGCGCGCGTGCGGTGGATCGCGGTGGGAGTGCTCCTCCTCGGGTACTGGGCGCTCGTCGCGGGGGACCTGTCTCCGGACGGGAACCTCGGGGCCCGGATCGACCGGTTCCTCATGGGCGACCGGCTGTGGCAGGGGACGTGGGATCCGGAGGGTCTCCTCTCGACGCTGCCGGCCATCGGGACCTCGCTGCTGGGGATCTTCTGCGGCGAATGGCTGCGGTCGGACCGCTCCGGAATCAAGCTGTCGCGGGGAATGTGGATCGCCGGCGCCTGGCTCGTCGTGCTGGGGCTCGCGTGGGACACGGTATTCCCGATCAACAAGAACCTGTGGTCGAGTTCCTACGTCCTCTTCACGGCGGGAACGGCGCTGCTCCTGTTCGGCGCCATGTACTGGCTGATCGACGTGAAGCGGCTGCGTGGTGGATGGGTGACGCCGTTCGTCATCTACGGCATGAACTCGATCGCGGTCTTCGTCGCCTCCGGCATGTTCGCCAAGACGCTCGCCCGGATCCAAGTCGGGGACGACGGGGGGGGTCCGCTGAGCGCGTGGCTTTACGAGAACGCGTTCCGGTCATGGGCCGGCGACTACGGCGGCTCGCTCGCGATGGCACTGGCCCAGGTCACCTTCTGGCTGGGCGTCATGTGGCTCCTCCACCGCCGCCGCATCTATATCAGGATCTGACGTGGCCGATCTGACCTGCCCGGGGAGCGCCTATATCCCTGCCGCCGCGAGTTCCTCGAGGACGCGCTCGGGGCGCAGGGGGATGCGGCGCAGGCGCACGCCGGTCGCGTCGAAGATTGCGTTTGCGACGGCCGCCGGAACCGTGCGGTGCGAGGGCTCGCCGGCCCCATAGTGCGGCAGGTCCGGCCGGTCGGGGTTCGGATCGCCGTTCACGATCACGACGTCAATCCGCTCGGGCGCGTCCCGGTGCGTGATCGTCGGGTGCGTGCGCCAGTCGACGCTCGTGACCCTCTCGCCGTCGAACTGCACTTCCTCGTACAGGGTCCGGCTGATCCCGTGCAGGAGGTTCCCCTGGATCGTGTTCTCGAGGCCGTCCGGGTTGATCACGAGGCCGCAGTCGTGCGCGCAGACCATGCGCTTCACCCAGACGCGGCCGCTCTCCCTGTCGACCTCCACCTCCGCGATCGTGGCGACCGTCGTCTGGACGCGGTACGCGTAGGAGATCCCGCGCCCGGTGAGAATGCGTCCGCCACCCGGCGCACGGGGTGAGGGCCTCGGCTCCCAGCCGTACGCTTCGGCCGCCGCCTCGACGACGGCGATGGAGCGGGCCCGGCGGAAGGTCGCGTCGTCCTCCGTCGTCCCGCTCAGGAGGCGGAGGCGGAACTCGACCGGGTCCGCGTTCGCGGCCGCGGCCATCTCGTCGATGAACGACTCCCCGGCGAAGGTCGTCTGCGGGCCGTTGGGGTCGCGAAGGTTTCCCGTGCGGAGCGGCGTCTCGAAGGCGAGCGGGAAGCGGACCGCCCGCGTCTCCTCGCGACGGTTCGGGATGTGGTACATCTCGTCCGGGCCTCGGCCGCCGCCGGGGGACGGCCGGTCGGGTCGGATTCCCATGAGCTGGGCGATGAGCACGGTGTCGGCCTGGTTGTAGCCGACGTGGGCGTAGTTGGCGATGCGCGCATGATAGTCCAGCGCGACCACGTTTCCGGCCTCGTCGAGGCCTCCGCGCAGGTCGATGGCGAAGGCGGGACCCTTCGTATCCCACGCCGTCTCCTCGTGCCGCATCCACTGCATGCGAACGGGGCGGCCCACCTCGCGTGCCAGGTACGCCGCCTCGAAACCGGCGTCGTCCGCCGCCGTGCGCCCGTAGAGCTGCGGACCCTCCATCCAGATCACACGCACCCGCTCCGGCGGCATGCCGAGAAACTCGGCGATGCCGGTGCGGTGGCTGTAGGGCTTCATGTCGTTCGTGTAGACCGTCATCTGCCCATCGGAGGGATCGGCCAGCGCGTGGGCGGGGCCGATCGCCGTGTGCCCCTGGAACGGGATGTCGTAACCGGCCTCGACGATCGTGGCCGCGCCCGCCAGCGCCGCGTCGGGGGCGCCTTCCGCGCGGGGACGGGGAGATCCACCGGTGCCCGCGCCCACGGGAGTCGCGCCGCGCATGTAGTCGAAGAGGTCTTCGGAGGACGGGAAGGGGGCCGTTTCCGGCTTCTCCCACTCGAGCGCGAGGCCCTCCGCCGCCTGGATCGCCTGTTCCTCCCGCTCGCAGACGACCGCGACGTAGTTCCCCTCGCGGAAGAAGCGGATGAAACCGGGGACATCGCGCACCGAGGACTCGTCGATGGAGACGAGCCGCGCGCCGGCGAAGGGCGGCCGCACGTTCCGCGCGTGGACCATGCCGGGGAGCTTGACGTCAACGGCCCACTCGAGCGATCCCTCGACCTTCGCGGGGATGTCGTAACGCGGGAGGGACTGCCCGACGATCCTCAGCTCCTCGACCGGCTTCACCGACGCGAGGCCGGTGGTCTCGTTGACGTTCCGTCCGGTGAGGGCGACGTCGAAGCGCCGTCCGCCGATCAGTTCTCCATACGTGGCCGTTCGCGCCGGATCCGAGGCCACGGAGATAACGCCTTCGCTGACGGTGAGTTCGTTGGCGGGGACCTCAAAACGCTCCGAGGCCAGCTCCAGCAGGACCCGCCGCGCTTCGGCAGCGACCCGCCGCGCCGGCAGCGCGTCACGTTCGATGGCATCGGAACCGCCCGATCCGCCCTGGTCGACCGTCATGTCGGTGCGGCCCATGACGAGCGTGGCCCGGTCGTAGGCGAGGTCGAGTTCGTCGCACATCATCTGGCGCATGGCGGTCCCGGTCCCCTGCCCGCCGTCCGTCTTGCCGACGTAGAAGGTCGCCGTGCCGTCCTCGTGCACGACGAGCCACGAGTCGAGCTGGAGGAAGTCCGGGTCCGGATACGGGTTCGCCTCGCCGGGGTCGCCGGAGCCGTTCCGGCCGAGCCCCGCCACACCGGTGCCGCGCCCGCCGCTGAAACCCACGCTGCTGAAGCCGAGGACGAAGAGCCCCGAGGTCTTCAGGAAGTCGCGGCGGGAGGTGCCCCCGTCCCACCGCGCGAGCGCGTCGTCGAGCCTCGCGGACAACTCCGCCGGGCGCTTCACCGGTCCACCTCCCCACCGGCCGCGTCAGCGCCGTTGGCGCCGTTGACCCCGTTGGCGCCGCCGGCTCCGTTCGCCATCGCCTCCGCGGCGCGCTTCACGGCGGACTGGATGCGGTAGTACGTCATGCAGCGGCAGAGGGCGCCGTTCATCCCCTGCCGGATCTCCTCGTCGCTGGGGTCCGGGTTGCGGTCGAGGAGCGCCTTGGCGGTGAGGATCTGGCCGTTCTGGCAGTAACCGCACTGCGGCACCTGCTCGTCGATCCATGCCTGCTGGACGGGATCCAGTGCGCCGGCCGTCGACAGCCCTTCGAGCGTGGTGATCTCGCCCTCGGCGCGGGACACCGGCCGCATGCACGAGCGGATCGCACGGCCGTCCATGAGCACCGTACACGTCCCGCACTGGCCGAGGCCGCAGCCGAACCTGGGCCCGCGGAGTCCGAGATCGTTCCGGAGGACGTAGAGCAGCGGGGTCGAGGGTTCCACGTCCAGCGAGTGGGTCTCTCCGTTGACCCTCAGCGTGACTTCGCTCATCGAATCACTCCCTTGTTCGACTTCTCCGACCTCTGCCAGGAACTCCTGTGCCGACCGCCGCGATCGCAGCCTACGGAGCGACGCACTGGAAGCTGTCTTCGCGCTTCGGGTCTCCGGTGCCGTTGTAGGCGGCGTACGCCGGCCACGGGCACACGGGCCGCTGCATCTCGACGCCGGCCTCGCCGAACTTCGTCGCGACGAGCCGCTCGGGGGCCGCGTCCTCCTCGACCCACGACTGGATCGCGGCGATCCAGTCCACGAAGTCCGGTCCCGGGCCGCCGGCGCAGTGCAGCACGCCGGGCAGCATGAACAACCGCGTGTAGTCCTCCGCCTCCTCGTCGCCCGCGCCCACGCCCTCGTAGTAGGCGATGGTTCCGCTGGCGGGGATCGCAGGGTCCGACCAGCCGGTCCACAGGATCAGCTTGCCGCCCGCCGTCTTGAACCCGCCCAGGTCGGTGTCCGTCGCGTTGAGGATCGCGCGGGCGCGGCGCGTGTCCTCCTCCCACGAGAAGTAGTCGCTGAAGTCGTACGTGGAGTAGTCGAACTCCGGGTCGTCGAAGATGATGTACTTGTACATCTGCGTGCCGAAGGCGTAGTGGAGGTTGGGTCCGCCTGGGCCCAACTGCATCTCCCGTCCCGTGACCCACAGCTTCCACCCGCCCTGATCCGTCTCGCCTCCGAACGGGAAGCCGGGGTAGATGTGCCGGTCTCCGGCGCGGGCGCCGCCGTAGATGATCTCCGCGGCCGCCCGCTGTTCGTCGGTCAGTCCCTCGATCGCGGCGATGTCGATGTCGCATGCCATGGGGTTCGTCATGAACCCATCCTCCACGCCGTCGTTCCCGTCGCACGCCTCGAGAATCGCGGCTTCGAGGATGGCCGCAGCCTCGTCCGTGATGACCGGCGTCGCGAGGTCGTTCGGATCGGGATACAGGGCCTGCTGGGTCTGGAGGAAGAAGGCGCCGAGGCCGGGCCAGTCGTAGGCGGGCGCCCCGGACACGATGCCGTCGAAGTCGTCCGGATAGCGCTGCGACGACATCATCGCCTGGCCGCCGCCGCGCGAGCAGCCGATGAAGTAGGAGTACTCGATGTCGCGGCCGTAGAAGAGGCGGACGATCGTCTTCGCCGTTTCCGCCGTCACGTGCACCGCCCGGTGGCCGAAGTTCACCTCGCGGTCGGGCCGGTTCAGCGCCCAGCTCGCGTCGATGCCCGGGCCCTGGTGTCCCGTGTCCGTCCCCACCGTGGCGAACCCGCGAGTCAGGACGGAGACCGGCCCCGCGAACTGGAGCGCCTGGTTCTGGACGCTCCCCACGAACCCGCCGCCGCCGCCCATGAGGAAGCGGCCGTTCCAGTCCTCGGCCAGCGGGAGGAGGAGTTCGAAGTGGATCTCCTCGTCGATCGTCCCCCGCACGCGGCAGTGCGCCGGGTCGTTCGCGTTGGCCTCGACCTCCGACACTTCATCGAGGACGAAGCCGCTCCACGACATGGCGGTCAGTTGATCGCACGCGAGGGCAGGGACGAGGTCGACCGTGGGGGCGGGGGCGAAGGCGGTCAGGGTCAGGACGGCGGCGGACGATACCGCGAGGCGGCGCGTCGGAGTCATGTGTCTTTCCGGGTCGGAGTCCCGCAACTCGCGCCTCCGGGCGTGACCGGCGGGTCAGGGCTCGGAGGCGCGACCGAACGGGATTACGGTGCCGCCGGGGACGCCGGGCCGCAACGGTCCCCGGCGCCGGGGTCGGGGATCAGTTCGGCTTGTCGCGCCGGCTCAGACGGGCGTTACTGGCCTCCACGTGGGTCCGCAGGATTCGTTCCGCCTCGTCGTGCGTGATCTCGCCTGCCTCGACGGCCGCGTGGAGCCGCCGCACCTCGATGGCCAACTCGGTGGTGAACTCCTCCAACCTGGGAGTCAAGTCTCCGATGCGCTCCATCACGCCTTCAAGGCTCAGCCAAAGATCCCTGGGAACCTCCTCGTTCGTGAATTCGCCCGCTCGCAGACGCTCCCCGAGCTTCTCGTGCGTGGCTTCAACGTTGCGCTTGAGGCTCTCGAGGCGCTCGACCGTGGCGCGCATTCGCGCCTTGGCTTCCGGGTCGAGTTCGATCGCCTGGAAGACTCCGTCTTCGTCCACGTATCCGAAGCCTGCTTCCGGATCGACCGCCCATTTTCCCGTGTGGACCCGGTAGGTTCCATCTTCGTCTACATACCTGATCTCCGCTTCCACACCGTCCGAGTTAGTTACACCTTCCGCGCTGACGACGCCTTCCGAACCGACAACTCCCTCCACGCGCGAGGCGCGCTCGGGGTCGGCCGGGCTCTGGGGGATCGGGGTGTCGCAGGCCAGGGCGAACAGGCCCAATCCGGCTGCGGCGGTGAGGAGGGAAGCCCGGATTCGGGGCTTCTTCGTCGCGGTCCTGATCATCATGAGTCTCCTTTCGATTACCGAGGGGCCGCCGCGGATCAGGGCCGGCGCCGGATCCGGCGTCCGCCGACAACCGGCGGCGACCGTCAAGAGAAGGCGCGCGTAGCTTCGCGCGGATGCGCCGCGGGCCAGCACGCGGCGGTCGCAGTCCCCCTCCACGGCGAGCCGGAGCCTGGCGAGCAACCACCAGACCGCCGGATTCCAGGGCGAGAGCGCCGCGAGCAGAAGCCCCGCCGCCAGGAGCACCGGATCGCGCGCCCGCACGTGTTCCCGCTCGTGCAGCACGACCATCTCGAGTTCCTTCTCTCCCAGACCGAAGGTCCAGGACGGAAGGACGATCCGGGACCGGATCAGCCCCACGACGGCGGGCCCGAACCGGTCCGAGCGCAGCACTTCCTGGCCGCAGACGTCCCGAGGCTCCCACGTCGCGCGTAGGCGCCGCAGCCGCAGGCAGATGAGGGTGAAGAGGATGAGGACGACGCCGGAACCCACGATCCAGAGGGCTCCGAGGGGATCTCCGATCCCGATTCCCGCGGGGAGGCTCCCGCCCTGTGCGGGAAGTGACGGAGCCGCCGTTCCGAGTTCGTACAGGAGGTCGACGGGAAGGGCGAAGGGTCCGGGACCGGCCGCGGCTGCCGCGGCCGGAAGGAACCGGGGGAGAAACGGCGCCAGCGCGCCGACGCCCAGGGCGCCGAGCCAGAGCCACCTTGTCGGCCGCCCGTGGGCCCGCAGGCCCCGATCGAGGCACCACGCGGCCCCGGCGACGAGGACGGCAACGATCAGTCCGTACATCATCGTGGCCAGAGTCACGGCTCGTCCTCCTCCAGTTCATCGAGGATCCGCCGCATGCGCTCCAGTTCCTCCGGCGAGACCTCCCGTCCCGAGATGAGCTGGGCGAGAACGAGTTCCGCCGACCCGCCGAAGATCTTGTCCCGGATCCGGGCCAGGGCCGTTTCTCCCGCCGTCTCGGAGGCGACGAGCGGGAAGTAGCGATACGCGCGACCCTCCGCCTCGTGCCGGACGGCGCCCTTCTTCTCCAGGATCTGGAGGATCTTGAGAACGGTCGTGTAGCCGACCTCGTCCTCGAGCGCGTCCATGACCTCGCTCACGGAGCCGGACTCGCGGCGCCACAGGACGCTCATGATGTCCAGCTCGCGGTCACTGAATGTCGGATCCCTCAAGGCTTCACCTCCTCCTGCCAGCGTCGTGGCCAGCGTCCCCACTCAAGCATATACGAACATCTTCGTACTAAAGGATACGTCGTTCGATCCGCCCTGTCAACGAAGATCTTCGTACATGCGCCGGCCCTTGTAAATCCGCACCCGGCGAACGAGGCTCCCGGAACGATCAGGGCCTCCGGGGAGGACGCCTCCGGGGAGGACGCCTCGGACGAGGCCACAACCGACGGGATGACAACCAGCGGTGACGATGGATCTGACCCGGGACGAGCGCAGAATCCTCGACGGGAGCCGGGGGGAGATCCCCCGCAAGCTCCTCCTCACCATGGTCCGCTTCGGCGAGGCGATGGATGCGGAGCGGCTCGTGCCGGTGGAGGGTCCCGGGCACCTCGTGATCCCGGAGTCCAAGCCCGGCGTGGGGGCGCGAACGGAGTTCCTCGAGGCGCTCGTCGACGCCGGGGTTCGGGCCGCGCTCCCCTTCACGGCCGACCCGGCCACGATCCTCAACGAGACGCTGTCGGATCTGACGGACGAGCAGCGGGAGCGGCTCGCCCGCGCGTACCCGATGGAGGTGCGCTACCGGGAGGCGCTCACGAAGCTGGGGCTGCGCGACGCGGGCGGGCTGACCTGCACGCCGTGGTTCGAGGAGGTGGCGAACCGGCCCTCGTACGGCCAGATCGTCGCGTGGGCGGAGTCCTCCGCGGTGGTGTACGCGAACTCCGTCATCGGCGCGCGCACGCACCGGAATCCCGGAATCATCGATCTCATCTCCAACGTCGTCGGCAAGACGCCGCTCGCGGGCCTGCTGACCGACGAGGGGCGGCGGGCGAACTGGCTCGTCGAGGTCGAGGCGGAGGGGCCGATCAACGGCCAGGTGCTCGGCTACCTCATCGGGCGCGAGGTCGGAGACGGGATCCCGTGGGTAACGGGCCTGGCGAGCATGCTCGAGGGCGGCGAACACCCGGCGAGCGGGAAGTTCCTGCGCGACTTCGGGACGAACGCCTCCGTGGGGGGCGGGGTCGGCCTCTTTCACGTGGAAGGCGTCACCGTGGAGGCGAAGCGGTACGGCCGGCGGCTCATCCGCGACGACGCCCGCCGGCTGACGATCAACGCGGAGCGGATCGAATCGGTCGGGGCGTCGCTGCGGGCGGACCGCCCGGTCGAGGAGCTGCGGCCGAACAAGGTCCTGCTCGGCTGTCCGCACCTCACCTACGACCAGCTCTGCGGGTGGACCGATGCCGTCGAGAGCGAACTCGCGCGCGCCGGACGCGACCGCCTCGCGGTGGAGACGGTCTTCGTCGCGGCCCCCGACGTGGTGTCCCGCTTCCGCGCCGAACATCCGGGCTTCGCGACCCTCGCCCTCGCGGGAGGACACGTGGGCTCCTTCTGTCTCGAGGCGTTCATGCAGGACCCGATCCTCGCGCCCGCCTGCGTCGTCACGAACTCGAACAAGCTCCGCTACTACAGCCGGAACGTGTACATGCTCGACGACGAGGCGCTCCTGCGGGTGATGGTGACGGGCAGCACCCAGGGTGCCGCAGCGCCCTCCCCGGGGGCCTCCTCACGGACCTCCATCGGGGATCGCGCCTGATGCCCTGCCTTCAGGGCCGGGCGCTGATCGCCGGCGAGATCGCGGCGCCCGCCGCGGTGTCCCGCGTCGGGTTCAACCCCTTCGCGAGCTTCAGCGACCAGTTCGACGGCGGGATCGACACGGCCGTGTGCGGGGATCCGCAGAACACCGAACTCTTCGGCGAGCCGCTCACCGGACGGATCGTCCTCGCGCCCTTCTGTGTGGGCTCGACGTCGGCCGGACCCTGCTGGGAGCGCATCGCCGAACTCGGCCTCGCCCCCGCCGGACTCCTCCTTCCCGGGGACGTGGATCCGCTCACGGCCGGGGGGCTCATCCTGGCCGATGTCTGGCTCGACACGCCGATCGTGTGCGTGGACCGGCTGGGGCCCGAACTGCTCGATCAGGTCGAGACCGGCGACGAACTGCGGGTCGGCCGTGACGGCGTTGTGACCTGGTAGCCCTCAGCCCGCAGCCCTGGCAGGCCAGGCGTCCGCCGCGTCAGTCATCAGAGGCCGTGAGCCAGCCCTCCCGCTCGAAGGCGGGCGACGGGTAGGTGTAGAACCCCTTCCCGGACTTCACGCCCAGTTCCCCGCGCTCGATCATTCGGTCGAGGAAGCCGGGCGGCCGGTCCGACGGGTCTCCGGAGGCCTCGTAGTACACGTTCTCGATGTCGCGCACGACGTCGAGTCCGACGACGTCCATGAGTCCGCACGGCCCCAGCGGCGTGCCCCAGTCGAGCATCCACGCCCGGTCGATCTCTTCCGCGCTCAGGTATCCGCCGGCGATCAGGTGCAGCGACTCCTTCTTCACGGCGCGCCAGATCCGGTTCGTCGGATAGCCCTGGATCTCGCGGCGGGCGACGATCGGCACGAGGCCGAGCCGGCGCAGGAACCGCTTTGCCGCGTCGGTCGTCGCGGGGTCGGTGCCGGGGTGTCCCATGACCTCGACCTTGAGATCCTCCGGCGTGCCGAAGTTCATGTTCGTGAACCGCCCCGGACGGCCCGTCGACTCCGCCAGCCACGATCCCGGTAGCGAGGAGGTGTTGGAGGCGATGAACGCGTCCGCCGGCGCCGCCGCGCCGATTTGCCCGAGAACGACACGCTTCAGTTCGAGGTCTTCGGGGACCGTTTCGATGACCCAGTCCGCCTCCCGCACACAGTCCTCGAGATCCCGGCACGCCTCCACGTGCCCATGCGTCCCGCCGGCCCCGGGCCCGCCCCCTTCCACCGCGGTCTGGAGCAGCGTGCGCACGGCTTCGATGGCCCCGGCGAGCGCCTCTCCCGAGACATCGTGCAGCCGCGCGCGCACGCCTCGCACCGCGCAGCCGTAGGCGATCCGCCGTCCCATCGTCCCTGCGCCGATGATGGCGACGGTTCTAGCGACGCGCTCGGCATCGGACATGGCATCCTCTTGTGAATCGGTGTGAAATGGCCAAGGCTCCCCGGAGATCGAGAAAGACCTCCCGAGACGATCGCAGCCCTGACTGCCCACCGAGGAGCACATGGCCGAGACCTGGAACTACGGCGACCCCTACGCCTACATGGACAGGGTCGCCGGCAGCATGCCCCCCGTCATCATCTGCCTGGCCGCGAACGGCGGCATCCAGGGCAAGGAGTATAACGACGCCCTCCCGGAGACGTCCGAGGAACTGGCCGACTCCGTCGGCGAGGCGTACGACGCGGGCGCCTCGATGGTGCACATCCACGCCCGCGACCCCGGGACGCTGTGGAAGGGGGCGACGACGACGGAAGTGTGGCTGGAAGCGAACCGCCGCCTGCGCGAACGCTGCCCCGAGATCATCATCAACAACACGACTGGCGGCGACCTGTGGATGGACGATGAACAGCGCCTGTCCTGCCTCGACGCCAACCCCGAGGTCGCGTCGCTGAACCTCGCCCCGGACATGGGCAAGTTCAAACTCAAGCCGCGCGGGGAGGAGTACACGCACCCCCGCCCCGCGATCGACTTCGACGACTGCACGCCTTTTTCCTACAAGCAGATCGCGCACTTCGCGGCGGAGATGAGGGCGCGCGGCATCAAGCCCGAACTCGAGACCTACCACCCCGGCTGCGGGTGGGTGATCCGGGATCTGATGGCGCAGGGCCTCATCGAGCCGCCGTACTGGGTACAGACCGTGATGGGCTACCAGACGTCGAGCTGGCCGACCGTCGACAACGTGGTGAACATGGTCCGCGAGTTCCCCAAGGGTTCCGTGTGGCTGTGCTCCGGCATCGGGCCGCACCAACTGCCGATGACCACGCTCGCCACCCTCATGGGAGGACATGTCCGCGTCGGCCTTGAGGACAACATCTACTACCGCCGCAGCGAGAAGGTGGCGAGCAACCGCCAGCTCGTGGAGCGCGCCGTCCGGATCGCGCACGAGCTGAACCGCGAGGTCGCCACGCCCGCGCAGGCGCGCGAAATGCTTGGGCTCCCCCCGACCCCGTCACAGTACGGCTGAACCCATGACAGAGCCCACGACCAGACCGGCGACCCCGGACGCAGGCGGCGAACGCGAGGTCCTCGGGCGGGGGATCCGGCTCCGGTCGCTCTTCTCGCTCGCCTTCGGGACGATCATCGGCGTCGGCTGGATCACGGTCATGGGGGCGTGGCTGAGCGGCGCCGGCGCGATCGGGGCCATCATCGCATTCGTGCTCGGCGGCCTCGGCATTCTCGCGATCGGGCTCTGCTACTCGGAGATGGCGGCCGCGTACCCGGTCACCGGCGGCGAGGTCGCGTACGTGTTCGAGGCGTGGGGGGCGCGCTGGAGCTTCGCCGCCGCGTGGTTCCTCGCCTTCTCCTACATCTTCACGACCTCCTTCGAGGCGATCTCCGTGGAATGGGTCGTGTCGGCTCTCGTCCCGGGGTTCGGCGGTCCGGTCATCTACACGCTGCTGGGGCAGGAGGTGCGGCTGTGGAGCCTGGCTCTCGGACTCGCCGTGATGGCCGCGATCACGCTGATCAACTACCGCGGCGGAAAAACGGCCGCGTGGTTCCAGGATCTGATGACCGCCGGGCTCATCATTCTCACCATGATCTTCGTGATCGCCGGCGTGGTGGGCGGCAGCGTCGCGAACCTCGATCCCACGTTCACGGGGACGACGCCGGGGGCAGCCCTGATCGGCGTGGGCATCGTGCTCGGGACCGCCGCGTTCTGGTTCGCCGGCTTCGACACGATTCCACAGGCGATGGAGGAGGTGGAGGAGGGCGCGAAGCTGCGGCTCCTGCCGCGCGTCATGGGCGCCTCGATCCTGTTCGCGCTCGTCTTCTACTGTCTCGTGATTCTGGCGACGGCGATGAGCATGCCCCGCGCGGAACTGCTCGCGTCCGAGCTTCCCGCCGCGGCGGCGATCGAGGCCGCCCTGGGCTCGCCGTTCCTGGGCCGGATCGTGCTGTTCGCCGGACTCTGCGGACTCATCACGACGTGGAACGCGATCTTCTTCGCCTCCACGCGGATCGTCTTCGCCATGGCTCGGGCGCACATGATCCCCCACCGCCTCGCCAAGGTGCACGACCGCTACGGCTCACCCTCCGCCGCCGTCCTCTTCGTGGCCGTCATGGGGAGCGTGGGGGCGCTGTTCGGCCGCAACGCCATCCTCGTCATCGTCGGAGGCGCCGCGATCTCGGCAATGATCGTTTTCCTGGTCGTCGTGCTCGGGGTCCTGCGGCTGCGGAAGACGCGCCCCGACCACCCGCGACCCTACACGGTGCCCGGCGGCCGGGGCTTCCTGTATCTCAGCGCCGTCGTCGCGCTGGGGCTGCTCGGCGCTTCGATCTGGGAACCCTTCCACGGGGCGGGCGGCCGGATTCCCGCCGAGTGGATCGTCCTCGTCGTCTGGGCGGCGCTGGGGCTCGTCTTCTACCGCGCCGCCGCGCCCCTCCGCCGCCAGGTGAGCGACAGGAGACTCCGCTGGCTCATCCTCAGCGACGAGGATCCGGAATGAACACGAGTCGACGCAGCTTCCTCCGCCGGTCCGCGGGCGCGCTGGCGCTGGCCCCGATCGTGCCCGTGGGGCGGCTCGCCCTGCACGCCGGACGGGATGGCGCGATCCCCGACCCTGGGACCCACTCGTCGGCCGACGCGGGTTCGCGGTCCGACGGTCCGGGTCGCCCGCAGGAAGCCTGGGTGGCCCGCGCACGCGCCGAGATCCCGGCCTCGACGGAGAGCCTGTACTTCCAGACCGGCGGCATCGGCCCCGCTCCGAACGCCGTCATCGACCATGTCCGGGAACGGCTCGCCTTTCAGAACCGGAGCCCGGCCGAGCCCCGCATCTCGGACGAGATGGCACGAGTCGAGCCCGATCTGAGGGCGCAACTGGCGCGCGTGTTCGGCGCCGAGACGGAGGAGGTTGCGCTCACCCACAGCACCTCCGAGGGGATATCCATCGTCGCATGGAGCCTGAACTGGGAGCCGGGCGACGAGGTCGTGATCTCCAACACGGAGCACCCCGCCAACGTCGTCCCGTGGTACGTCCTCCGGGACCGGTTCGGGATCGCGATCCGCGAGATCGACCTGAGTCCCGGAACCGGACTCATCGACGAGATCCGCGACCAGCTCTCGAACCGCACGCGGATGGTGAGCATCAGCCACGTATCGCGGAACAACGGACGAACGCTGCGGACGGACGAGTCCGCCGAACTGGGGGACTTGCTGCGCTCCCGCGGCGTGCGCTACCACCTCGACGGCGCGCAGGGCCCCGGCTGCGTGGCGACCGACTTCCGCGCGCTCGGCTGCGATGGCTATTCGACGTGCGGCCACAAGTGGCTGCTCGGCCCCAAGGGCACGGGCGCGCTCTTCGTGCGCCGAGAGATACTGGACGACGTGCAACTGAGCTGGGCCGGCTCCCACAGCCACGCGACGATGGACTACGAGGGTGCGTACACCCTGCTCCCCAGCGCCGCCCGCTACGAGTTCGGCACCCGCGCGCTGGCCGACTTCGCCGGCTTCGCCCGCGCCGTCGACTGGATGGAGAACATCGGCCTGGAGAGGATCGAGGGCCGGATCCAGTCGCTCGTCGACCACGCGATCGAGATTGTCGACCGCACGGACGGGCTGGGCGTGTCGTCCCCCCGGGCGCGCCCCGACCGCTCAGGCGTATTCGTCGTTCAACTGCCCGAGGGATGCGACGCCACGCAGCTCTACAACGACCTGCGCGAAGACGAGGGAATCCTCGCCTCCCCCGTCCGGGAGGAGCGCGACTTCCGGCTGTCCATCCACTTCTTCAACACCCGCGACGAGATCGACGCCACGATCGCGGCCATTGCAGAGAGGTGCGGCTGAGCGGCCCGCCCGCCGTAGCTTCAGGCCTTGATCGTGGACACGTCGTAGAGGGGGATCCGCGCGTCTCGCGTGATCAGAACCAACCCTTCCGCCTGCGCCTGGGCGATGAGCATTCTGTCGAACGGGTCACGATGGTGCGGAGGCAGCGTCGCGGCCCGCTCCGCGTGCTCGAACGTCAGTGGAAGGTGTGCCAACCGCTTTTCTTCTACTACGTCCGCCAGGTTGTCCGGTGCCGTAAGCCGGCCCTTGGCCTTTTTGGTCCCGATTTCCCAGCCCGAGACGGCGCTCACGAACACTTCGTTGCCGGGATCCGAGATGGCGTCCCGGGCCGGCTCGGCGATCTGGTCCCAGTCGGACACCCACCAGAGGAAGGCGTGCGTGTCGAGCAGCAGCCGCACCGTCAGTCAACGCTCGGGAAGATCGGGGAGTCTTCGAACGCCGCAATGATCTCGTCGTCGTCGTCATCGAAGTCCGGACCGATCACGATCTGACCCTCGAGACCTCCCGGCTGTCGAGGTTCGACGGATTCCCGGTAGGGCGTCAGGCGCACCCACGGTCGTCCCGAATTGCAGATCACCACATCTTCTCCTTCCCGGGCCAGCCTGGCCAGGCGGGACAACTGTGACTTCGCCTCATGCATGTTGACCTTCACGGAGGCCGTCCTTCCTTGTCCGCATGAAATCTAGCTAGACTTAGCTTAGCTAATATCCTTCGGACTGGCAAACACCTGCCGACACGTCGCTCTTCGCAGGCTGCGTCGGGGAGGGACTCCCGGCCCTACACCACTCGTCTCGGGAGCCGCGCGTTCATGGCCTGGATGATGCCGAGGAAGCCGCGGCCGGTCCGCTCGGCGACGGTGTGGGGGAGCACGGACGGATGGTCGGGGCCGACGAGGGTGGCGACGTCGCCGACCTCGACCGTCTTCTCCGGACCGATGTCGAGAATCGTGTGCGCGGAGTTGACGCCTCCGGCGACGGGGTACAGGCGGCCGTTGATCAGTACCTCGCAGGTCCCGTTCGCCTCGGACGGATAGCCGTCGGTACGGCCGACCGGCAGCAGCGCCACCCAGGTGGCCCGGTCGGCGGTGAAGGTGTGGCGGAAGCCCGCGCTGTCGCCCGGCTCGAGGCGTTCGACCCGCACCACGCGGGCATTCATGCGAAACACGGGCCTGAGGTCGGCCATGTCCCGGGCGCCTTCGCCGCCGGAAAGGTGGTTTCCGAACAGCGCGTTCCCGGGCCGCACCATGTCGTAGTGCGCCTCGGGCAGGTTGAACAGCTCGAAGGAGGGTGAAGCGTGGAGGGTGCCGAGGGGGAGGCTCTTCCCGCGGGCCCATGCGAGGAGCTCCTCGAAGCGCGCGAGCTGCTCCCGGTTGAAGTCGAGATCGTGCATGAACATGGTGTAGGTGCCGTTCACGTCGACGTATTCGCTCTGCACGAGTTCTTCGATCCACCCGCGCGCGCGGGTGTACGGCATCCCCTCCCGGTTCATCCCCGTATCGATGAAGAGCTGGACGGGCACGGGACGGCCGAGTCGCCGGGACACGCTCCGCAGCCGCGCGGGCGCATCGTCCAGCCACACGGACTGGAGCACGTCGTGCCTCGCCAGCTCCTCGATCTCATCCTCGGATCCCTCGGCCATGACCACGATGGGCTTGGTCACGCCTTCCTCGCGCATGGCGAGCGCTTCCTCTACGCGCACGGAGGCGATGCCGCCCACCTCGGGCATCCCGGCGAGGAGCGGCCCGACCGCACGGTCGCCCAGGCCGTAGGCGTTGTTTTTCACCACCGCGAGGATGGGGCGGCCGCCCGCCAGCCGCGCGGCCTCGCGGACGTTGTGGGCCCAGGCAGCGCGGTCGAGTTCGATCCACGGGTCGAAGCGCTCGGGAGTCCAGGTGCGGTCGGCGGTGCCGGCGGCGGATAACAGGCCAGCGCCTGGACTGCGCGTCCTCGCGGCGGTCGCGCAGCCGGAGGTCGCGGCGAGGCCCAGGGCGACCCCGGTCAGGTGGAGAAAGCGGCGGCGCGGAAGAGGCGGTGACGGGCGATCCATGGGGCCCTCCGGGGTTCAGCGGCGTGAGGCAGACGATCTCAGCGTTGCCAACTTTTTCCTGAAGACACTACGCTTCGCCCATGAACACGATCAACATCTTGCGCGCTGCAGACCGTCAGCTCCTTCGAGATCTCCTGCTCGAGGGTGGTCAGTCCGCTCCCATCGTCACCGCCGACAGGCTTTACTTCGAGATGTTGCGCGCCCGGATTCGCCGACACTCGACGGAGTGACGGCCCGAGGGCGGCGGAGGCGTAACGTCCCCGCGTACGTCTGGACGATCCTGGCGCTGGTGGCGGGTCTGGCCGCGGGCGGGTTCCTCCCCGTGCCGCTCGCGCCGGTGGCCGACGCCACGGCCACGCTCATCGCCTGGGTGGTCGCCGTCGTGCCGCTGCTGATCCTTGCCGCCCTCAGCCCGGCCATCGCCACGCTGATTCGGCGCGGGCTCGCCGGGCGCTTCGCGGGCGCCGTCGTCCTCTGGTACGTCTTCACGTCGACCGTCGCCGGGCTCATCGCTGTCGTGACCTCCGCCACGATCTTTCGCATCCCGCTGACCGCCGGGGACCGGGGTGTGTGGACCGAAGCCGCGGCCATGCTGCGGAGCCTCGGGGAGGGCGGAGCCTCGTGGCCGCTGCTCGCGATCCTCGCCGGAGTTCTGCTCGGAGCCTTCGGCGCCCGGCACGATCCGATCTACCGCGTGCTTCGGAGCATCGCCGACTCGATCGAGAAGGCGGGCGGGAAGCTGGCCTACGTCATGCTCCCGCTCATCCTCGCCTTCGGCATCACCCTGGGCGTGCGCTTCGGCGCGAGCCTGGGGCTGTCGCACTATCTGACGATGGCCGCCTATACGGGCGCGCTCGTCCTGGTCTGGTGGGCGTTCTACACGTTCGTGCTCGTGCGGAGGGTCGGACGCCGGCCCGTGGGGCCCGTTCTGAGCGAGTACTACGTGCCGACCGCGGTCTTCGCCGCGGGCACGTGTTCGTCGCTGGCGACGCTCCCGGTCAACCTCGCCAACGCGAAGAAGATCGGCGTCCGCGACGAGGTGGCCGACTTCGTGCTCCCGTTCGGCGCCGTCGCGAACCTGGACGCCAGTGCGCTGGCCTACGTCGCGTACGGACCCTTCGTCGTGAGCCATGTGTTCGGCCTGGAATTGAGCTGGATGATGATGCTCGCCGCCTGGCCCGCCGTCGTCCTGTTCACGATCGCCGCTCCCGGGCTCCCCGCCGGGATGGGGACGGCGCTGTGGAGCGCGACGCTGTTCGCGAGCATGCTGGGGCTCGAAGGTCAGGCGCAGGGCGAGTTCATCGCGAGTTGGATCGCGCTCTCCGGGGGCATCCCCGACATGCTGCGCACCGCGACCAACACGACCGGAGACGGCTACACCGCGATCATCTTCGACGGCCGCTTCGACGAGTTCTTCGCGAGGGATCGTGGCTGACGGGGCGGCGACCGAGACGGGCGTGGACCTGACCCCGGGAGCGCAGCGGCTCGTGCATGTGAACGGGCGTGTGCAGCCGGGTGAGGTCGTCGTGATCGTGACCGATCCCACGATGCGGCGGTACGCGGATGCCGTGGCGGGGACCGCCCGCGACGCCGGCGCCGACGTCACCGTGTGCATGATTTCCATGCGGAATCGGGACGGGCAGGAGCCGCCTCCTCCGGTCGCCCGGGCCATGGCCGAGGCCGCCGTGATTTTCTCCCCCGTGCGCATCTCGATCACGCACACGCGAGCGATGCGGGCCGCCCTGGACGCGGGGGCGCGCGTCTGCATGATGACGGCGTACACCGACGCGATCATGACCAGCCCCGCGCTGCTCGAGACCGACTTCGCGGCGCAGGCCGATGTCTGCCGCCGCCTCGGTGCGGCGTTCACGGAGGGCGAGTCGGTGCGGCTTACTTCCCGGCGCGGGACGGATCTCCGCTTCGGGATCGAGGGTCGCGTCGCCAACGTGCTCACGAACATCCCGGAACCCGGAGAACTGGCCCCGGTCCCCGATATCGAGGTCAACGTCGTGCCGGTGACGGGTTCGGCCGAGGGCGCGCTCATCATGGACGCTTCGGTCCCCTACCTCGGCATCGGCATCCTGGAGGAGCCCATCGTCTGCTCCGTGCGCGAGGGCGCCATCGCCGAAATGACCGGCGGGGCGCAGGCCGACTTCCTGCGCGAGCACCTGGAGTCCTTCGCGGACCCGCACTGCTTCAACGTCGCCGAACTGGGCGTCGGCCTGAACCCGAACGCCCGGCTCACCGGAGAGATGCTCGAGGACGAGGGCGTCATGGGCACGATCCACATCGGCATCGGCACGAGCCACACCCTCGGAGGGGAGATCGTGGCGCCGACGCACTACGATCTCCTCATGTGGGAGCCCACCATCGCCGTCGACGGCCGCGTCGTGCAGCGGGACAAGCAGGTGCTGGCATGAAGCGGGTGGTGACATGAGACAGGAGCCGGCATGAGAGAAGGTGCGGAGATCCTGGTGCGGACGTGCGCCGGCGTCCGGGAGGCCGAGGATGTCGTCATCGTCACGGATCCGGAGCGGATGACGATCGCCCGGGCCGTCGCCGACGCGGCGCTTGAGGCCGGCGCCATCCCGAGTATCGTGGTCCCGCCCGAGCGGTCGATCGACAACGAGGAGCCGGGACCCGCGGTGGCCGCGGCGCTCGCGGCCGCCGACGTCGCCTTCCTGCCCGTGACGCTGGCGCTGGCCCACACCCGCGCCGTGCGGGAGGCAATAGGCGCCGGAGCCCGGGTTCTCTCGATGACGGCGTTCACTGAACGGATGATGCGCGAGGGCGGGCTGTTCACGGACTTTCGGGCGCGCAAGCCCTTATGCGACGCCATCGCGGCGAGTCTCACCGCCGACGAGCGCCTGCGGGTGACGAACCCCGCCGGCACCGATCTCACCATGAGCCTCGCAGGCGTGACCGGGAACAGCCACGGCTGCCTCCTGGAGGGCCCCGGCTTCTCCGCGGTTCCCAACATCGAAGCGAACTGCGCCCCCGCTCAGGGCGCCGCCGAAGGCGTGTTCGTCTGCGACGGGAGCATCCCCTACTACGGCGTGGGCCCGATCCGCGACCCCGTGACCTTCCGCATCTCGAAGGGCTTCGTCACCGACGTCGAGGGCGGCGACCAGGCCGAATTCCTCGCGGACCTCCTGGCCCGGCAGGACGACCGCTGGGTCTACAACCTGGCCCAGTTCGCCTTCGGCCTGAACCCGGCCTGCACCGAGTTCACCGGCGAGATGCTCAACGACGAGGGCGTGAACGGCACCGTCCACATCGGCATCGGCACCTCCGCCAACCTCGGCGGCACCGTCTCCGCCAAAACCCACTTCGACGCCATCAACCGCGCACCCACCGTATGGATCGACGACGAAGCCGTACTCCGTGACGGAGAGATCCTCGACGTTGCTTCGGAGTAGGACGTTCCCGCGGGAAAGTCCGGGACGCGGATCAGGGGTTCAGAAGTCCTGGACGAGTTCCCTCATGCGGCGCTTCGTCGCGTCATCCGGCAGACGGCCGAAGGCGCCTTCGATGTTCTCCGTCATGTGGTCCGGGTTCGTCGTCTCCGTGAGGGCGCACGTCACGGCGGGGTGCGCCAGGATGTACTTGAGGGAGAACTGCGCCCAGCTCGCGCAGTCGAACTCCGCCGCCCACTCGGGTAACTCGTGTCCGCTCACGCGGCCGAAGTAGCTGCCGTTCATGAACGGGCGGTTGATGAGGACGGCGAGCCCGAGATCTTGCGCAAGCGGCAGAAGACGGTCCTCCGCGTTCGGCTCCATCACCGAGTAGTTCACCTGGACGAAGTCGAGGGGCTGCGTCCGCATGAACGACTCGAACGCTTCGTGCTGGGGGATGCTGGAGGTGGTGACGCCGATGTAGCGCGCCTCGCCGGAGTCCTTCCAGCGGAGCACGTTCGGCCAGTGCACGTCCAGGTCGCGCATGCTCTCGACCTCGAGCAGGTCCAGGGTGCGGCTTCCGACGAGCCGCTGGTTCTGCCGCATGTGCTCGATGCCCGCGGCTTCCCCGTCCGTGTTGATCTTCGTCGCGACGAAGAGGCGGCCGCTGAACTCCGGCGCCGTCAGGACCGTGCCGAACTCCGCGTCGATCTCCGGCGTGCGCGGCGAGGTGTCCACGACCCGGCCGCCGTGATCGAGAAGCACGCGGATCACGCCCGCCACGGGCTCCGTCCCTTCGGTCGGGATCTCGAGCACGGGCTTCGAGGAGCCAAAGCCGACGATGGGCAGCGTCTCCTCCGTTCCCGGGATCGGTCGGGTGGGAAGCATCTCCTGGACCGACGGCGTGTTTCCGAACAGCGTGCGCGGGGTAGCCAGCGCGACGCCGGCGCCCGCCAGACAAGACAGAAAGTCGCGGCGCGTCGTTTCACTCAGCTTCGCCATCGAAGACCTTCCTCCACAGATTGCCTGGAGGCGTCGCGGGTCAGGGACCCAGCGCCCCCACGGGGATCACGCTCACCCCATCCTCCCGGTTGTAACCATACCCGCTGCTTACGATCACGCCCAGCGCGGCCGGCGGCCCCATCCGATCCGAGTCCACCTTTTGCGCCAGGCGGAGCAGGTTGTCCGCAGCTTCGTCGACCCTTCCCTCGCCGAGCTTAACCTCGAAAGCCGCCCAGCGACCATCGTTGCACTGTATGATCGCGTCTACCTCGAGGCCGGCCTTTTCGCGGTAGTGAAACACGTCGGCGTCCGCTGCCTGGGCGTACACCCTCAGATCCCGCACGACCATCGACTCGAAGAGGAGTCCCAGGAAGTCGAGGTCGCGGAGCAGCCGCGTGGGAGTCGCGCGCACGGCCGCCACGGCGAGAGAGGGATCCGCAAGGTGCCGGATCGGCTTGTGTCTCAGCACCGACCGGGATCGCAGGTGCGTGGGCCAGGCGGGTTGGTTCTCCAGGATCATTATGCGTTCCAGCGCCCTCAGATACTCGGCGGCCGTGTGCTCCTTGATGGCGGACACGCCTTCGCCGGTGTCGGAGGCGAGGGTCGCCGTCGCTGCCGGCGTCGCGACGTTCCGGGCCAGGGACCGAAGGAGCATGCCCACTCTCACTGGATCCCTCCTCCTGCCGTCGCCGTTGGCGATGTCGAGACGACGAATCTCGTCCAGGTGGTCCCTGTTCGCTCTGAGCGCGACTTCGGTGCTGGACTCGAGGTTCAGAGGCCAGCCACCGATGCAGATCAGTTCCGCCAGATCGCCAAGCGGAATCACCGACCTGTCCGCCCCGGCACGCGCCCCTTCCAGGAGGCCCGCCAGCGAGATTTCACCGGAAGCGCGACCCAGTTCGAAGAGTGAGAACGGACGCATGCGGAGTCTTGTAAGGCGTCCCGCCCCGGTGTGGCGCGTCGCGTCGTCGGCTGGAACGGCGGATCCGGTGAGGATGAACTGACCCGGGAGGCCACGATCGTCGACGGCCCTCCGGACGTGGTTCCAGATCGCCGGCTCCAACTGCCATTCGTCGATCAGCCGCGGCACGTCGCCGCTCAGGACGCGGGCGGGCTCGAGCCTGGCCAGGCGCCGGGCCACATCGTCGATGTCCAGCCGCGCCTCGCTGGCGGCGATTTGCCGCGCCGTGGTGGTCTTTCCACAAGCCCGGGGACCCTCGATGACCACCGCGCCGGTGGCCTGCAAGCGCTCGGTGAGTTCGCGGTCGACGATTCTGGAACGATAGGCCAATGGAGCACCTGCACCGGTTGGATCGGATCGTTACTAGGCAGAATCGTAATCGTTCGGAAGGGCTGAGGAAAGGTACAGCGGCAGATTTGGCCTAGTTTTAACGGCAGAAACGGACACAGATCACCGGCAGAAATGGCAACGATACAGCGGCAGGTTTGGACACGCTGGCGTCAAATAACCATGCAAACCTTACATCGCACGTTAGATTTGCATGGTTACGACGGGTCAGGAGCCTCAGGCGCGGCCGGTGCGGCGGAGGAGTCTGAGGTGGGTGCGGACGTTGTCGTGTTCGAAGTAGGCGTCCTGCAGGTGGCGCGCCCCGGACGACACCATCTCGGTGCGGCCGTGGAGCACACGGTGTCCGGCGCACAGCAGGATCATCCCGCCCTCCAACCGGAAGGTCACTTGGGCGCCGGGGTCGTTGACGCGGCGCGACAGTTCGTGGTAGGCGGCGTAGAACTCGCCCAGCCGGGGCTCCGAGAGGGGGATGGCCTGCATCTGCGCCGTGTTGAAGCGGATCATCCTGATCTCCCCGTCGGTGTCCAGGTCGACCATGGGGTTGGCCGCGTAGCACTCGTATTCGTCGCTGAAGATGCGGAACGGAACCCGCACCGAGCACAGCGCGTCGAACTTGTCGGGGTGCTCGCGACGTAGCGCATCGAGCAGGCCGAAACCGTCCACGACGGTCGACGCGCCACCCTCGCACTCGTTCACGAGCATGTGTAGCGCCTGCACGCTCGGGGGCCACGTGTAGCTGGTGAAATCGTTGTGCACTCCGACGGCCAGAGCCGTGTGCGCGATGTTGTATCCCTTCGGATCGAGCTTGACGTTGTGGATGCGCTCGAACAGGACCTCCCGGACCGGACCCAGCCGGGGCGCGAGTTCCTCCAGCGAATCCGGTACGGTGGGGGCGTCGACCAGCACGCAGACCCCGGTGCGCAGAAACTCCTCGATCAACTCCGCCGCCGCGCTGTCGTCCGCCAGGAACCGCCGGTAGTCGAACCTCCGCGGCTCGAACCCGCCGTCCCAGTGCTGCAACGCGGGACGAGGCCGGCTCAGGAGACCGCGGATGTCGCTCGACCGGTATCGGGTACGGTGTCCGTCCGGCCACGCGATGGAGATCGCCTCGTCGTTGGATCCGCCGCCTTCGATGGCGACCGTCGACGGCCTCAGGTCGCTGGGGACGCGGAAGACGTGGAACCGCTTCTCCGTGGTCTGCTCCACGGAGCACTCGCCGCAGCCGCAGTTGTCGCGCAGCCAGAGGTAGGGGAGATCGGTGCGTTCGCCATCGCTCCAGACCGCGGTCAGGGCGTCGCCGTTCTGCACGAGACTGCTGATCGAGGCACCCATGGTCGATCCTCCCGGTCCGTGGTCACCGGCCTCCAGTGAACGCTACGGACGCCCGAGCGATCTTGACAATGCCCTTCGCTTGGGCCGACGCTGCGGCGAGGAGCCCCCGATCGAACCCCTCAAGCGGAGAGTGACCCGCATGCCCCGTACGGCTGGGACGAGCGCCGAAGCGAGCGCGGAGCCGAGCGGCCCCGTGGTCAGCTTCACCCGCATGGAGGACGGCACCCGCGAGGACTACGAACTGCTCTCGCGCCTCGAGGACGATTTCGCTGCCGACACCGCGGACCGCGTCCTGGCGCACCTCCGCCAGCTCTCCGGCTCGGTCGGCGGCTACCAGGTGGACCGGCTGGAGCACTCCCTGCAGAGCGCGACCCGCGCCCACCGCGACGGCGCGGAGGAGGAGATGGTGGTCGCCGCGCTCCTGCACGACATCGACGATCTGCTGGCCCCGCACAGCCACGGCGAGCTGGCCGCGCTCCTCCTGCGCCCCTTCGTGACCGAGCGGACGCACTGGATCGTCCGGCACCACGGCCTGTTCCAGCTCGTCTACTACGCCCACCACCTGGGCCGCGACCGCAACGCGCGCGACAGGTACCGCGACCACCCCTGGTACCAGGACGCCGTGGACTTCTGCCACCGCTGGGACCAGTCCTCGTTCGATCCCGACTACGATTCGCTGCCGCTGGAGTTCTTCGAGCCAATGGTCCGCCGGATCTTCGCGCGCGACCCGTTCAGCCTCTGGCCGAGGGGGCGGTCGTGACCGCGCCGCCGCGGCGCCTCGACCTTCATTCGATCCGCGCGGCCGCGGTTGCCGCGGTCCTGGCCGGGGCGCTGGCAGGCTGCGCCCCGGGTGGCGACGACGAACTGCAAGCCCAGCTCGACGCCGTCTTCACCGACTACTCCAGCGCCGATGGGCCCGGCTGCTCCTTGGGCGTGATCCGGGACGGCCGCCTGATCCACGCCGCCGGCTACGGCGCCGCCAACCTCGACTACGGCATCCCGAACCGCCCCGCGACCATCTATCGCATCGCGTCCGTCTCCAAGCAGTTCACGGCCGGTGCCGTCGCCCTCCTCGCCCTCCGGGGAGAGGTGGACCTGGACGCTCCCGTCCAGCGCTACGTTCCCGAGTTCCCCGACTACCCCGACCCTCCCACGGTCCGACACCTCATCCACCATACCTCCGGCGTGCGCGACTACCTCGGGGTCTTCTCCCTGGCGGGGAGCCGGAGCGAGGACTTCATCACGAATCCAGACATCCTCGACGCGATCCACCGGCAGCGCGAACTCAACTTCCCGCCGGGCGCCGAGTACCTGTACAGCAACTCCGGCTACGTCCTGCTCGCCGAGATCGTGGCCAGGGTATCGGGTCAGAGCCTGCGCGAGTTCGCCCAGGCCGAGTTCTTCGATCCCCTCGGCATGCCTCGCACGCACTTCCACGACGACCACAACGAGGTCGTCTCCGACCGGGCCACCGGCTATTCGCCCACCGATGACGGCTTCCGGATCGACATGACGACGCTCGACGTCGTCGGAGACGGCGGCATCTACACTTCGGTCGAGGAGTGGCCCGCGTGGGACCGCAACCTCACCGAGGGCACGGTCGGCGGACCCGAATGGGTCGCGCTCATGCACGAGCGGGGCGTGCTCACCTCCGGCGACACGATTCCCTACGCCTTCGGCCTCTCCCACGGCGAACACCGGGGGGTGGCCACGGTGGGGCACAGCGGCTCGTGGGTGGGCTACCGCACGGGCATGTCCCGCTATCCGGACGCCGGCTACTCGTTCGTGGCTCTGTGCAACCGGTCGAGGATCGATCCCATGGCCCTCATCCGGAGCACGGCCGAGATCTACCTGGAAGACGTGATGGACCCGCCCGAGGAGGTCGCCGACGTGGCGGAGGCTGCGGAGGCGGAGACGGCGGAGGAGGCCCCAGCGGAGGACGACGCCTCCGACGCTCAGCCCGACCGAGATATCCCGAATCGGTCGCGTTACGCCGGATCCTTCTACAGCCCCGAACTGGACGCCACCTATCGGATCGAGGAGGAGGGCTCCGCGGGGCTCACCCTTCGCGTCGGACGGCGGGACCCGGTTGCGCTCGTGGCCGAAGCCGACGGGCAGCTCACGGTCGAGGACGGGCCGACCCTCCGGTTCTCCGACCTCGTCGGCGGCCGGTACGAGGCGATGATCGTCGACGCGGGGCGGGTCAGGAACCTGCGGTTCGCGCGGACGGAGGGGTAGCAAGGCTGGTTGCGAAGCTCCTCTCGGGCGGCAATCCCCAGATTCCGAAGGGGGATGGTGATGCGCCCGTGCAAGACTACATCGCGGCCATGCCGGGCTGGAAGCGGGAGGTCGGCCGCCACCTCGACGCACTCATCGAGCGGAGCGTGCCGGACGTCCGCAAGGCGGTCCGCTGGAACTCGCCCTTCTACGGCATCGAGAACCAGGGCTGGTTCCTCTCGTTCCATTGTTTCACGCGGTACATCAAGGTGACTTTCCTCAACGGCGCTTCGCTGCGTCCCGCGCCGCCGGTGAAATCGAAGCACGAGCACGTCCGGTACTTCCACATCCATGAGGAGGACGAGGCGGACGAAGACCGTCTGGCGGGCTGGCTTCGGCAGGCATCGGCGCTCCCCGGAGAGGACCTTTTCTGATGATTGAATGGCTGGGGATCGGTCACCTGTTCGAGCTTTCGGGGACGGAAGCGGTCGCGGGCTTCCTCGCCCCGCTGGCGATCTGCGCCGCGTTCTTCGTGGTACAGCTCATCCTGCCTGGAAGGCGGGTGCCCGGCTACGTCATCGACGCGGAGACCGGCGAGCCCCGCAGCTACCGGCTGAACGGCCTGCTCGTGTTCGTGCTCGCGGAACTCGTGTGGGCGCTCGAACTCACCGGGATGCCGCGGGACTGGTTCTACCGGTCCACCGCCTACCAGGTCGCCGGCGGCACGATCCTGTGCCTGATCTTCGCCCTCCTCGCCGTGTTCGGCGGGTCGCGCGCCAAGGTGGAGCGTCCGCTCGCCGCCCTGTGGGAAGGGCGCGTCCTCGAGCTCTCGTTCTTCAACGAGCGCTTCGACGTGAAGATGTTCCTGTACGTCGTCGGCGGGACGATGCTGTCGCTGAACGCCCTCTCCGGAGCCGCCTACCACTACGGGCTCTTCGGCGCGGACTCGAATCCCGGCGTCTTCCTGTACGCGGCGTTCCTCACCTTCTACGTCTTCGATTACTTCATCTTCGAGCGCGTCCAGCTCTACACGTTCGACGTGATCCACGAGAAGCTCGGCTTCAAGATGATCTGGGGCGGGATCCTGGTGTACGGGTGGCTCTACATCCTGCCGCTGTGGGGCATGGCCGTGTACCCGGACCCCGGCTTCGCCGCGCCCTGGCGACAGGTGTGGCTGATCGGCGCCCCGGCGCTGTTCCTCGTTGCATGGGGCATCACGCGCGGCGCCAACATGCAGAAGTACACCTTCAAGCGCTGGCCCGAGCGCAAGTTCCTCGGCCTCATCGAACCCGAGTACATCGAGGCCGGCGACCGCAAGATCCTGTGCAGCGGCCTGTGGGGCGGCGCCCGCCACTTCAACTATCTCGGCGAGGGTTTCTTCTCCCTCTCCATCGCCCTCGTGTTCGGCTACTTCGCCAACCCCTGGGCCTGGACCTACTTCGTGTTCATCGTCGGCCTGTTCATTTTCCGACAGCGCTTCGACGACCAGTTCTGCGCCGAAAAATACGGCCCCGAGAAGTGGGCCGAGTACCAGGCGCGGGTGAGATACCGAATTATCCCCGGCATCTATTGATACCCGGGCGCACGGCGAGTCATGCGCGAGGAGGCGGGGAAGAAGGTGAAGAAGATGCCATCAACGGACGGTTGGTCGAGAAGGCGGTTTCTGGGGAGCGGCTCGGCGGCCGCCGCGGTTGCCGCCGTTTGGGGATGTGGGCCCGACGAGGGCATGCCGGTGGGCGGGGGTAGGCCGCCGGCGCCGCTCACCGGGCCTCGTCGCTTGCTCGCGGAGCCGGGGCCGATGCTCCCGCCCGTTCCCGCGATCCTGCTCACCGTGAACGGCCGGCCCGGGGACCCGGACGAGATCTCGGTGCTGTGGACGTTCGTCCTGAGCGGCGACCCGCCCCAGATCGGCGTGAGCGCGGCCTTCGAGCACCAGGCGAGGGAACTCCTGGAGATGCACGACGAGTTCGTGCTGAACGTCCCGCTCGCATCGATGGTCGAGGCGTTCGATACCGTCGACATGAACTCCGGGCGCGTGGCCGACAAGTTCGAGCTCTCGGGTCTGACGCGCGGCACGGCGACCGTCGTCGATGCGCCCACGGTGGAGGAGTCCCCCATCCATTGCGAGTGCCGGATCTTCGACTCCCTCGAGGTCCCGCCGGAGCGGAAGATCTTCCTCGCGGAGGTCGTGGCGACGACCGCCATCGAGGGCGCGGTCGACGACGCCGGGCGCCTGATCGTGCCCGCCGTGGACTTCTTCGGGATGACCGCCGGGAGCGGCGAGCACTACACGATGGGCCGCCGGGTCGGCAACATCGGGATGACGGTCAGCCGAACCGACATCAAGTACTGACGGGTCACCTCAGGGTTCGTCCCCCTCCCACTCTTCCCTTAGGAGTCCGTAGTACACGTCGTCGACCCGTTCCTCCCGCAGCGTCCGGTGGCTGCGCAACACCCCCTCGCGGGTCATGCCCAGCTTCTCCATCACCCTCAGAGACTGGGCGTTTCGCGCATCGGCGTACGCGTACACCTTCGCGAGCCCGCGCTCGCGGAACGCCCAAGCGACGACGGCGCGGGCCGCCTCGGCCACCAGGCCGCTGCCCCAGTGCTCCTTCGCGAGCGAGTAGCCCAGGGCTCCCGTCGCATATTCGTCATCGATCTCGATTCCGACTCCGCCGACGACCTTCCCTTCCAGGACCATCGCCCAGGCCGGCCACAGGTCCCGCGACGTGCGGATCCGGTCCTCCACGAACTCCACCGCGTGTTCCCTGAGGTAGGGCGTGGGCGTCGTCAGATAGCGGCCCCACTCCGGGTCGCGGGCGAACTCGAATATGTCGTCCACGTCCTCCGGACGGTGCGGCCGGAGCAGCAACCGCTCCGTCCTCATCTCGAACTCCCGTGTCTCCATCGTTCAGCCTGTTCGCCGTCCCCGCTCGGGCAGTGTGATGTTGATTCGTTTCGTCTTGCTCGAAAGTTTCGAGATGTCGAAGTCGTTTCTTCATTCAAGGATCTCGGTGCTCTCAGTATCCGAGCAGTTCCGGCAGGAAGAGGACGACGCCGGGCAGGCACGCGAGGGCGACCGTGAGCGCGAGCATGAGCGCAAGGTAGGGCCAGAGCGGACGCGCGACCTCCGCCGGGTCCACGCCTCCCACCGAGCAGGCCACGAGCAGGCTCACCCCCACTGGCGGCAGGAACACGGAGATCCCCTGGGTCGCCACGATGACGGCGCCGTAGTGCACGGGGTCGATCCCGAGTTGCGTAGCGAGCGGTAGCAGGATCGGCGTCAGCAGGACGACCGCGGGCACGCCCTCGAGGATGGCGCCGAAGGGAAGGAAGACGAGGATCGTGAGGAGCATGAAACCGATCTGGCCGCCGCCGAGTCCGACGACTGTTGACGCCACCGTCTGGGGGAGCTGCAGGACGGCGAGGACCCAGCCCAGGAGGTGCGCGGCGCCGACGACGAACAGCACCATCCCGGACACCACGGCGGTCTGGACGACCTTGCCCCAAAGCTCCGCGAGCGTGAGGGACCGGTACACGAAAGCCGCCAGGAGCAACGCGTAGGCGACGGCGACGGCGGCAGCCTCCGTGGGGGTGAAGAGTCCGAAGCGGATGCCTCCCAGGATGACGACGATCATGAAGAGCGGAAGCACGGCGTCGAGCGTCGCGCGGCGGAGTTCCGCGAACGAAGCGCGCTCCCCGCGCGGCCACCCTTCTCTTCGCGCCTGCCACCCGATCTGCGCCATCAGGCCTGTGGCGATGAGGAGCGCGGGCACAATCGAGGCGACGAAAAGGGCGCCGATGGAAACGTTTCCGATGACGCCGTAGACGACCATCACGATGGCGGGCGGGATGAGGATGCCCATGCCGCACGCGGCCGAGACGATCGCCGTCGCGCGCGCCCGGCCGTACCCGTTCGCCGTCAGTTGGGGCACCATGATGCCGCCGACGGCGGCGGCGTCCGCGGAGGTCGAGCCGGACACGCCGGAGAAGAACACCTCCGCCATGACGACCACCTGCCCGAGCCCTCCGGGAAGGTGGCCCACGAGCGCGCGGGCCAGCGCCACCAGGCGACGGCTGATCCCACCGACATCCATCAGGTAGCCGGCGAGGATGAACAGCGGCACGGCGAGCATGGGGAACGAATCCATCCCCGCGACGATCTGCTGCGGGATGACGACGAGCGGGAGATCCGCCACGAGGATGGCGATGACGGCCGCAAGCGCGAGCGCGAAGCCGATGGGAACGGCGGCCAGCACCAGGAGGCCGAAGACGCCGAGGAGGAGTCCGCCCATCAGCCGACCTCCCCGGTCGACGCCGGTTGCTGCGGCGAGGGTGGGGCGGACGTCCCCCCGCCCTCGCCTGCTCCTCCGGCAAGCAGGTGGATCGCCATCAGCACGCCGGAAACCGGCGCCGCCGCATACACGAGCGCGACGGGCAGGTTCAGGGCGGCGGAGCGCTCTCCCATGGTGAGGTCCATGAGGGCGATGCCCGTACCGATGAGGACGAATGCGAACAGCAGCACGACCGCCGCCGCGGACGTCTCCACCGCCTTCCTCGCGCGCGGCGGCAGCCGTTCGGTGACCTGGTCGAAACGGAAGTGGGTTCGCCGCGCCACCGCCAGCGAGGCCCCGAGCAGCGAGAGCCAGATGAAGCAGAAGCGCGACACCTCCTCGCTCCACGGATTCGGCCAGGCGAAGAGGTAGCGCATCAGGACCTGCAGGAGCACCACGTCGCAGACCGCAATCAGCAGGACGCCAACGGCGTACGTCTCGAGCGTGACCAGCACCCGGTTGAGCGCCCGCAGCTTCCGCTTCATTCTCTTGCCGCCCCCTTCCGGGCCAACGGCGCCTCCGTTGCCGGACGTCGAGCCGCCCGCTCGACGGGTCACGGAAGACGTGCCGGCTACACTACCTGCGATACTACCTGCGATCCGGGCGGATGCGTAACCCCCCGGCGACCGGGCAGCGCTCTGACAATATGCATTGCTACTGCAAATTATCATGATAGATTGAAGCGTATGTTCGAACGATCACTGATTCTGCCGAGCGCCGGCACGGAGACATTCTTCCTGTGGGGCCCGCGACAGGCCGGCAAGAGTACCCTCCTGCGGCAGCGCTATCCGGACGGCCGCTGGGTCGACCTGCTGAAGAGCGACGAGTTCCGCCGCTACCTGACGAACCCGGAGTTCCTGCGCCAGGAAATCGAAGCGGAGGGGGCTCACCGGAACCGTCAGATCGTCATCGATGAAATCCAGAAGGTGCCCGCGCTCCTGGACGAGGTCCACTGGCTCATGGAGAACCGGGGCGTCAGCTTCGCGCTGTGCGGATCGAGCGCGACCAAGGTGAAGCGGGGCGCCGCCAATCTCCTCGGGGGGCGGGCCATCCGCTACGAGTTGCTCGGGATCACCGCGGCCGAGCTCGGTGAAGACTTCGACCTGACCCGCTTGCTCAACACGGGCTACCTCCCCCGTATCTACGGGGCCCCCCGCCCCGTTCGCCTCCTGGACGCCTACATCAACGACTACCTCGTCCAGGAGGTCGCCGCGGAGGGAGTGGTCCGGCAACTCCCGGCCTTCTCACGCTTTCTGGACGCGGCTTCGTTGAGCGACGGAGAGATCGTCAACCTGTCGAACGTCGCCGCCGAGTGCGGCGTCGCGCTGCGGACGGTGAAGAATTACTTCCAGGTTCTGGTGGACATGCTTCTGGCTCGCTGGGTCCCGTCCTATCGCGCGCGCCCCAAGCGTCGGGTCATCCAGGCGCCGAAGTTCTATTTCGCGGATGTGGGGCTCGTGAACCGACTTGCGCGGCGTGGTTCCCTGGCGCCCGGCTCCGAGTTGTACGGAAAGGCCTTCGAGAACTGGGTGTGCCACGAACTGTCCGCCTGGCTCAGCTACCGGGAATTCGACGGTGAGCTCTCATACTGGCGGCTCGCGGGCGGGACCGAAGTGGACTTCGTGGTTGGCGACATGCAGCTGGCGGTCGAGGCCAAGGCGAGCCCGAATATCGGCCCGCGCCATCTCCGGGGACTCCGCAGCGTCGTCCAGGATCATCCCTCGATCGGGCACCGAGTCATCGTTTGTCTGGAAGCTCGCGCCCGGCGGACATCCGATGGTATCGAAATCCTGCCCGCCGAAGAGTTCACCCGGCGACTCTGGCAGAACCTTCTGATCTGACACGCCGCTGATCGCGGCGGGGAAACCTACCTGCCTTCGGAAGCCGCGCGCTCGGCCTCCGCCACCAGCCTTGCGATCAGCGCTTCGCCGTCCGGCAGCCGGTTCGCCAGTGCATCCCGGACGTTCCGACTGACGGCCGCGGCGAACGGCGCCGGATCCGGGCGCGAGATCTCCACGCCGGCCTCGCGCATCTCCTCGATGGCTTCCGCCTCCATTCGGCGGGCGACTTCGCTCTGGTAGGCGAGCGCCTCGGCCGCGGAGCGGTCCACCGTCTCCCGTATTTCGGCGGGAAGCCCCCGGTAGAACGGCTCGTTCACGAGAAGTGTGATGGGGTTGTAGGTGATGGACGTGAAGCTGTAGAACTTCGCCACCTCGTGGAGCCGGCTGCTCACGAAGCCGACCGCGTTCGCCTCGCCGCCGTCGATCACGCCCTGCTGGAGCGCGGAGTAGACCTCGCCGTAGTTCATCGGCGTCGCCTGGACGCCGAGCGCGGAATAGGCCGCCAGGTAGGTCGCGTTCTGGAGGACGCGGAGCTTGAGGCCGGCGAGATCCCCGGGCGTCTCGACGGGCCGCCGCCGGTTGTAGACGTGACGGAACCCGTAATCGAGGAATCCGAGCGAGCGTACGCCGGTGCGCTCCAGAAGCAGGTCGCGCCACCAGTCTCCCGCCGGGCCGTTCATCGCCGCGAGCCCCTGGTCCCGGGTTTCGAACAGAAAGGGAAGATCGAAAACCTGCGTCTCGGGCACCCAGCCCGAGAGCACCGGGGTGCCCGTGATGGCCATGTGCACCGCGCCGACCTGGATCTGCTCGAACGCCACGCGCTCGCCCCCGAGCTGTCCCGACGGATAGATGACGACCCTGAACCGTCCGTCCGTGCGCTCGAACGTGAGATCCCGGAACCGCTCCGCCATGAGGTGAAACTCGGATCCCGTCGACAGCACGTGGGAGAAGCGAACCTCCCATATGCGCGCGTCGGCCGACGGGCCGGATTCACCGCTGCCGGGATTGCCGCACGCCCCCGTCAGGAGCGCCGCCGCTACGGCCGGCAGCAGGCCGGGCGGAACCCACGCTACCCGCTCGCGCCGGTCCCGGCCGCGGCACGGCGCGGTGCCGCCTCCGCGTTCAGTCGCGAATGAGTGGGACACCTTCCACAACGTGTCGCTGGATCGCCTCGGCCCAATGCGCCATGAAATCCTCGAAGTCCTCGCCGAACGCTCGTACGAAACCGTCCGCTCCGGATGACAGTGACGTCATGCGGTACTTCACGGACGCCCGGCTTCGGCTCTCACCGTCGGGGGTCACCTGAACGTCCACCATCGCCGTGTGGTGGTCCGGAATCACATACACGTACGACGCGCCGCCGGCCGCGGGCTCGTGTCGCGTCTGGACCCACGTCGCGGTCCCCGCGCCTTCCTTCATGGTCTGAAACACCAGGCCTTCTCCGGCATGGGGGTCGCCGGGATGCAGGTAGCGAGGATCCCACCCGGCCACCCACCGTCGCTCGCCCTCGGCGGTGAACAGCGGGAACGCCTCCGCAAACGGTAGCGCCATCGCGACGACGCCGGTCCTCTCGACATGGATGCGGTCTTCAGTATCGGTCGCCATGGCCACGTCCTATGCGCCCCAGATCGTCTGGCCGGCGTCGATGAACAGGCTGGCGCCCGTGACGAGTCGCGCCTCCTCGTTCGAGGCGAGGTACACGACGGCCCCCACCACGTCGTCGGGCGCACCGATCTTCCCGAGCGGGATACGGGCGAGGCGCCGCTGGCGGAAGTCGGCTTGCGCGATGTCGGCGCGGTTCAGGTCGGTTTCGATCAGGCCCGGCGCGATGGCGTTCACGCGGATCCCGTGGGGCGCGAGTTCGAGCGCCATCTGCTTCGTGAGCATCTCGACCCCCGCCTTCGACACGCAGTAGTGCGTGAGGTTCGGCGCGGCCACCGCCTGCCCCGCGGACGACACGTTGACGATCGCCCCCGCCGTCCCGTCTTCGGCCATGCCGCGCGCGACCGCCTGCCCCACCAGGAAGTACCCCTTCAGGTTGACGCCCTGGATGGCATCCCACTCCTCCTCGTCGATCTCGAGGAAGGGTGTCCGCAGCAGGATCCCGGCATTGTTCACGAGGATGTCGATGCCGCCCAGAAAGTCGTGCGCATCCCCGACGAAGCGCTCGACGTCGGAACGGGAATCGGTCGATCCCCGTACCGCGACCGCGCGCCGCCCCAGCGCCTCGATCTCACGGACAGCGCTCTCGGCATCCTCCCGGCTCCGCCGGTAGTTGACCGCCACGTCCGCCCCCTCGCGGGCCAGCCCGAGGGCGATCGCCCGACCGATGCTCCGCGAGCCGCCGGTAACCAGAGCACGCTTGCCGTCAAGACGCATGGGGAGATCGGGGTTCGAGGCCAGTGAGGTGCCGAACTCACATAGTCCGGGCGCGGCCAGGGATTCGCAACGCGCCTGGGCTCCCCTACCTTCGAGGAGGTTCCATTCTTCTCGGGGAGCGATCCATGAAGCCCACGGTTCGTCTCGAACTCGCCTGCTCGCTGGCATTCCTTCTCAGCCTCACCGCTGCGGTGACACCGGGGGCGACCCAGCACCTGGCGGCGCAGTCCTTCCCGTCCGACGATCCCGTCATCCGGGCCATCTGGGAGGAGGGGGTCGAGCGCTCTCAGGTCTACGAACTCGGCCAGGTGATGATGGACTCCATCGGACCGCGCCTCACCGGCTCGCCCGCCATGTCCGGCGCCAACGACTGGGCGCTGGCGAAGTACGCGGAGTGGGGCATCGACGCCTATAAGGAGCAGTACGGCACGTGGCGGGGATGGGAGCGGGGGATCAACCACATCGATCTCGTCGAGCCGCGGGTGCGGTCGCTTGAGGGCATGGCGGCCGCGTGGAGTCCGGCCACGGACGGGCCTGTCGAGGCGGAGGTGGTGATTCTCGCGGACGCGGGCAGCCCCGGAGCCTTCCAGGCGTCGCTGTCGGAGGTGCGCGGCAAGTTCGTGCTCATCTCGCGCCCGGAGCCGAGTTGCCGCCCGCAGGAGAACCTGGAGCAGTTCGCCCGCCCCGAGACGACGGCCCGCATGACGGCGGAGCGCGAGCGCGCCATCGCGGAGTGGGACGAACGCGTGGGGAACACGGGGTTCGATGCGCGCTCGCTGCCGGAAGTGCTGCACGTAGCGGAACCGGCGGGGATTATCCGCTCGCAGTGGTCCGAAGGCTGGGGCGTCACCAAGATCTTCGGCACCCGCGCCCTGCGGGCCCCGGTCCTGGACCTGAGCTGCGAGGCGTACGGGCTCCTGTACCGGCTGGCCGAGAACGATCAGGGGCCCGTGCTGCGCGTCGACGCACAGGCCCGTTTCCTGGGAGAAGTGCCGGTCTCCAACGCCTTCGCCGTGATCCCCGGCACCGCCGAACCCGAGGAGTACGTGATCCTCGGAGGCCACTACGACTCGTGGGACGGCTCCGATGGCGCGCTCGACAACGGCACGGGCGCCGTCGCGATCCTGGAAGCGATGCGCATCCTGAAACACGCGGTGCCGAACCCCCGCCGCACGATCATCGGCGCCCTCTGGAACGGCGAGGAGCAGGGCTTGAACGGGTCACGCGCCTTCGTCGAAGACCATCCCGAGATCCTCGAGCGCACCCACACCGTGTTCAACGTCGATCACGGGAACGGGCCGGTCACCTTCATTCCCATGCAGGGGTTCGCCGCAGCCGCAGGACGCTTCGGCGAGTGGCTCGCGAAAATCCCGAGCGAACTCTCCGACCTCGTCGCGCTCGAGGTCCCGGGGATGCCCGAGTCCGGCGGGACGGACCACGCATCCTTCCTCTGCGCCGGGGTCCCGGCCTTCAGCTTCCACGTCGGCGCCGGCCGCCACGACATGAACATCGCCGACAACCGCTGGGATACGAGCACCTACACCTGGCACACCAACCGGGACAGCTTCGACAAGATCGTCTTCGAAGACCTGCGCGACGACGCCGTGATGACCGCGATGTTCGCCTATCTCGCCTCGGAGGACCCGGAGCCCATGCCCCGCGACCGGCGCGCCATGCCGGAAGGCACGCAGTGGCCCGACTGCCGCCCCCCGGCCCGCAGTTCAGGCGTGAGCAACCGCTAGCAGGTAAGAAACTCCGCAGCCGCATCGTTCTTAGGGGGCAAGGTCACACGGCTCCAGGTGGCCCGACATCCCCGAGGCTGAGTATGCCCGCCCCCTGCAGGCGGCGTCCAGATACTAAATCTTGTTGAATTAGTACATTGTTAGTAGGTTGCGTGTCCACGAGGGGGGGGGCGAGACCCCTCTCTACTAATTTGACACGAATTGGTACGTCATTAGTACCTGGAGCACCGTTGTGGTCAAGATACCCGTATCCGGGCCGACCTTTCGGGATCTCCTGAGCGACCCGGATCTCATGTCCGAGGTCCAACGCATCCTCACAGCTGGGACCGGGCCCGAGGTGAAGGGCCGCTACTACCATTGGGACAAGCTTCGGCACCTCGATCCACCCGCCGGCTTCACCACCCACGAGTGGTGGCTTGCGCTCAAATCCGCCCGCATGCAACTCGCCAAGCCGATCGCTCTCCTGGACCGGACCGGCGCACCCTTCACGTTCTCGATGACGGATACCGTGCTCCAAGCCATCCACCGGATCGACCGGGACGCGAGCGGCAAGATCGAGATCAGCGAGCAGGTTACGAGTCCGGAAACGCGAGACCGGTACATCATCAGTTCCCTGATACAGGAGGCCATCACTTCCAGTCAGCTCGAGGGCGCGGTCACGACGATCGAGCGAGCCAAGGACATGATCAGGACCGGGCGGAAACCGACCGATCAGAGCGAGCAGATGATCCTCAACAACTACATGGCCATGCGCAGGGTGCGGCAGTTCACGCACGACCGGCTGACGCCCGAGAGAATTCTCGAACTCCAGAAAATCGTGACCGCTGATACGCTCGATGACCCGGGCGCCGCCGGCCGGTTGCGGCGACGGGGGGACGATGTCGTCGTTAGCGATTTCGACGGCGAGATTCTCCACCGCCCGCCGGACGCCGCCGAACTTGGGGACCGTCTGGATCGGATGTGCGCGTTCGCTAACGGGGAGGATGGAGACGCCTTCGTACACCCGGTTGTCCGCGCCGTCATCCTTCACTTCTGGGTTGGGTACGATCACCCGTTCGTCGATGGCAACGGTCGAACGGCCAGGGCTCTCTTCTACTGGTCCATGCTGTCGCAGGGATACTGGCTCTGCGAGTACATCTCGATTTCGACGCTTCTCCGCTCGCAATCCGCCAGGTACGCTCGATCCTACCTGCATACCGAGACGGACGAGAACGACCTGACCTATTTCCTGCTCTACCAGCTAGGCATCATCCAGCGGGCGATCGACGCGGTTCACGTTCACCTCGACAGAAAGGGGGAAGAGGCCCGGCGCGTCGAGGCCCTCCTGCGACAGGCAGTGGTCCTCAACCATCGACAGATCGCGCTCCTGAGCCACTCGTTGAGGCACCCAAACAGTCGCTACTCGATCCGGTCTCATCGAAATAGTCACAACGTGGTCTACCAGACCGCTCGCACAGACCTGCTGGATCTTGCCGCTCGTGGGCTCCTCATCAGGCGGAAGGTGGGCCAGACGTTCTACTTCTACCCGAAGGGGGATCTCGCCGAACGCCTGAAGCGTCTCGAGGCGTGATCCCGTGGGGCGGGCACCCCGTCAGCGGACGGGTCTCGCACTGTGTCTTCCTTCCCGGTTCAATCGCCCAGGCTCAGGGACCAGTTGTTCCACTTGAGATCCGGGGACGCGCCCAGGGCACGGTAGAAGCCCTCGGCCGCGCGGTTCCCGTCCATCACGGTCCAGATCAATTCGGCCGCATCGATCGACCTGGCGTGCGAAACCACCGCCGCCATCAGAGCCTTCCCCACCCCCAGGTCGCGTGCGGCCTCCTCAACGAACAGCTCCTTGAGCACCACTTTGGGCCGCAGCGTGTAAGTCCACGGAATCGTGTACACCACCGCCATCCCCACGAGATCGTCGTCCTCCTCGGCCACAAACGCCGTGAACAGCCGCCCCTCCCCGAACCCATGCTCGAGAACGCTCTCCCGCGTCACCGCGAAGTCGTCGATGTACTCCTCGAACCGCGCGAGCCCGCGCATAAGTTCCAGCAACCGATCCACATCTACTGGCTCAGCCAACCTGACCCGCATGCGTGGCACTCCGTTCTTGGAAAAGCGTCGAAGCCGGTCGAGAGCCCGCAACTCGATCGCCCGGCAGCCCCATGGCGGCGAGCGGGCGAAGCCCCCCGCGAGCCCTCCGACCATGCCCCCCGGCACCTGAGCAAAAAAAGGAAGTGCCCGGGAGGCCTTTCGGTTGACCCGGGAGAATTTGGCCAGCGAAGGGGAGCGAAGCTCCACGAGCGCCCGAATTCTCGCGGGAGCAGGCTCGACGCCCGAAGGAAGGAGAGCATGCGCCCGGGAGAATTCGAATCCCCAACCTCCTGATCCGTAGTCAGGTGCTCTATCCAGTTGAGCTACGGGCGCTCGGAGCCGGCCGAACCGCGACCGGCGATGTCGTCGGCGAGGGCCGGAGCCCATGCCGTCATGCCCAGGAGAGGATTCGAACCTCCACGTCCGTAAAAGGACACTAGCCCCTCAAGCTAGCGCGTCTGCCAGTTCCGCCACCTGGGCCGGTGATGCTCGGGGGGGGAGTCGAACCCCCACGGGAGTTTAATCCCACAGGATCCTGAATCCTGCGCGTCTGCCATTTCCGCCACCCGAGCCTGCGCCCCTGAATCTCCGGTCCAGAGCCGCTTCACGGCCCGGGGCTTCTGCTCCGCCGGGCCGAGTGCGCCCGACAGGATTCGAACCTGTGACCTCTTGCTCCGGAGGCAAGCGCTCTATCCAGGCTGAGCTACGGGCGCAGACACGAAACGCGCCGCCGAAAGAGGCGACGCGCCGTGCGGGCAATCTAATCGGATCGGCCCCCAGCGTCTACCTGCCGCAGGGGGCTGACTTCGATTTGGTTCAGCGCGATCCGGATGAGGCCGCGGCCGTGTCGTCGATGGAGCCGATGACGAGGTCGAGGAGCCCGTCGATCGCACCGCCGGGGATCCAGCGGGCCACCACGACGATGTCGTTCACCGGATCGCAGTAGATCATGTTCGTGCCGTTGCCGAGGTGGGCCCACGCTTCCGCGGGCGCGCTCGGATAGCGCTTGTTCCCCTCCTCGTCCGCGACGTTGAGCATGAAGTTCATGTGCCCGTAGGAGCCGTTCGCCGGGCCGGGCGTCGTCGCGAGATCGAACCACTCCTCGGAGAGGAGTTGCCGGTCTCCCCACGTCCCGCGCCGCAGCGTGAAGAGGCCGAAGCGCGCCTGGTCGCGGGCGCTGATGAACATGCCGCCGCCCCAGTGGCCGCCGCCGCTCACCGACTGCACGCGACGCCCGTCGATCGTGACCCAGGAGTTCTCGTAGCCGTTCCAGCGCCAGGTCGGGGAGGCGCCGATCGGTCCCATCACGCGCTCGTGCAGGACCTCGGGCAACGGGCGCCGCAGCACGCTCATCGCGGCGAGCGCGAGGAGGTTTACGCGGGTGTCGTTGTACTCGTACACGGTCCCCGAGGGATGGCGCTTCCGCGTCATCCAGGTCGAGGGGTCGCCGCTCGGACGGTCCGCCCAGTCCGGCTTGCCCCACAGCGTGCCTTCCCAGTCGGAGGTCTGCCTCAGGAGGTCGTCCCACGTGATCGTGCGGTTGTGCTCGGACTCGAACATCGTCGTCGGATCGGGCTTCCCGAAGCCGATGCGGTCGACGCCGGGCTCCCCGTCGCCCGGAGGCACATCGATCGGGGCCATGTACTCGCGCACCGTGTCATCGAGCGAGCCGATGAGCCCCTCGTCCCACGCGAGTCCCACGGACGTCGAGAGGAAGGACTTCGTCACGCTGTACGTCATGTCGACGCGCCTCGTGTCTCCCCACTCCGCGACGATGTAGCCGTGGCGCACGATCATCCCGGCCGGTCCGCCCCGCACGTTGAAGGGTCCGATTCCCTCCCCGAGGGGCTCGCGCCCGAAGCTCCGGCTGTGCTGGAACTCCCGGTCGCGCGCCTGGCTCGTCTCGTGCTCGAGCGCGTATTCGACGGCCGCCTGGACGCCCGCCGCGCTCATCCCCACCTGCTCGGGAGTGCGCGTCTCCCACGCGTCCCCCCGCGCCGGCAGGTACTGCGCAGCCACGACGCCCGGAAACGCGACCGTCGCTGAAACGGCAAGAAGACCAGCCCAAAGCGCGCCACCGCGCGCGCGAATCATGCCCCGCATGAGAACACCTCCTGACTCGGATCGATCACGCCAGGGATGGTAACGACTGGGACACGCTCGGCACACGGGCCCGGAGGAGGTCGATCACGCGTGCAGCTTCGGTCGTGGCGTCCCCAAAAACCCCAGACGTGGGAGTGGACGCTCGCTGCCTACGGCGGGGAGAAACGGAATGTCTCGCGGACGAGGTGCGCGGCCATCAGCCCACCGCGCCCGCCTTCCGCAGTCCCTCGATGTCGATCTTCCCCATCTTGAGCAGCGCGTCCATGACCCGCGTCGGGTCGGCGCTCATGAGCTCGCCCATGTTCGCCGGCACCACCTGCCAGGACACCCCGAAGCGGTCGTCGAGCCAGCCGCAGTAGCCCTCGCGGCCGCCTTCCGCCAGCGTGCTCCAGTAATGGTCGATCTCGTCCTGGGATTCGCAGTTCACGACGAAGGAGATCGCAGGGGTGAACTTGAACATCGGGCCGCCGTCGATCCCCTGGAACGTGCGTCCGGACAGCTCGAACACCACGAACGAGTTGCCCTTGGCCGGGCCGCCGCTCACCGTCGAGATCTCCACGATCCGGGAGTCCGGGAAGAGGGAGACGTAGAACTCGGCCGCTTCGACCGAGCGGTCTTCGAACCAGAGGCAGGTGCCGATACGGTCAGCTTTGGGCATCGTTGTCTCCTTCG
>VXMR01000130.1 GCA_009841005.1 Gemmatimonadales bacterium
CGCTGCCCGCGCCGAGGGCCCCCAGGTCGAACCCCTCGACGAGGTTCAGCTGCATCGCGACCTCCAGCCCTCCGCGCGACGTCGGCGGGCTGGTGTAGATGTCGTATCCCCGGTACGTCGTGTGGATCGGCTCCGCCCAGATGGGCTCGTAACGGGCGAAGTCCTCCGTGGTGAAGTCGCCGCCGTTCTCCGCATAAAATTGAGCCATCTCCTCGGCGATATCGCCCCGGTAGAACCGGTCGAAGGCGGCCTGGAGCGCCTCCGAGCGCGTCTTGCCGGCCGCCAGCGCCTCCTGCTCGGCCTCGACGACCTTGCGGAGTGTGTTCGCCAGGTCGGGCATGCGGAACGTCTCGCCCGGCTCGGGCACCCGGCCGCGGGGGAGGAACATCCGCCGGCTGGATGGGAAGCTCTCGAAGAGTTCCCGATGAGATTCGATCGCGGCCACCACGGACGCCTCGATCGGATGGCCGTTCTCCGCGTAGTCGATGGCCGGAGCGAGCACCTGCGCCAGGCTCATCGTGCCGAAACGGTCCAGCAGGGCGATCCATCCCCCGAAGAGGCCGGGGACGACGCCCGCGTGAATCCCCTTGTTCAACTCGTCGGCCGTGCGGCTCGCGGGATCGATGGCCAGCGGAGCGGCGCCGGTGGCCCCCAGCGAGTACACGCGGTCGGAGACGGCATCGTAGAGGGTCACGAACCCGTTCCCCGCCATCCCGGACATCTGCGGCCGCACGACGTTCAGCGTGGCGAGGGTCGCGACGGCGGCATCGGCGGCGTTTCCCCCGGCCATGAGCATGCGGAGACCCGCCATGGATGCCAGGGGGTGGCCGGCCGTGACCAGCCCGTTCGGGCCCGGCACCGCAGGCCGGTGCGCCGGCCGGTCGGGACTCCGATCCCCGCCCGCCTGCCAGGCCGTGGCCTGCAGCGGCAGCAGGAGAAGAGACATGGCGAAAACCGTGATCATCCTCCAAGCGGGTGCTTTCATCTAGATCCCCCTCCATTCCTCCGTGTCACGTCTCGGCAGCAGTTCCCTCTGGGCCCGGCCTCGCTCAGGCACGTCGTGGCAACGGCGGCAGCGCGCCTCGTACGATTCGGCGCCTCCCACCTGGATCGTCGGCCCCTCGGCGGGCGCCGGCTTCCCATCGATGAGACGCTGGTTCCTCGTCGCCGGATCGCCGCATGCCACGCAGATCGCGTGCAGCTTGTCGATGCGCTCCGCGCGCGCCAGAAGCGGTCCCATGGGACCGAAGGGCTCGCCGCGGAAATCCATGTCGGTGCCGGCCACGATGACGCGCATCCCGGCATCCGCCAGAGCGTCGGCCACCGCGCAGATCCCGTCGTCCAGGAACTGGGCCTCGTCGATCGCCACGACCTGCGTCGACGGGCGGACCTTCCCGGCCACCTGCACGGAACTGGACACGGGTTCGGCGTCGATCTGCCGGCCGTCGTGGGACGAGATCCGGAACTCGCCACCGTAGCGATCGTCCAGGTGAGACTTGAAGAGTTGTACCCGCCGCCCGGCAATGAGGGCGCGCCGCACGCGCCGGATCAACTCCTCGGACTTCCCGCTGAACATGACGCCGGCGACGACCTCGATCCATCCGTGTCTCGCCCCGTGCAGCATCGATCAGAAGCCCAGAATGCCGTAGTTGCCATCCAGGATCAGGCGCACGGAGACGTACAATCCGAACGCCGGGCATAGCACCCAGAACGCGTTCGGGACGCCAATGTAGACGAAGAACTCCCGCTTCGTGATGAGCGCCTGCCTCCCCGCGACGAAAAAGCTGACCCAGTAGAGCGACGACACGTACGTCCACTGCCAGAACAGCATGGCGGCGATAATGCCGGCGACGACAGCCGGCAGGAAACCGACGGTAAAGGCCCCATACAGGATCAGCGTCGGCACCGGCGTGAAGTAACCGTTGGCGATATCGACGATGAACCCGAAGGTGCGGCGATCCGAATACGACCCATCGAACATCGAGTACGTGGCCCAGGCGTCCGCCCAGACCGCCGAGGAGAACATCCGTCCCGGCGGCACCCTCGTGGTGAGGAACTCGACCGCCGGGCTCCGGCCGGTCTCGCGCCGCCGTTCGCGCCAATACACGGCCCGCTTCTCGATGTAGTCCTGCCGCAGTTGTAGACACGCCTCCCAATAGCAGATGAGCAGATTCGTGGAGAAGAACAGGCTGAACAGACAATGGATGGCGTTGAGATCTCCGTGGACGTAGTAGCGCGTACCGATCCCGAGCAGGGTAAGGATCGCGATCACCACCGCCGAGAGCGCTCCGGCCGGCATTCTGCCTCCCTGGCTGGTAGGCGGCGGCCCTAGTAGGTGCCGTCGAGGAACGTGTCCTGGAGACGGTCGCGCCGCGCGATGGCGACGCACTCACCGAGGTCCGAGAGGTACTCGCCGAGCACGGGCGTGTGGACGGACGTGATGGGCTGGTGGATGGCGGGCGGCTTGCGGTGCTGACCCATCATCCAGCCCCGCTCGTTCATGAGTCGCGCGACGGCGAAGATATTGAACGGTTCCCCGGGTTCGACATCGTAGCGGAAGAGGTTCGTGTCCCCTTCGGGCTCGAACACGTAGAGGCCGTCGATCGCCCTTACGCCCTCGATCGCCGCGTGGGTCGTCTCCATGATCCCGCGCACGATCTCCCGGTATCCCTCCCGGCCGATGTGCCGGAGCATCGTCCACGCGCAGGCCACGGCGCCGCCCGGCCGGGAGCCCTGGGCGGTGGCCGAGGCGTAGGAGCCGCCGGCGAGGTCGCGAACGACGTACCGGGCGTAATCGACATCGTTGCCGTCGGCGAAGAGCACGAGCGAGGCGCTCTTCTGCGCGAAGCCGAACTTGTGGAGGTCCGCGGACAGGCTGGACACGCCCGGCACGGAGAGGTCGAAATCGGGGACCGGATAGCCGAGTTCCCGCGCAAAGGGAGAGATGAAGCCGCCGTAGCAGGCATCCGAGTGCAGGCGGACGCCCGTCTCGAGGGCAAGCTCACCGAGTTCCCGCATGGGATCGATGAGCCCGTAGTAGATCGTGGGGGCGCCGGCGTAGATGAAGATGGAGGATTCGTCGATGGCGTCGCGGATGGCGTCCACGTCCGCGCGGAAGTCCGGCCGGCAATCCGCGTACTTCATGTCGAGGTCGAGGATCTGGGCCGCCTTGTCCACCGACGGGTGCCGGCTGTAGGCGGCGACGATGTTGAGCCGGCCGAGGTCGGGACGCGCCTCCCGCTTCATGTCCCGCGCGACCTTCACGGCCTGGAAGATGCTCTCCGTGCCTCCGGAGGTGAACTGGCCCGCCGCACCTTCCGGCGCGTTGAAGAGGTCGAGGCCCATCTGGACGACCTCTTCCTCCATCGCCCCGACGCTCGGGAAGGAGCCTTGGCCCGAGAGGGCGTTCTCCACGGAGTAGATGGCGTGCGACGCATCCTGCACCCGCTTCAGCGCCTCATTGACATAGTAGACGAGGTACGGGACGCGACCGTTCTTCCAGTCGTAGTCGATCGCCTTCCGGCCGAGCAGTTCGCTCTCGAGCGTCTCCCAGTCGATTCCCTGCTCGGGGATCCGCTTTCGGGTCTGAACGCCGGGACTCGCGGTACTCGTTGCCTGTGCCAATTCGATGCCCTCCGTCGTACGGTAGCGTGACCCGGGATCCGCCCGCGTCACCGTCCGTTGCCGGTCGTCGAAATCCAACCTTGTCTGAGAAGATGGGCGGGGCAACGCACGGGGCCGACGAGCGATCCGGGGCCTGGAGCAGGGGCTTGTCTGAGGAGGCGGCGTCCCGTCAGATACCGGGGTCGCCGTACTGCCGAAGCCGGACCCGAGACCGCCCCCCCAAACCCGGGACCTGACAAACGAATGGCCTGGCTGCAGACACACTGGATCGCGGTGGCTCTCCTCGCCGTGTACGGCGCCCTGCTCGTGCGGCACGCGATCGAGGGCCGGCGCGGGACGAAGGGCCGGGCGGACTACTACGTCGGCGGGCGGTCGATGGGTGGAGTCGTGCTCGGCCTCTCCTTCTTCGCGACCTATTCGAGCACAAACAGCTTCGTCGGGTTCTCGGGACAGGCGTACACCTACGGGGCGCCGTGGCTGCTGCTCGCGCCCGCCGTCGTCATCTTCTCGCTCTCGGCCTGGATCTGGGTCGCGCCGCGGCTGCGCGCCTTTACGGGGGCGGTGGACTCGGTCACGCTCGCCGACTACGTGGGGTTCCGCTTCGAGAGCCGGGCGGCGCGCGTCCTGGCGGCGATCATTGTGATCTTCGCCAGCTTCCTGTACATGATCGCGGTCTTCAAGGGGATCGGGAATCTGCTCGAGATCTTCCTCGACATCCCCTACAGGGGCGCGATCGGGTTCGTGTTCATCGTCGTCGTCCTCTACACGGCCGTCGGGGGGTTCATCTCGGTCGTGAAGACGGATGCGGTGCAGGGGATCGTGATGTCGATCGCCGCCATCCTCCTCTTCTGGGGGACTCTGAACAGCGCCGGGGGGCTGGGGGCCATCGACGCGATCCGCGCGGCGCCCGACACCTCGGGACTCTTCCGCTGGGACGCGGCGATGCCCTTCCCCGTCCTCGTGGGAATCATCGTGGCGGGGACGCTCAAGTTCATCGTCGACCCGAGACAGCTTTCGCGCTTCTACGCTCTTGCCGATCCGCAGGCGGTGCGCCGCGGGCTCATCGTGTCGACGATTGCCTTTCTCGGCGTGTACACGCTCCTGCTCCCGATCGGGCTCTATGCCCACGCGGTGATCGGCAGCGGACTCGCGGAATCGGATCTCGTCGTGCCGACGCTGCTCGGGGACGCCGGGATCCTGCCGGCGCTCCCGGCGGCGTTCATCCTCGTGGCCATGCTCGCGGCGGCGATGTCGTCGCTGGACAGCGTACTGCTCGTGATGGCCTCGACCTGGGAGCGGGACGTGATCTCGCTCTTCCGCCGCGTGGAGGAAGGACGCGACGAGGGACGCGCCGTGGCGCACACGCGGCTCTGGGTCGCGCTGTTCGCGATCATCACGGCCTGGCTCGCGCTCAACCCGCCGGGGAGCATCGTCACGCTGACCGCGTTCTCGGGCGGTCTCTATGCGGCCTGCTTCTTCCCGGCCGTGGTGCTCGGCCTGCTCTGGCGGCGAGGCACCGGGGCCGGGGCCGTGGCTTCGCTGCTGACCGGCTTTACGGTGCTGCTGTGCTGGGATCTGGTTCCGTTCTCGGACGCCGTGCACGAGGTGTTCCCCGCGATGGCGCTCTCGCTCGCCGCGTACGTGGGCTGCGGCCTCGCGGCCCCGCCGCTGGCGGCGGCCAAGCGCCTCGACATCAAGCTCTAGCCAGTAGCCGGCCTGTGGCAGGCCTTCGAGCTTATTCTCCGCTCGCCGCCGCGACATCGAGGGCGAGGCGGCAGCACAGCGACCCCCGGTCGGCCCCGTGCCGGAGTTCGACCGACGGCTTCCAGCCCCACTCGGAATACTGGGTGACGCCGGGGACGGACTGCGGCACGCGGGGTTCGCCCGCCGCGATCCGGGCCGCGTGCAGGCGCATCTCGAGCCGATAGCCAGGGCGTTCGAGCTGGCCCTCGCTCAGGCGGCCGAGGTCCTCGGTCTCCACGCCGAGTTTCTCGCGGCCGATGCGCCGAACGAGAGCTCTGTCCGCCTCGCCGTCGGCATGCGAGCCCGCGGGCAGACCCCACACGCCGGGCAGATCGGGATCGTCAGCGGGGCGGCGCACGAGCAGCCAACGGGGCGTCTTACCGGCCGATTCCGGATCCTCGATCACGAGGGCCATCGCGTGACGCGTAGGGCGGGCGTTGGGACCGCAGTCGCCCGTCATCTCGCAGCCAGCGCCTCCAGCCGTTCCCGCGCGGCGTCAAAGCGATCGAGGATATTCGGGATGTCCGCACCGCCGTAACCCGCGGTCAACCTGAGCCGCGCCACGCCGAGGATCGCGAGGAGTTCGGCAGCCGCAGCTCGGCGGACGGCGGGATCGGAACTGCCGACGCTTCCGATCCACACGGGCGCGGTGTGCGCGAACGGGTAGTTCGCCATCATCGGCCAGCGGGCCGGGCCTCCGACGGCACGCGCAGCGACCCATCCCCCCTCCGGAAGCGTCAGGTCGCCCTCGAAGCGGCGCGAGCCGGGGCCGCCGAGCCCCTCCCCGCTCCACGCCACCTCGCCGTTCACCAGCACCTCGACCCGCTCCACCTCCGTGGCGGTCGCGACGTCGAGCGACCACGAGACCTCCCCGGCGGACACGATGTGGCCGGGCTCGGCTCCGTCGATGCTGAACTCGATGAACGGTCCGTTGGTCACGAAGCTGCGGCCGTTTCGCAGCGCGTCCATGTAGGTCGACCAGTTTTCCACCGTCCCGGTCTGCGCGTACACGCGCGAAGTGCCGATGGCCATCGTGCGGTAGAAGTTGTTCATCACGTCGGTCCCGGCCGAGGGCACGATCGGGATCCCGGCATTCAGCAGCAGGTGCCAGATCTGCGAGGTGAGGATCTCGTCGCTCCACAGGCAGACGATCTCGAGCGCATCCAGATTCCCCAGCACGGCGTCGGGGACGAGTTCGATCGGCACGACGCCGTAGAGGTCGGCGATCGACGCTTCGGCCCAGGGCGTCGCGCGCGGCATGCCGCGCGTGCTCACGGGGTGCACGTAGTACTGGAAGCCTCCCTGGGCCCGGGCATGTCGCAGCGGCTCGGCGTTCGCGCGGTCGTCCGATCCGTAGACCTGGTAGCCGGGTCCCCACACCCAGGGCCAGAACAGGTCGTCGATCTCGATCAGGCCCAGGTGGCCGAGGAAGTGGGACCGGACCTCCTGCCCGAAGCGGACGAAGGGCGGGCCGCCCGAGTGCCGCCACGTCCACAGATCCTGATCCTCGAACCGGTTGTGGAGGTTCGCGAGGAGCGGCGTGGCGAAGTCCAGCGCCTCGCCCCGCATCATCGGCATCAGGTCGTCCGGCGAGAGGTCGTAGGGGCCGCCGTAGTTGAGATGGAAATGGTGTTCGCCCGAACTCCAGCCGCCGGCGCGGGCGTCCCAAACGGGAGAAAGCACGACTTCGACCTCCGCGGCGGCGGACGCGGCACCCACCTGTACCGTCGCGGATGCTTCGGGCGTCGCGAGCCCCTGAACGGCCGAGACCGTGACCTCGCCGACCGGAACGGTGAGTTCGATGACACCTGGCGAATAGAAGAAGACGCGGCCGCTCTGTCCGTCGAACCGCGACGCCGGACCGTCCGGGACCAGCGGGTGCCCCGCGCCGTCCACGACCGCGAGCCGGGCCGCCACCGGAGCGCCGCCCTCCTCGGCCACCGTCCGTATCCGAAGACTCGCCGTCGCAACACCCCAGTCCCAGGCCGTCACGTCCACCGTCTCGATGGGACCGCCGGCGGCTCGCACACGCTTGAGATTCATGCGTTCCCGGTCATCGGCCTCGGCGAAGTAGACCCACTCGCCGGCTGGGTCCCAGGCGGGCGTCAGCGGCAAGCCGCCCGAGGCCAGCAGGATGGATGGCCCGGGCTCCGCCACGTTGAGGAGCCGGAGGTCCCACCCCTCCTGCGTCGGCCAGTTTACGGCCACGGTGGACCCGTCGGGACTCAGAGCGGGCCGCGCCATGGACGCGATGCTCCCCTCGATGAGCGTCCGCGGCTCCGCCGCATCGCCCGACCGCAGGACGACACGGTCGCGGCCGCCGCCTTTCCAAAGGTAGACGAGCGCCCGTTCGCCGGGCTGGGGCTTCAGTTCGATCCCGCGTGCGTCGGTCACCGGCCGCCGCACGCCGCTCTCGATGTCGACCGCCCACAGATCCAGGGCCCCGGCCTCCGATTCGGCCGATGAGTAGAAGATCTTCGTCCCGTCAGCGGAAAACGCAGGGTCGAGTTCGAGTCCGGGGCTGTCGACGCGGCCTAGTTCCGTTCCGCTGCCCGCGGCGACCCAGACGATCTCCGTGTCTTCGGTGTCATCGCGCACGAACGCGATGAGCTCGCCGTCGGGAGACCAGGCGGGCCGCGCGTCGATCCCCCCGCCGCGGGTCAGCCGCCGCGCGACTCCACTCGACAGATCCATGACCCAGATCCAGCCGTGCGAGGCGAAGGCCACCCGCGCGCCGCCCGGCGACAGCGCCGGATCGATGGGCCCGGCCGTGAGCGTGGGCAGTTCATAGCCCTCGAGGTACACGTGATGGCCGTACCCCGCGACCTTCGGGTAGCGATTCGTCCACTGCGCCGCCCCGTCCGCGGGGGCCGCCGCGAGGGCGAGGAACATCGCGCCGAGCGCCCCGCAAACCGCGGACCGGCCGCTCGATACCGGCGACGGACGAACCGGATGCGCCCCCACGCGCGACGAGCTCAGCGCCGCCAGGCCGACGCGCCGGGGAGCCCGCTGCTCACCATCACTTCGAGCCCCGGCTCCGGCGCAAGATCCTCTGCCGCGCTCTCGGCCAGCGGACCCGGCGGCAGGTCGGTGAGAATGGCCCGCACCTGGCCCGTCCCCGGATCGCGCAGGATCGCGACCGGAGGCTCGCTTCCCTCCGACATCTCGACGCTCCCGCCCGGCCCGGAGAGCACGACGCTCGTCAACTCCGTGGCCCACTCCGGCTGGACGGGCAGCGCGAAGGAGAATCCGGATCGCCCATCGCCATCCCACAGGCCTGCCATCGTGAAAGCCAGCGAGAACAGTTCGCCGCCGTCCGCCCGACGCCCGGTCAACCGCCACGGACCGCCGGAGGTGGGCACGGCCGGTCGCGTGTCGACGACGAAAGCGGGATCGAGCCAGGGATCTCCGTCCGCCGAGACGCCGCCGGACACCACGAGCATGCGCGAGGCCGCCGGCGCGCCCCTCCGCACGTCGGTCGTGTCCTGGAGACGGAAGCGCAGCGCGTTCGAGAAGTAGTAGTCGCTGACCCACGACGGGTCGCAGTAGGTCATGAAGTCCCGGACCGTGGATGTCGGATCCACGAGCGAGCCGCCGTCGCGCGGATCCCAGCCCCAGACACCGATCCCTCCATTGTCGTACGGGAACGTCAGGTCCGGGCCTCCCTCGTCTCCTCGGCACGCCGCGTGCGACAGGCTGATGTTGTGCCCGAGTTCGTGCGCGATCGTCTCCGCACTCAGTATCGAGACCGCGGTCTTCCCCAGGTGCGTCAGGCTGTCGGGCCCGAACGGCAGCCAGGCGACGCCCGCGGCGCCGTCGGCATCCGGGATGAGACCCATCCAGTGTCCGACCCCATCTTCCAACGTCCGGATGGTCACGACCCGACCGAGGATCTCGAAGATGTCGTTCGTGTCGACCCTCACGCTTGCGTGCCGGATGATCTCCAGTTCTCCGACAGGGAGATAGTTGTTCGTCTGCCAGAAGATCTCATCGTCCGGGTCGGCGTTACTGACGAGCGTCACCGCGTCCTGGTCGTTGTCCACGGTCGAGACGAACGGGATCAGGGTCAGGTACATCGGAGGCACGGCCTTCACATCGACGGCCGAGCGCCCGGTCTCGGGGATGCGCTTCGACACGCCCAGATTCGCGTCGAGCGTGCCGTCGGGGTCGACCTCTACGACCATCTCCAACCCCGGCTGAATCACCTCGGCGCGGATGATGGCGTGAGGCGAGAGGTCGAGTTCGCCCTCCTGCACCTCCGTCGGAATCACGGATGAACCGGCCGGGATGTCCTCCACGTGCACCTCCGCGCCGTCGACGAAGAACGTGGCCCGGACGGGCGGGAGCAGCGCCCCCGTCTCCTGTTCGGATGCCACGAAGACGCGCAGGAGAGCCTCCTCGCCGGCCACGAGAGGGACCGGATAGTCACGCGACTGTATAGCCTGCGTCAGGTAAGCCTCTGCGTGGGCTTCGGCCCCACATGTCCGGATCCGGTACTTCGAGAGCGCGGATTCCAGCCACGTGCGGAAGGCGGGGGTCTGAGGCATGCACAACCCCGTGTCCGCCGCCTGCAGTTCGAAGATCTCCTCGAGCGCGGTCATGCTCTCCGGCAGTTGCCCCGACAGGTCGGCGTTGCCTTGGACCCGCACACTGAAGAGCTGGCTGGCGTCCCCGAGGTCGGTCGGTAGCGGCCCCGACAACCGGTTGTTCTGCGCCCAGATGAACTGGAGGCTGTCTGCCTGGCCGAGTTCGGCCGGAAGCGGCCCCTCGATCATGTTGTCGGCGACCCAGAGCGAGAACAGGCTGTCGAGCTGGCCAATCCACGAAGGAAGGGGGTCCGACAATTCGTTGTCGTAGAGGCGGATCGCGCGGAGCCTCCCGAGTCCCGCAAGACTCTCGGGCAAGCCGCCCTCGATCCGCGTTTCCGTGATCCGCAGAACCTCCAGCGCGTCGAGGTTTCCGAACTCCTCGGGAATCGTACCGTCGAAGCGGGCCTCGTACAGGTTGATCGCCTCGAGGCTGGCGAGGTTGCCGAGTTCGGGCGGGATGGGGCCGGACAGCTGGTTTTCGCCCCCACCGATCCACAGCACCCTCAGATTCTCGAGGTTTCCGATTTCGGGCGGGATCTCGCCCTGGAAAGGGTTCCCGTCGATATCCATCCGTCGCAGTTCGGTGAGAAGGCCGATCTCCGCCGGGATCTCGCCCTCGAGCCGGTTGTAATCCAGCCGCAGCACTCGGAGGCTGGGGAAGTACTGGATCTCGGTCGGGATCTCTCCCGACAGGTTGTTGCGATTCAGGTTGATCGCAGTGACCCGCCCCGTCGAATCGTCCACCGAGATGCCGAACCAGTTCTCCAGCGGGGCGGTGGTTCCCCAGTTGGCCGATTCCGTCCAAGTATCTCCGCCCATGGCCTCGTAGAGCTTCATCAGGTCCGACCGTTCCTCGTTGCAGGCGAGGAACTCGCCCTCACGCGTGGGAACGGCGCTCAGCCACGCCTGGAAACCCTCGTCGCGCACCGTGCACAGCATGGTGCCGCCGTAGTTGAGCGTCTGGATGCCCAGCTCCGAGAGAGAAAACGGGATGGGACCGGAGAGTTTGTCGTTCCCGCCCACCTCGAGTTCGGTGAGGAAGGCCAGGCTTCCGAGGTCCTCGGGAAGCTGCCCGTTCAGGCCGTTCTCGCTCAGGTCGATCGCCGTCACGCGCGAGTTCGCATTCGCCGTCACGCCGTACCAGCTTCCGACTGGCGCGTCCGTCCCCCAGCCGTCGTTGTTCGTCCATTCGCCCCCGCGCGTGCCGACGTAGAGGTCCATGAGCGTCGCCCGATCCAGGCTGTGCACCGCGACCGGCGCGGAGTTCGAGACGGGGCCCGACGTGGCCGTCAGGCTCGCGCTGCCCTCCTTCAGGCCGGTCACGAGCCCGGTGGCATCGATCGTCGCGACGGCCGGATCGCTGATGGTCCACGTCACCACCGCATCCGAGATGGGCTGCGCCCGGTCGTTCAGGACGCGCGCCCGCACACGAATCGTGTCGCCCGCCACGACTGCGACCTCCTCCGGTTCAAGCGTGATTCTTGCCGGCACGGTCGCGGTTGGGGGCGGCGGCGGCGGCCCGGGCGGTGGTCCCGCCGTGTCGTCCCCTCCACAGGAGAGGATCGCCAGACCGGCAAAGCCGAGCACCGCGGAACGGGCGGCGCGTGCACGGGGGGAGCGATAGGAATCGGAGCTGCCGGAGGTCGTGCGGATGCGCTTCGCCATGGGTTCCCCTCGCGTCTTTTCGGGGACGGGTGCCGGCCGTGAAGGACCGCCATGTCCGCTACCGGGCAACGCCCCCGAGTGTGCCTGCAAACAGGACCGGTTATTTTTTAGTCTAAAGACCTGTCGTCCGGTTGGCACCCTCCGAGGTGCTCGTCAAAGAAGGCGCCGAGCCGGCTGTACATGTCGACCGAGTTGGAGGGATCCCGGAAGCCGTGTCCCTCGGGATACGTCTTCGATTCGAATTCCTTGCCGAGCGCCTCGAGCCGCTCGACCGCGAGTTCGAAGTTCTCGAACGGCGCCCTCACATCGAATTCTCCATGCATGATGAGGACGGGAGCCGTGATGCGGTCCATCCGGTCGAGCGTCTCGCTCTTCGCGTAGATCTCGGGCCGCTCCTCGGGCGTCCCGCCGTGCCCCGTGATCGTGAAGATCTTCCCCAGGCGGTCCGCGTACGGCAGCGTCAGGGACTCGGAGTAGATGCCGCGCATGGGGACGGCCGCATCGAACTTGTCGGGCGTGCGCGTGATCGCGGACATGGACTGCATGCCTCCGTAGCTCCCGCCGTAGATGCCTACGCGCCCGTTGACGTACGGCTGGCGGCGCAGCCAGTCCGCCGCGGCGCCCGGGTCCTTCGACTGGTCGTTCAGCCAGTCCTCGACCGACAGATCCTGAAACTCGCGACCGAAGCCGGACCCTCCGCGATAGTTGATGGCGAGCACGACGAAACCCTCGTTCGCGAGGTACTGCTCCACGAGGTTCGTCCCCTGCGTGTAGGAGTTCGTCCCTCCCCCATGCACCTGGACGAGGGCCGGGCACGCGGGCGGGTCGGAGCCGGCGGAGCGCGCGACCCGGACCGCCGGCGGCAGGTAGAGAAATCCCTGGATGTACAGGCCGTCGAAGGAGCGGAAGGAGATCTCCGCGGGACGCTGGACGCCTTCGAAGTCCGGCGAAAAGTCCGTCACGCGGGCCGGGGTTCCGCCGTCGAGGTCGAGGAGCCAGGCTTCCCTGCCCTCCGTCGCCGCATCCCGCGTGAACACGGCGCGGCTGCCATCCGGCGTCGCGTGCAGCGACGACCACGCCCCGCCGACGTTCGTGACCCGCGTGGCGACGCCGCCGGAGGCGGGGACGGACCACAGATCGAAGGCGCCGCGCTGCTGGTACGGGAAGTAGATGCGCTCGCCATCGCCGGACCAGAAGGGGTCGAAGCGCATGATCGCGTCGGTCGCGTAGACCTGCATGTCGAGCGGCGCTTCGCGGAGGACGCGGGGGACGGTACCGGCGAGATCGAGGTCGATACGGTACAGGTACGCGAGGTCCTCGTACCAGTACTCGTCCTTGGACGTCCCCATCAGGACGAGGCTCGATCCGTCCGGCGACCAGACGGGGCTCGAGGAAGCCATGAGCGAAGCGGAGACCCGGTGCGCTTCGCCGGACGCCACGGCGACGAGCCACACGTCGTCGTGCCACCAGTCGGCCCGGTTGGAGATGTAGGCGATCCACCGACCGTCCGGCGACCACATGGGGCTGAAGCGGCTGTCGTCGGCCTCCGCCGCGCCGGCCGTCAGCTGCCGCGGGGGCGTCGCCCCGGTCGCGTTGACGAGCCAGATGTCCTGGGAGCCGGAGGCCGTGGAGTAGTAGGCGAGCGTCGTGCCGTCCGGCGACCACGAGGGGGCGCGAAGACCGCTCACGCCTTCCACCACGACCACCCGGTCCGATGTTCCCGCTTCTGCGACGACGAGGCTTCCTCCGGCGATGAAGGCCAACCGCTCCCCTTCCGGGGACCACGTCTGCGCGCCGCCGGCGAGCCGGAAGGTCGCGGCTTCTCCCTCCGCGGCCGCCACCTCCCCCGTCGCCGAAGTCGGGACAAGGTGGATCCCGCGTCCCCCCGCGCCTTCGACAGGTCCGGCCACCGCGAGCATGGATCCGTCGGGCGAGAGCACGGCGCGTCCGGCGCCCCCCGCGGCCGTGAAGAGGTTCTCCAGCGTGAGCGGGATCCGGCCGTCGTCGACGACCCCGCCGCCGGGGGGCGAGCAGCCGATTGCGAGGAGCCCCAGGACCGCGTACCGCCTGTGGCGCTTTCGGACGGATCGCGGGGATCGAGACACGGTTCCTCCTGAGGGACGGTTTCGCATGAGTATTGCCCGGGGCGATGGTCCGACAATACCGATCAGAGAAGGAAAAACCCATTCCGCGACCGGAGGTCGAAGCGCTTTGACCGAACCTGCCGTCACGCTGACCGACTACGGGCTCACGCTGCTCTGCGCCGTGCTGGTGTGGCTCGCGCGCTCACACGTGAGGGCCGATCTGCGCCCGTGGGCGATGGGACTCTTCGCCGGCTCGGGCGCCGCGGCCCTCTTCGGCGGCACGGTGCACGGCTTCTTCGGGGACGCCGCGACCCTCGGATACCGCGTCCTCTGGCCCGCCACGATTCTCACGGTGGGAGCTACGGGACTCGCCGCCTGGGGCCTGGGCGCACGGATCGATGGCCCGCCCGGGGGTACGCGGTGGATCACCAGGCTCGCCGGGCTCGCCTACATTGCCTACGTCGCCATCGTGCTGGCAGGGTGGCAGGCGTTCGCCGTCGCGGTCGCCTTCTATCTGCCTGCCGTCATCTTTCTCACCGTGCGCTTTGCACGGGCTTGGCGTCGCCGCCCCACCGCAAGCCGGCGGCGGGCGCTGATCGGCTTCGGGCTCACCTTCGCCGCGGCGGCCATCCAGCAACTTCAGATCCCGATCCACCCCGTCAGGTTCGACCACAACGCGCTGTACCACGTCGTGCAGGCGGCGGCGTTCATCCTGCTCTATCAGGGGATCAGCGGCGAAGAGTAACGATGCTTCTCCAACGTCAGGGGTGTGCCATGCGTGACGTCACCTTCCCCGGCTCCCGGCTTCTCGCCGCGGGTTCCGTTCTCTCCCTCGTCCTCTCCACCGGATTGCTCGCCCAGGAAAGCCGCCCGATGACGGTCGAGGATGTCCTCGCCCTCAAGAGCCTGTCGCAGGTCTCCGTGAGCCCGGACGGACAGTGGGTGGCCTACGTCGTCACGGAACGGGACATGGGAGAGGACCGCCAGGAGACGGACGTATGGGTCGTTCCGGCGGCGGGCGGCCCCGCGGACGTCCGTCAGCTCACCTTCCGCCCGGGATCCGACGATTCGCCGGTCTGGCACCCATCGGGGGAATGGCTCGCCTTCTCCTCGGACCGCGAAGGGGTGAGGCAGGTCTACGGCATCCGGCCGGACGGCGGCGAGGCATGGCAGGTGACGTCCCACGAGACCTCGGTCGGGAGCTTCCGCTTCGCGCCCAATGGCCGGCGGCTCGGCTTCGTGGCGAGCCCCTCCGCGACGGAGGCGGACCGCGAACTCGAGGAGGTGCGGGGACGCCCGATGGTCTGGGACTCCGTCTACACGGACCAGTGGTCGCGCCTCCACGTTGCCGAAGTCGAGGACAATGTGGCCGGCGAGGGAGTCAGGTGGTCGCCGGACGGCCTCCACGTGGTGTCCTTCGTATGGTCCCCCGATTCGCGAGCCGTCGCGTTCGGTGCGCGCTCGTCGCCGGTGCTGAGGACGACCTACTACGGGGCGACGTACGTCCAGGAGGGAGCGGAAACCGAGGCCCGGAGCGTCACCTCCATTCCGGGCGGCGAGAATCCGGTGGCGTGGGATGATGAATCGGGACTCATCGTGTCCGGGACGGGACAACTCCTCGGAACCTTCAATCGGCAGCTGTGGCGGGTGCCGTTCGGCGCGGACGGCAGCGCCCTGGACCCTGTTTCGCTCACGGGCGATCTGGACGCGAACGCGAACCTCGTCCACATCGATGGGGCGCGGCTCATCGTCTCCGCGGCCCGGCGCACCGGAGCCACGGTGTACCGGATCCCTCTCGCCGACGGCGCCGCGGCGGGCGCGCCGCGCGATCTGACCGATGGCCGGCGCTACTACTCCGGCGCCTCCGCATCCGCGGACGGGAACTTCCTCGCCTTCACCGCCGAGGACGGCATGACGCCTCCGGACATCTTCATCACCTCGATGGACACGTTTCGTCCCGAGCGTCTGACCGACCTGAACCCGCAGGTGGCCGATCTCGCGCTCGGCGAGCAGGGGGTCGAGTCGTGGCCTTCGCGGGCCGGAGGAGAGGAGATCGAAGGCGTGCTCACACTTCCCGTCGGGTACGAGGAAGGGGACCGCGTCCCGATGGTCCTCGTGATCCACGGCGGCCCTTCCGGCATCTCATCGGACCGTTTCAACGCGACGCGCGGCGCCTACCCGGTGCAGGTGTACGCGGGCATGGGATTCGCCGTGCTGCAGCCGAACTACCGGGGCTCGAGCGGCTACGGCGAGCGTTTTCGGGGTCTCAACCGCGGCGACATCTCGGGCCGGGACTGGGTCGACATCGACTCCGGGGTGGACGCCATGGTCGAGCGCGGAATCGCGGATCCCGAACGGCTCGCGGTGAGCGGATGGAGCTTCGGAGGCCACCACACCTACTGGGGGATCACGCAGACCGACCGCTTCAGGGCCGCGAGCGCGGGCGCCGGCGCGAACGACCTCATCTCCATGTACTCGCAGACGGACATCCCCGAATTCTACCACACGTATCTGGGTCCGAAGCCGTGGGAGGACTGGGATCTCTACGAGGAGCGCTCCGCGTACCGCCATGTTGAAAACGTGACGACACCGCTCCTGATCCAGGTGGGCGAAAGGGACGAGAGGGTGCCCGCTGAACAGAGCATCCAGTTCTTCGAGGCCGTCCGCGCCATCGGTAAGGCGCCGACGACCCTCGTGCTTTATCCCGATCAGCCACATGGTGTTAGATCCCCTCGTCTCCAGCGGGATCTCATGTCGAGAAACGTGGAATGGCTCACGCGCTGGGTCCTGGAGCCGGAAGCGCTGGTTCCGTGACGCCCTGTTGGGCCGCTACGTTCATTAACGACATGAAGGTACGCCCGCGGAGGAGGAGGATCGTGCGACGCTCCCGTCCGAGTCTTTGCGGTCTCGTGCTCGCGGCAGGCATGCTCGCGACGACAACCGGCCCGGCCGCGGCCCAGGAGGAGCCCGACCTCACGGAAGCCGGTCTCGCGCGCGGCGAGATGTTCTACCAGGCCCACTGCGGCCGGTGCCACGGCATGCTCGGCCAGGGGGGAGAGGGGCCGAGCCTGGCGCGCCCCACCCTGCCCCGCGCGCCGGACCACGAATCGCTCGTCGAGGTGATCCGGGGCGGGATCTCAGGTACCGGCATGCCGGGGACGCGATCCAACCTCGTGTCGGACCTCGAGGTCGACCTCATCGCCGCCTACGTCCGCTCGCTGGCGGAGGACGTCGTCAGGGAGGTCGCGGGGGACGCCGCGCGGGGACAGGAAGTGTTCGCCTCCGCGGGCGACTGCTACTCCTGCCACGTCGTCGACGGCCGCGGGACGGGGATCGGCCCCGAACTCACAGGGATCGGGCAGCGGCGCGGCGTCGATTACCTCTACGCGTCGCTGCGGACGCCCGGGTCGGAGTTGCCGGTCACCAGACGAGGCATTCTGCGGGGGTTCAGGGGATACCTGCCGATCCGCGCCGTCACGCGCGAGGGCCGCGTCATCACGGGCATGCGCGTGAACGAGGATGCCTTCACGATCCAGTTGCGGTCGATCTCCGGCCGCACGGTCTCGCTTCGCAAGGAAGACCTCGTGGAACTCGAGAAACAGTTCGATCACTCGCTGATGCCCGCCGTGGAGGAGATGACGGAAGCGGACATCGACGACCTCGTCGCCTTCCTGACCGACCTCGGAGGGGGATCATGAAGACTGTCACGGTCTCCGCGCTCGCGGCGGCGACCTTGCTGTGCAGCGGGGTTCTCGCGGGCACAGCCGCGCAGGTACCGTTCGAGCGCCTCGTGAACGCGGACGACGAGCCGCACAACTGGTTCACGTACTCCGGCAACTACGCCTCGCACCGTTTTTCCGCGCTCGACGAGATCCACCGCGGCAACGTCGGAGAGCTGAAGGTGATCTGGGCCTACCAGATGAGCGGCGGGCTCATCGAGACGACGCCGGTCGTGGTCGACGGCGTGATGTACGTGACGGAGCCGCCGAGCAACGTGAGCGCGCTCGACGCACGCACCGGGCGCCGCCTCTGGCACTGGTCGGCGGAAGTCCCCGCCTCGACGAAGAACATCGGCTTCCCGCGCGTGAACCGGGGCGTCGCAATCCTCGACGAGACGGTGTTCGTGGGCACGCTCGACGCCCGACTCGTGGCGCTCGACGCCCGGTCCGGCGCCGTCCGCTGGGAGATGGATGTCGCGGACAACTTCCTCGGATTCTCGATCACGACGGCGCCGCTCGCGCTCGACGGCAAGGTCATCGTCGGCGTGTCGGGCGCGGAGGCCGGCGCGAACGGCTTTGTCGACGCCTACGACCCCGAGACCGGCGATCTCCTCTGGCGCACGTTCACCATCCCCCGGCCGGGCGAGCCGGGGAGCGAGACGTGGGGCGGCGACAGCTGGGAGCACGGCGGCGGCTCGACCTGGCTCACCGGTTCGTACGACCCGGAGCTGGACCTCCTCTACTGGCCCACCGGGAACCCGGCCCCCGACTGGAACGGGGACCTGCGGCCCGGCGACAACCTGTACACGAACTCCATCCTCGCCCTCGACCCCGACACGGGCGAGATGCAGTGGTACTTCCAGTACACGCCGCACGACACGCACGACTGGGATGCGAATCAGATCCAGGTGCTCGTGGACGCCGAATGGGAGGGTGAACCGCGCAAGCTGGTCGTGACGGCGAACCGGAACGCCTTCTACTACGTGCTCGACCGCCAGACCGGCGAGTTCCTGCACGGCGTGGAGTACTCGAAGCAGACGTGGGCCGAGGGCCTCGACGAGAACGGCCGGCCGATCGTGATCCCGGGAACGGAACCCACCGAGGAGGGGAACCTCGTCTGGCCCAGCCTGCAGGGGGCGGCGAACTGGTTCAGCCCCTCCTACAGCCCCGACACCGGGCTCTTCTACCAGCCGACCCGGATCATGGGGGCCATCTACTACAAGGCGGAAGTTGAATACGAACCCGGCCAGCCGTTTCTCGGCGGCGGTGAGCAGGCGCTATCGGGAGACGACGCGAGCGGTGCGGTCAAGGCACTCGACGTCCTCACGGGAGAACTGCAGTGGGAGTTCCCCCTGCTCTCCCCGCCGTGGGCGGGCGTGATGGCCACGCGCGGCGGTCTCGTCTTCGGGGGGAGTAACGAGGGCAACATCTTCGCCCTTGACGCCGAGACAGGCGAGGCGTTGTGGGACTTCCAGGCCGGCGCCGGTGTCCGCACCGCCCCCATGTCGTTCGAGGTGGACGGAGAACAGCGCGTCGCCACCGCCGCGGGCGCCGTCCTGTGGGTATTCGGACTCCCCTAGCCTCGTGTACGGACGAAGATCGAACAACTGGTGACTTGAGCAGGAGGCCGTCATGACATCCCGGAACCGTCTTTCCGTGCAACAGCTGCGGCGCCGCGCCGTGCCGGCCATGGCGCTTCTCGGAGCAGCGCTCCTGTCGGCGACCGTCGCCGCGCGGGCGCAGTCGCCCTTGCCGTCTCCGCCGAGCGTCGAGGAGATCGACGCGTGGGTCGAGGACGCCATGGCGCGGTGGGAAGTGCCGGGGCTGGGTCTCGCCATCGTCCATGAAGGCCGGAGCTACCTGTCGACCGGTTACGGGGTGCGCGAACTGGGGCGGGACACGCCCGTCGACGGAGGGACGCTGTTCAGCATCGGCTCCTGCTCGAAGGCGTTCGGCGCGGCGACGATCGCGTCCCTGGTCGAGGAAGGAAAACTGCGCTGGGACGACCGCATCACGGACCACATCCCGTGGTTCCGTCTCCACGACCCGTGGACGACGCGCGAGATCCGCGTGCGGGACATCGTGACGCACCGCGTCGGAACCGGGAGCAATCAGCCGCTGCGCCCGCTCGTCACGGACCGGCGCGACTATCTCATGCGGCTCCCCCACACCGATCCGGACCACGCTTTCCGCGACCGCTACGGGTATACGAACGACATGTTCGTTCTCACGGGCCACCTCGTGGAAACCGTCTCGGGAACGGACTGGGACTCCTACGCGCGCGAGAAGCTCTGGAATCCGCTGGGGATGACGACGACGACGGCGCGCATGGCGCCCGCCAACGCGAGCCCGAACCACGCCGAGCCGCACGCGATCGTTGAGCGGCGGTTCATCGGGAACGCGGCGACCACGGGAATGCCGCTGGAGCCCGTGCCGTGGCAGTACGCGGAGGACGTCACCGTGCCCTCAGGCGGCGTGATCACCTCGGCGGACGAGATCACCGAGTGGATGCGGTTCCACGTCGGCACACACCCGAACCCGCCGCTCTCGCGGTCAACCGTCGAACTCATGCATACGCCGCACACCGTGATACCGAACCCGAGCAGCTGGATGCCCTTCGAGGGGCCGGGCGCGTACGCGATGGGTTGGTCGACGGGGAGATTCGGGGACGTCACGGGCGTGGGCCACGGAGGGAATGCCCTGGGGTTCAACTGCTCGATCGCGCTGGCGCCGGAACAGGGCTTCGGCGTGTGGGCGACGACGAATCGGAACTCCGAGCTTCCGTGGGTGCTCACGCAGTGGGCGATGGCGCGTTTCGTGGGCACGGATGAACTGCGGAGCCGCGATTGGCATGCGGAATTCGAACGGAGCGTCGCCGAGGGGAACCGCCGGATCTTCGAGGCGGAGGAGGCGCGGCAGGCAGCCCGGCTCGACCAGGGGCCCTCGGTGCCGCTCGAGGCCTACGTCGGCACGTACCGCAACGGCTACGCCGGCGAGTTGCGCATCCGCCTGACGGACGAAGCGATCCCGCCGCTCATGCCCGCGGAGGGCCGGCTGGGCCGCTGGGACGGGACTCCGGGAGTGAACGAACGGCCGGCCGCGAACGCATCGGCGGGCGCCGCACGCAACGGGACAGGCAACGGGCCGGCGAACGGAGCTGAAGAATCGGCCGACGAACTGCGGCTCGTGGCCGAGTTCGATGGCCGGGAACGGCCCGTGCGGATGCCTCTCGAGCACTGGCACGTCGACCGCTTCGACATGTGGTTCGGCGATGTCAGGATCGGCGTCTCGTTCCTGCTCGATGACACCGCGCGCGTGACGGGCGTCGAGATGGACTACTACGGTCGCTTCGAACGCGTGCCCTAGTGGCCGCGGCAACGAGCCCCGCTGCGCTCAAGCGGCGCTGACGCGGGTCTGCCTCGGCCTGCCGGGGGTCAGCGGACGTACAGCCGGTTCGCGTAGCTGTACGCGGTGACCGCCGACACGATGTGGCAGATCCAGCCCAGCGTGCCGCCGGTGCCGAGCCACAGGCCGGGGGTCACCAGCAGCCAGAAGAGTCCGCGCAGAAACTTGCCGTTGTACCACTGGCCGATGCCCGGCACCAGGAAGCTCAGCACGGCGGCCGTCAATGGGTTCTTCACGTGTGTCCTCCCCGGGAGTCCGTCGTTCCGGGCGGGCGGGGCCACGCCCGTACCGTGACTTCCTACGCGGGGTCGGCGATGGGAGTTTCCGGACCGGCGGCCTTCAGCCCGCGGCGCAGCCCCCGAGATGCCGGCTGAAGAACTCCTCCAGGCGCGACCAGGTGTCGACGCGGTTGTCCGGGTTCCGGAAACCGTGCGCTTCGTCCGGGTACGTCTTCACCTCGATGCTCTCGCCGAGCCGCTCGAATTCGGCCACCGCGTTCTCGAAGTTCTGGATCGGAACGCGGCGGTCGAGTTCCCCGTGCATGAGGAGAACGGGGGCCGTGATGTCGGCGATGCGCGACACGACGTTGCTCTTGGCATACGTGTCGGGGCGCTCCTCGGGCGTGCCGCCGTGGCCGGTGACGGAGAAGATCTTCCCCAGCCGGTCCGTGTACTCGAGCGTGTTCAGCTTCGAGTAGGCACCGCGCATGGGGACGGCCGCGTCGAACCGGTCCGGCGTCAGACTGATCGCCGACAGCGACATGCTCCCGCCGTAGCTGCCGCCGTAGATCCCCACCTTTCCGTTCACGTAGGGGAGCGTGCGCAGGAAATCGGCCGCCGCGCCGGCATCGCGCGCCTGGTCCCACAGCCAGTCCTCGACGGAGAGGTCCTGGAACTCGCGACCGAAGCCGGATCCCCCGCGGTAGTTGATCGCGAGCACCACGAACCCCTTTGAGGCGAGGTACTGTTCGGTGAGATTGAGACCCTGCTGGTAGGAATTCGTCCCGCCCCCGTGGACCTGGACGAGCGCCGGGCACGTGGCTCCTTCCGCCCCTTGCGGCGGGTCGTAGAGGAAGCCCTGGATCCGGAGCCCATCGAAGCTGGGGAAGGCGATCTCGCGGGGCGCCGCGACGGATCGCCAGGACGGCGCGAACGAGGTGAGGCGCTCCGGTACGCCGCCGATGAGGTCGAGGGCGTACGCTTCCCCTCCCCGTGTCGGCGACGAGTGGACGAAGGCGAGGGTGCCGGCGCCCGCCGTGTGGCTGACGCGCGAGATCGTCCCCTCCAGGTGGGTGACGCGCGTGGCCACGCCGCCGGCGTGGGGCACCGCCCACACGTTGACCGTGCCGCGTTCGAGGTAGGGGAAGTAGATGAACGCGCCGTCCGCCGACCAGGACGGGGCGTGCCGCATCGCCGCATCGGTCGCGTAGACCTGCATGTCCACGATGCGTTCCGACGCCCCGGCGCCCGCCTCCAGATCCTCGATCACGTAGATGTAGGACAGGTCCTCGTACCAGTACTCATCCCTGGCGGTGCCGAAGACGGCGATCCGGTCGCCCTGCGGCGACCATACGGGGGTGGACATCGCCATCAGGGAGCGGGTGAGCTGGCGGCGGTCGCCCGTCTCGACGTCGACGAGCCAGAGGTCATCGCGCCAGTAGTCGGAGGCGTTCGACACGTAGAGGATCTCGCGGCCGTCCGGCCGCCAGGCGGGCGCGAAGCGCGGATCGTCGAGGGCCATGGCGGCCTCGGTCAGCTGGCGCGGCGGGGTCGCACCGTCGGCCGGCACGAGCCAGATGTCCTGGTGGCCGCTCGCCGTCGAGTAGAACGCGATCGTCCGCCCGTCCGGGGAGAAGGCGGGGGCCCGGACACCCTCCATGCGGTCCATCAGCGGGCGTGCTTCGACGTCGCCGACGTCCGCGACCCGGATCTGACCACCGGCCGCGAAGGCGATCCGGTCGCCGCCCGGTGCCCAGACCGGGTTCGAGCCCCGAAGCCAGAAGCGCGGCGTCCCGAAGCCGCCGGCGCCGTCGCGGGCCGCCAGGTACAGCCCCGCACCGTCCGGCCCCGAGCCGGAGATCGCCAGGCGACGACCGTCCGGCGAGATGGAGACGCCGTGCGCGCCCGCGCTGGTGCGGTGGATGTTGTCGAGCGTGAGATCGAGTACGGCCGGCGCGCCCCCGCCGGGCATCGGATCGTCGGGCGTCCCGCACGCGGCCGAAACCAGGACCAGAGAGGCAATCCACGAAGTACCGGGAAGAGTGCGGGCTTTCATCGCGCCCCCTCCTCCCGCAGGCGCAGGTGCCGGGTGAGGAAAGCGCCCATTCGCTCGAGTATGTGCGTACCGGACTCGTCATCGTTGGAAGTATAAAAAATATGCACGCCATGCGTGGCGCGGGTCCGGCGGTGTGGGAAGCCCATCCGATCCTCCGGTATGTGGGGCATCCGAAGCTAGTCGAATTCGAACCCGACGCCCAGATCGAAACCGAGCGACACGGCATGGTCGGCGCTCGACGGGGTGTCCGCGGACATGCGCCGCCACGACAGACCCGGCCCGACGCGAAGGCGGCCGAAGCGAAGGCGGAGTCCGGCGCCCGCCTCCAGGCCGGGGCCCGCCTGCGGCGTCTCCCCTTCCGTCCCGACGCGCGTGGTCCCGTAGAGGACGCCGACCCGGCCCCACAGCCAGCCCTGCGACAACTCCGCACCGATGGCCGCATGTTGGCCGGTGACCGTCGGCTCCCTGCCGCGGCAGAATCCCTCCCGGCAGCCGAATGCGGTCCGGACATACCCGGCGTGGACGGCGACCCGCGGGCGCAGCCGCCTCGAAATCCGGACTTCGTGCGACAGGGCGGGAACCCATTCGAGACCCGCCGCGGTGGACGTGTGATTTCCCACCGTAAGACCGCTTCGCACCTCCACGAAGGTCTGGGCCCGCGCGCCGCCACCCGCCAACAACGTGCCGGCCACGCCCAGCGCCAGCGCGAGACCGGTGCGGGGCACCCGGACGCTCACTGGCGGGGGCCCGAGACCCTGACGAGGGGCACTCCGTCGCTGGCTACGATCTCCATGTCATCGGCCCACGGAGGAGGGGCCTCCCGCCCCCTCAGGATGCCGCGCAGGCGACCCGTGTCGGGGTCCATGACCAGCGACGCCCGGCGACTCCCCGACCTCTCGACGGTGACGGAGCCGTCCGGGCCCGAGAGGCGGACATGATCCAGTCCTTCAGGACCGCCCCAGCGGTCATCATAGGGAATCGCGAAGGCGAACTGTCCCCCCCCGTACTCCAATTCGTCCGGAGTGAAGGGGAAGGAGAACAGGGGCCGGCCGGCCGCGTCGAACCCCTCCAGGCGATACGGGCCCTCCCGGGCCGGCAGCTTCGGGGGCGCGTCGAGGACGAAGGCGGGCTCCAGCAGAAGATCCGGGGTGCCGGCATTCCCCCAGAGGAGCAGCGTCGGCTCAGGATCGACGCTCCGCAGGACCAGCGACTCGTGCTCCCGCCGGAACTCCATGGCCTTGATGAAATGATAGTCGCTGATCCAGCTCGGATCGCAGTACGTCATCAGGTCCCAATACTCGGCGGGATCGACCATCTGCGTGTTCCCGCCCCGGGTCTCGTATCCGAAGACTCCGATGGAGCCGTCCTCGTACGGGAAGTCCGGATCGGGGTTCACGGCGACGCCGCAGGGAGCGTGTCGGAGTCCCATGTTGTGCCCCAGTTCGTGGGCAAACGTGTCGACATCAGGTACTCCGACTCCGATCGGCAGCCCAATGTAGCCCAACCCCTTGAGGGGAGCGTTCGGAGGGGCTGCGACGGCAGCGTAGTAATAGTCCGACCGTCGCTCCGTGAGCCGGAGCACGCTGATCTCGCGCAGAAGCCCCAGCCAGCCTGCCACCGTTCCGAGGTCCGCTGTCGTGCGGTAGGGCTCGTTCACGGTCAGTTCCAGTTCGCCGATGGGGAGTATGGAACGCACGAACTCCATCCCGGGGCTTGTCTCCGTAATCCCTTCCACCCAGGTCAGAATCGCCTCCGAATCCGCGGAGTGCACCACCGGCACCACCGTCAGCTCCATTGGGGGCACCGTCAGCACGTCCAGCCTCAGTCGTCCTTCGGCGGGCACGCGCCGGTCGCTTCCCGAAACCGCCGGCACGGCGCCGTCCGGATCCAGTTCCACTACCAGTTCAACGCGGGGTTGCACCACCAGCCCCGGCACGACCCCGTTGAACGACCGGTCGAGTCGCCCCTCCTCGGGCTCCGTCGGGATCCGGTCCACCGCGGGATCCAGTCGCATCTCGTGGATCGGGGCCCCGTCCTGGTAGAAGGTCGCCAGTGGGCGGGGACGATAGAAGCTCAGCTTGTCGCCCGTGAAGAAGACTCGAAGGAGCGCCGAACGGCCCGCGATCAGAGGAACGTCTCCGCCCAGCGTCTGGACCGCCTGCGTCAGATGCACGGCGGACGCTTCGATCTTGACGCTCGTCGGGTTCACCCGCACCCAGGCTCCGGCCTGCATGCTCGCCACTTCCGCGGCCACCCGCGTCTCACGACCGCCCTCGAGGCCGATGACCTCGCCGTCCGCATCGACCTCGGCGACCGACGGATCGGACACGGACCAGCGCGGCGGCGCCCACGCCGGTACCCGGTCGAAAGCCGCGCCGCTCTCGTCCAATACCCGAAACTGATACCGAACGGCCTCGCCTTCGAGGATGACGGCGTCGGCGGGAAGGAGCTCGAGCGAGGCCGGGACGCGCTCGGGTTGCGATGCCAGATCGCTGCAGCCGGCCGCCGCGAGGATCGCGAGTAGAAATCGCCTGTTCACGCTGGTCACGTTGTTCTCTTGCCGCGGCACAGGCAAGCCGGACGCGAGGCGCCGCGCGACGTCACGCGGCCGGGGCGCTCCTCTGATTCAATCCCGCGGCGATGAACGTCCACTGCAGCGTCATCTGGTCGCGCACCGGCATGGGGACAAGCCCGTGTCCTGCCGCATCGGCGGAGACGGCGTCCGGCGCGCCCCCCACGGTAAGCTCGCTCCTCCAGCCGTCCAGCCGTCTCTTCCAGCGTTCGGCGGCCGGATCCGGCGGGCCCGGCCTTTCTCCCACGCCGGGGAGGATGAAGAGCGGCATCTCCGAGACGAGGGTCAGCGTGTCGTGGCCGAAGGAGCGCAGCGTTTCCATCGAACTCGGCCAGAAGCGGGACGCCGTCGCCGAGTCGTCGAGGGCCTCGAAGTGCGCGGCCATGAGTTTCGAGTCGGGCCGCGAGGCGAACCCCCGCTCGAAGCGAAAAAAGCCCTTCTCTCCGTGACGCTCGACGTCGTGCAGCGAGTAGCCGAGAGCCTCTGCGCGCTGCCGGCATGAGGCCTTCAACGCTTCGCATCGATCCTCCCAGGCGCGATCGATGAGGAAGAAGGGACCGGCGGCGAAGCCCATACCGTGCAGGGAGGCGTGCAGCGCGAACGGTCGATCGCAGGTCCGCCACCAGTCGTACGCCGCCCGATTCTCGGGCCGCGCTCCGGGATCGGCCTCGTCGCGCGGAAAACCGAACTCGATGTCGTCGCCCGGCAGTTCCCGCACCTTGCCCGCCAGGTATCGCCCGAGGTCGTACGCCTTCGCATCGGGATCCTGCCACGGGGCGTTGCGGATCGCGCCGTCGGGGTTGATGTGCGGGATGATCCACCACTGGTAACGGGTGAGCATTGAATCCTCCGCGTCGAGTCCCGCCAGATAGCCGGCGAGACGACGCAGGAGCCGCGGCCCCACCGGTTCGTCGGCGTGGCAGCCGCCGAGCAGACTCACGGCCTCGGGTCCCCGCCCGAAGCGGAACCCCACAACCGGCCGCCCCTCGCGCGACGACCCGAGCACGCGCCCGGAAGCCGCGGAAATGTCCGGTGAAGCCATGATCCGGTCGAACCGTCCCGTCAGCGGGGTCTCGATGGATTCTCCTTGCCGGCCGGCTGATTCGGGTCGCGGTTCCCGGTCGCGCCGGGGTTGGGCGGTTTCCTCCGTCACCCTATATTGGGTTCCCCTTCGCGTCACCTCGCGGCGGGACTACGCCGGAAACCGGAGTCCGCTCGAAGATGATGGACATCCTGACCCCGATCGTCGTGCTGGGGCTGCTGTTGGCCGCGTCGGCGGGTTTTGTCGTCGGCTCGTGGTTCCGTGGCCGACAGATGGCCGGGAGAGAGCTGACGCTCAAGCGTCAATTCGACAACCGCCTGTCCGCCATCGAACACGACGCACGGCAGATGCTCGAGCGTGCGCGGCTCGAATCCGAGGCGGCGCGCCGGAGGATCGAGGCCGAGCGGGACCGGCTGTACACCCGCCTCTCGAAGCTGGATCCCGAGGGGAGCCGGCGGGTCAACTCCGCGCGGCGCGCCCGCCTCCCCCGGGCACGAACGGTCCGCAAGCGCAATGCGCGCCCCGCAGCGGAACGGGCACGGGCGCGGGCGCGGGCATCGAGCGAGGGCGACGACCTGACGCGGATCAAGGGGATCGGCCCCGCCTTCGAGGCGCGGCTGAACGAAATGGGCTACCGAACGTACCTCGATCTGGCCCGCTGGACCTCCGAAGACCTCGACACTCTCGGCAGGGGGCTCGGAGCACGGATCCGACTCAAGGAGTGGTCCGAACGCGCGGCCGAACTCCACCGCCGGGAGTACGACGCCTAGCGTTCCTACAGCGCAAGCACGACCCCTCGGGCCGGTTCTCCTCTGGCCCCCTCAATGGCCTCGACGTAGCAGGCGACCTGTGCCTCGTACTCGGTGCGCCGCCGGGCGGGCCGCCGATCCGTCTTGTAGTCGACGACGGTCCAGCGCGGGCCGGAACCGGTGACCTCGCGGAAGGCGAGATCCGCGACCCCTTCGACAATGGCCGCACCCTGATCGCCGTCCCCCTCCCCGTCCGGTGCCGCGGTGTGTGCGACGTGGAAGACCGGGACCTCGCGATGGACCGCGCCGGGCCGGGAGCCCAGGGCGGCCCGCGCCCGGTCGAGCACTTCGTGTTCCAGCGCGCGCGTCGCGAGAGCCGCCGCCGCGACAACTTCGGTCTCGGGACTTCCCAGCGTCCGACCCAGCGTCCCGGCCAGTCCTTCGACCGCAGCGGAGTCGGCGTCGAGGGGAACCTCGGCGAGGATGCGATGGACGAGATCGCCGAACCGCTCGCCTCCGGAGCGCCCCGCCCCGTCCGGTCCCTCGGTTTCCGGCCGGGGCACGTCGACCCACGCGATACGGGTGTCGGAGCGGGGCTCCTCGCCGGTTTCAGGGGCTTCGGCGGCGCGGCGCGCGATCGCTCCCGCCGTGGCAACCGACATCGTCCGGCGCCCGCCCGCCGCCAGTCTCGCCGCGCGAGCCGCCTGCCATTCCCGGTGCGCGCCGCGCCCCGCCTCGACGTCCAGGGAGGGTTGCTCCTCTCTCTCGACCTCGAGCAATCGGCGCTGGCGATCGCCCGCGCGTGGATCCACCTCGAGATCGAGCGCGGCGGGATCCCACCACACGATCTCCGTTCCCGCTTCAGCGGCATGCAGCCCCGGCGCGACCGAATCCGGCGGTGTGGGGCGCTGACCGCCCTTCCCATCCGGACGATCGAGAACCGACTCATCGCCGAAGGCCGGAGCTCCCAGGCTCTCGGCAGAGGACGGCCGTCGGCGTGCACCGTGGGGCGGGTACACCGCCGGATTCAGCGACTCGAGCCACCACTCACCATCTTCCCCGGAGACGCCCCCGCGGCCGTCGCGGCCGTCTCCGAGGGCCGGCACGACGAGCAGGTCGCGTGCCCGCGTGGCCGCCACGTACGCGAGCCGATCGGCTTCGGCCATCTCCCGGCGCCGCTCGACCTCGGCGTTATCCAGAATGTCACGGGGGGTCGCGCCACAGAGGCGCTGAGCCCAGAGACGCCGGGCGGCGTCCATGTGGCGCGATGGCGGCTCGTGCGCCGCGGCGCAGGTCATGTCCGCCAGGATGACGACCGGGAACTCGAGGCCCTTCGCCTTGTGTACCGTCATCATCCTCACGCCTTCGGTCCCCTCCTCCACGATCGGCGCCTCCTCGGACTGCCCACGTTCGGCTTCATCTTCGAGCCGGTCGAGAAACGCCCGGAAGGATGCGCTGCCCCCGCGCTCGAACGCGCGCGCCCGGTCGACGAGCCGGAGCACGTTGGCCAGCGCCTGTTCTCCCGTGGGCCAGATCGCGATACCCGCGTGGGCGCGCGCGGCCGAGAGCAGGCGTCGGACGGTCTCCGGAATCGGACGCCGGTTCCGATGCCGGTGGAGGTCGCCGAGGAGCCCGAGAACCGCCGCCACGTCCCGCAGTTCAGGCTTCAGAGCCGTTCCGTCCTCCGTGCGGCCGTTTCCGCCGCCCGGCTCCCACCCGGCGAGCGGATGCAGCGGACCCACATCGACGCCGAACTCGAACAGCGCGCGATCGCCGAGCGAGAAGAGCGGACCCCGGAGGGCGGCGTAGACCGCCAGTCGATCGTCGGGCCACTCGATGGCCGTGAGCGCGTTGCGGACGGCAAGCACCTCCTCCCGATCGTGGTATGAGCGGCCGCCGACCAGCACATGCGGAATGGCGCGGGCCTCGAGCGCACGCACGTAGGGGCGCGTCACGTCCTCCCCCCACTTCTGAAAGCGACGGAAGAGGAGGCAGATGTGGCGGGCCTGGACCGGGACCGGATCTTCCGGACGCTCCCGTTCCGTCACGACCCACCCCGACTCGTGGACCAGCCAGCGCACCATCTCCCCGACCGCGACGGGCAGAGATCCCTCGATATCGACTCCCCGGACCTTTCCGAAGCGTCCGTACGGTGCCGGAACCGGAAGGGCGATGATTGCAGGTTGGCTCCCGGTGTCCGCGCGGAAGGGCGCGAGCGGCACGTAGGCCGCCTGGCTGCCGTCCTCGCTCGCCTTCATGCGCGTCGCGAACGCCCCGTTTACGGCGGCCTGCAAGCGCGGCTGCGACCGGAAGCTCGTGGACAGGTGCAGCACCCGCGCATCCGCCTCCGCCAGGCGGCGTTTCGTCTTCTCGTACAGCATCACGTCGGCCCGACGAAAGCGGTAGATCGACTGCTTCGGATCGCCGACCACGAAGAGCTTGCCGCGGGCGGGCACGATGCGTCCCGGGCGCGTCTCGTCCGGGTCCTCGCCGCAGAGGAGAAGGAGGATCTCGACCTGCAGCGGGTCGGTGTCCTGGAACTCGTCGACGAAGAACCGCGTGAAGCGCTTTCGGTAGTGCCTCCGGATCTCCTCGTTGTCGCGGAGAAGGCCCCGCGCCCGGATCAGGAGGTCCACGAAGTCGAGGCATCCATCGCGCCGCTTGGCCCGCTCGTATCGCTCCGTCACGGGCCAGAGTTCGTCCCGGAGGTGCGCCGCCAGGCCCGCATCCGCCGTCTGCAGGATCTCCTCGACTTCCGCCCGAACCGCGTCGCGGCGCGCGACGACGTCCGCCTTCGCGAGGCCGCCGCCGAAATCCCGCGAGCGGAAGCCGCGCCAGAACCAGCCGCGCCAGCGCGCGCGCACGAAGGGCCGCAGCCAGGCCTCCAGGTAGTCATGGTCGCGTCCGCGCGTCTTCTCCCTCAGTTCGATTTCGCGCACGCCGCGTTCGATGTGGCGCAGATTCTGCGTGAGATAGTCTTCCGGACGAGAGGCCCGCGGGGCGAAGGCGGCAAGCTCCCGCAGGAGGTCGAGCGCGCGGTCGAGTTCGGCCTCCCGGTCCCACTCGGGTCTGGACCACGGCGCGTCGAAGTCGCGCTGGTCCACGAGACTGCCGGCCGCCGCCCGCAGGGCCGCGCGCGGACCGCCCGAATTCCGCGGATAGTGACGGCGCAACGCCCTCCTCACGCCGGGACCGGGGTCTGCCAGGGCGCCCTCGAACCAGCTCTCGAAGGCGCGATCGAGGAGACGCCCGGCTTCGTCCTCGGCGGCGACCCGGAACGCCGGGTCGACGCCGGCCTCGATCGGCCGCTCCCGCAGCACGTCGGCACAGAAGCCGTGGATCGTGCCGATGTGAGCGAGTTCCAGGTGGCCCAGCGCACGCGAGAGACGCTCACGAACTTCCCTGTTCTCCTCGGCCACCCGGGCCTCCCCGATGGCCGCCCGCAGCCGGAGCTTCATTTCGCCGGCCGCCTTCTCGGTGAAGGTGACGGCAACGATGTCCTCCAGCGTGCCCAGACCGTGTTTCAGCACCTCGACGATCCGGCCCGTGAGCGCGGTCGTCTTCCCCGTGCCCGCCGCCGCTTCGACGAAGAGCGTGTCCCCGAGGTCGTTCAGGATCGCGTCGCGGGCCTCCTGGTCGGCGAGGCGGGCGGGCGGGGTCACGGGTACTCCCTCAGACGCCGCAGATGGACGGGCGGGGGTTTGCTCCGGGTGCGAAGCTCCTCGTCGGGTCCGCAGACCTGCCGGTAGTCGCACCAGCGGCAGGCATCCTCCCGCGGAAGCGCCGGAAAACTCCCGGCCTCGAAGGCCCCGCTCACGATCTCGCTCAGGATCCCCGCCGCTTCGAGCGCCCGGTCGTCGAGCGGCACGACGTGGTCCCGGAATTCGCCGTCCGCCGTGCAGTAGTAGAGCCGGCCCGATTCCACGCGCTGGTCCGGAAAGAGCGACTGTGCGGCGAGCGCGTAGAGGACCGGCTGCAGGAGTTCGCCGCCCTGGATCGTGGCGCCCGCCTTTGCCCGGTAACGGCCCGTCTTGTGGTCCGTGACTCGCAGGACCCCGGCCGGGGTCCGTTCGATCAGGTCGATGGCGCCGCGGAGCTTCAGTCCGACGGCCAGGTCGACGGGCTCCCCCACGGAGTGCGCGTCGCGGTTCGGGTCCTGCGGGAGCCCGAAGGAGAGTTCGAAGCGCCACGGCTCGAACGGCGACTTGCTGTCGATCTCGTGCCGCAGCCACTCCCGCAGGTCCTGTCGGATCGCTTCAATGCCGTCGTCCCAGACCCGGTCGATCGCGGGCACGAGGCGATCGCGGAAGTCCCCCGCCACCTTCTCGAGCACGTCCTCGAGGAGTTCGGATACCCGCGCGTCGTTCTCCGGCCCCACCGGAAGGAGGGGCCGCTCCTTCGTGCTTTCGGCCTGGAGCCGGGTCAGGAGTTCGAACTGCACCTGGTGCACGAGCGAACCGCGCTGCAGCGGATCGAGCGCCTCGATCCCGGCCGGTTCCTCGCGCGGGCGCAGACCCTGGATCGCCTGGAGATAGAAGCGGTACGGACAGGCCGCGAAGTGCTGGAGCGCCGTCGCCGAGTAAGGACGTGCGTCGGGCGACCGCCCCGCCAGCACTTCCGCCGCACGCTCTGAGAGTTGAATGAGTCCGTCCGCCCACGTCCATCGCGGCACCTCCCATCGGTAGGCGCGGAAGCGGAGGGCGCGCGCGAGGTGGGGGTTCGAGTGGAGGAGATGACCGGCGGCCTTCACCGCGCGTTCCCCGCGGAGATCGTGCCCGTCGAGTTCGTCGAGCACGGCGAGGTCGTATTCGGCTTCATCGATCGCCTGCGCGCGGGACTTGGGCGCCGGCCATCCGATCCGGGCATCGGAGACCTCCTCCGCCCGCTGTGCGAGGACCTCGAAGCCGGGCAGCCGCCCCTCCGCGGCGCGAATCGCCTCGAGCGCGTAGAAGGAGGGGACGCGGGGCCGGGTCTTCATGGCGTCGATGCGCGGATAGGAGAGGACGACCTGCTTCCGCGCCGCCCCGACGGCGAGCCTGAAGGCGAGCCGCTCATGCTGAACGCGGTCGCGGTTCGTCAGGAGACGGCCGGGAGCCAGCCGGCGCCGCACCTCGTCAAGGAGGATCGGATCTTCCCCGATCTTGGGAGGAAACACGCGTTCGGCCATGCCGGGGACGAACACGACATCGAAGGCGAGCCCCCGAGCCGCATCGATCGACCCGATGAACACGCGGCCGTAACGGTTCGCAGGCGGCGGCTCGGGAGCCTGCAGGAGTCGGGGCGTGAGAACGCGCACGACTTCGTCCAGCTTCACCGGACCCAGAGGCCCCATCGGCGCGAGGTCGGACAAGGCGGCGAGCACGTTGCCGGGCCGCCGAAGCGAGCGGGCGGCGAGCGGGACCAGCGCGGCCAGCCAGCTCTCCCAGCGGGCCTCCGCGGGCAGTTCGGACAGTTCCGACAGCAGCGGCAAGGCGTACTCCCGGAGCGAAGCGAGATTGGCGCGCGTCCCGTCGATCCATGCGAGGCGCGGGTTCTCGGCGTCCTCCGTTTCCAGCGCGGCGCGCTTGAATTCGAGTTCCGCGGCGAGCCCATCGAGTCGCCGCTCCCATCGATCCAGGCCACCGACAACGGCCGCGTCGACGAGCAGCCGCTCCCAGCGCCGCGGCACCCGCTCCGCGTCCTCTCCCTCGTTCGGCACCTCCCCGATCGAGACATACTCCGAGAAGCGAATCGCCGAGTAGTCCTCGGCCCGGCAACGGAGAAGGGCGAGAAAGGCCCGGCCCGCCGGATCCGGACGCCGCACGCCGCGCGCGAACCAGGGCCGGATTCCCGCCCGATTGAGAGCCTCCTCCAGGTACGGTCGATAGTCCTCGGGCTGCCGGAGAAGGATCGCGCACCGGTCGAAGGGCGTACCGGCCTCGGCGAGCGCGATGAGTCTCCGGGCGATCTCCACGGCTTCCCGGCCCTCGCCGGGAGCCGAGAACACGGTGACCGCATCGTCCACGGCGGATTCGGCCGGCGCCGAGCCGAAGAGGTGCCCGTGAAGGCGCCCGACCGCCCCGGTGGCGGTCCCATCGATCCCGGGCGGATCGGAACGGCGCGCGCCCGCTTCTTCCAGGGCCCGCAGCGTGCGGTCATCCCCCTCCGGGACGGTCGCCAGCAACTCGCGGCCCCGCGCGATGAGGGCCGCGACGAACCGCTCCTCCAGTTCGGTCCAGATCCGGGCGTCGAGAATCATGAAACGGTCGTCTTCGACCCTGTTCCGGGATTCCGGATCGCGCAGCGCGGACAGCGCGGCCTCGAACACGCCGGCCCGATCCGCGAGTCCCGCCGCCCGCCACTCCGCCTCGACCGCTTCGAAGAAGACGGCGAGGTCCGCGTCGACGGGGGCGAGCTCGGACGGCGTGACGCCCGCCATGCGGAGGGCGTCCAGGGCCCGGCCCATGGCGCGAACGAAGCCGGGCGTGTCCGACACCCCCGCCAACCGCCCCAGTTTCCGCCGACCGAGCCCCGCCAGCGCGCGCGCGACGATGGCGTCGCGAGCCACCGAATCTCCGATCGCCCTCCCATCGGAAGCGAGTCGCGAGAGCGCGACGTCGCGGGCCAGGAGGTGCAGCGTCGTGCGGCGCCAGCCCATCGCGGCCCCCGCCGTCAGGACCCCGCGCAGGAGCAGTTCGTGAGGCCCCGACAGCGTCTCGCCGATGATCGTCACGCCCGCCGTGGAGGGTTGCCCTCCGAGCCATGACCGCGCGGCGTCGAAGCGCACGGCGGCGGTCGGGGAGACGATGAAGCGGGCAGAAGAAGCGGGCATGGACACAACCTATCGCCGCGAACGCAACGCGCTATCAACTCCGCATGATGGGCGCGCTGCTTGACGCCGCCGAGGGTCACGGACGATCCTCAGAAATGACGCTCTTGCGCTTCATCTCCGCGTAGCACCCGTGGCCGCCATCGATCGCCGCGACTTCATGCGGGGCGCCGCGCTGGCGGGCGCCGGGCTCGCACTCGGCTGCGATGCGGACGACCGGCGGGCGGCACCGGCGACGGCGACCGGCGACGAGGCCGGAGCGGCGACGGCTCCCCCCCTGCTCATCGACCGGGCCAGCGTCTTCGACGTCCGGGCCGGCGCCATGCGCCCGGACACGAGCGTCCTCGTCCGGGACGGCCGGATCGAAGCCGTCGCCCCCGGCGCGGAGTTGAACGCGGATTCCGACGCCGCCGCGGGCGCGGCGCGCATCGACGGGGCCGGCCTCTTCGTCCTCCCCGGACTCATCGACGCGCACGTCCACGTCACCCACATCCTCTACCAGTCACACATGACCGGCGACGAGGTCCTTCCCTTCTACCTCGGACACGGGGTCACGTCGATCCGGAGCACGGGAGACAACGTCCCGGCTCAGCGCCTTATCGAACGCTACGCCGAGGACCACCCGGAGATCTCTCCGAACCTCTTCCGGTGCAGCTTCCTCATCGACGGCAACCCGCCCTGGCATCCCGATGTCGGCTGGTACCTGGCGACGCCCGCCGACGTGGACCCCTTCGTGGCCGACATGGCGGCGTGGGGCGTGAAGACGCTCAAGCTGTATGTCGGCGTCACGCGCGAGGTCGGGCGCCGCGTGATCGAGGTCGGCCGCGAACACGGTCTCGTCGTGAGCGGGCACCTCCTCGACTATCACACGGCGGACGCCGTCACCGACGGACTCGACTGCGTCGAGCACATCTATACGGTGTCCAACTTCCTCCTCGACGACCCCGACGACCGCCATTCGATCAACCTCGACTCGGACGAGGCGCGCCGCCTTATCGACGTCATCGCCGAACACGGCGCGCGCGTCGACCCGACGCTCATGGTCTTCTGGGGTACGCTCCTCTTCATGGATCTGCCCGAAGTCTACGAACACCCCGACCACGACCCCATGCCGGCCCGCCTCAAGGCGTTCTGGGACAAGGACCGGGCGCGGCGAAGCCTGGACTGGGGCGCGTCGCCCATCTCCGTGCGCGAGGGGACGTGGGAGAAATACCTGCGGCTCACCGGCATGCTGCATGAAGCCGGCGTGCAGTTGCTCGTCGGGACCGACGCCCCGGAGCCGCAAGTCGCGCCGGGCGCCTCGCTGCACCACGAGATGGAGTTTCTCGTCGAAGCCGGCATGCCGGCACGCGAAGTCCTGTCCGCCGCCACGCTCGAGAACGCGCGGATTCTGAAGGAAGAGGAGAACCGCGGCGCCGTCGAGGCGGGACTGGAGGCCGATCTCGTACTGCTCGAAGCAGACCCTCTCGAGGACATCCGCAACACGAGACGCATTCGGACCGTCGTGCGCGGCGGACGCGCCCTCGACCCCGCCGAGATCCTGGCCGCCGCACCGGCCGAGTAGTCCGGCAACGGGAGACGCCCCATGCCCGCATCCCGAGAACACGTGGTTCGCACGCTCCTGGCGGCGGGCCTGGCCGTGGCGGCCCTGGTGCCCCGACCTCTTCCCGGCCAGGAAATCACGATCGTCCCAGCCGTATCTGCTCGAAGGCGAAGCCGCCCGCACCCTGCTCGAGGACATTCGCGCGCGCTCGGCAGAGTTGGGGACCACACTTCGCATCGAAGGGGACGCCGGAGTCATCGATGTCTCGCGCTGAGATGGGCTCACTCCGTTTTCTGGACCTCCGTCGGGGAGTAGAACGATGAAGACACCGCTCTGGACACTGATCCTTCCGACCGCCGCGGGACTCGCCTGCGCGGGCGCGAACCCGGGAGGCCCTTCGGAGGGCGCTCCCGAACTGACGGCCCTCGACGCGATCTTCGCGGATTACGCCGGCTCCGAGGGGCCCGGGTGCGCATTCGCCGTTTCGCGGGACGGGCAACAGGTCATGTCGCGCGCGTACGGGATGGCGGATCTGGAGTGGCGCGTTCCGAACACGCCGGGGACGGTGTTCGAGCCCGGCTCCGTCTCGAAGCAGTTCGCCGCCGCGGCCACGATTCTGCTCGCGCTGGATGGACGGATCGATCTGGATGACGACATCCGGGCGTACTTTCCGGAGATGCCCGACTACGGCGAAGCCGTCACCGTGCGGATGCTGATCCACCACACGAGCGGTCTTCGGGACTGGGGCTCGGTCGCCGCCATTCAGGGCTGGCCGCGCTGGAGCCGGGTCCACTCACACAAGCACGCGCTCGACATCGCGAGCCGTCAGCGCGCCCTGAACTACGAGCCGGGCCGCTACTACTCGTACACGAACACCGGATACAACCTCCAGGCGATGCTCATCGAGCGGGTCACGGGCCAGACCTTCGACGAGTTTTCGCAGGAGCGGATCTTTCGCCCCCTCGGCATGACGAAGACGCAGTGGCGGGACGATTTCACCGAGATCGTGGACGAGCGCTCCGTCGGTTACCGGCGCGGAGAGGACGGCGAATGGCACATGCTGATGCCGTTCGAGAACGTCCACGGCAACGGCGGTCTGCTCACGACCGTGGGGGACCTCCTCCGCTTCACACATAATCTGGATACGGGCGAGGTCGGCGGGCCGGAATTCGTCCGTCTCATGCACGAGGAGGGCACGCTCGACTCGGGGTGGAAGACCGGCTATGCGGGCGGGCTGCGCGTGGGAGAATACAAGGGCGTGCGCGAGGTCTCGCACGGCGGTTCGACGGCCGCGTACCGGGCTTTCCTCACACGCTATCCGGATCACGGTGTGGCGGTGTCCCTGATGTGCAACGTGGCCGAGGCCGACTCGCGCGGACTCGTCCACCAGGTGGCGGAACTCTACCTCGCGGACGCCATGACCGAGGAGCCTCGGGCCGATGCGGGAGGGGCGGATGTCGATCCCGCGGACGTCGCCGCCTTCGCCGGCGGATACCGGGACACGCGAACGGGACAGTATCTCGAGCTGACCGCGGACGGTTCATCCCTGCTCATGAGCGGAGGACCCGGCGGGCCGCCGCTCGCGGCCACCAGCGCAACCGGGTTCGCCTCGGCGACCGGCGTATCCATCGCGTTCGAAGGTCCGGCGAACGCCGGCGAACGACCCGCAGGCATCCTGAACATGCCCGCGGCGGATGGCGTGCGGATCGAGCCCGTCGGCGCGTTCGAACCGACCTCGGCCGACCTGGCGGATTACGTCGGAGCCTACCACAGCGAAGAAGCCGAGGTGACGTACTGGTTCGCAGTCGAGGACGGGCGTCTCGTGTTCCGGGACCGGTACGGGGACGGCGCGGCTCTCGATCCCTTGTATCCCGACGCGTTCGGGCGAGAGTCCGGCACGATCATCTTCCGCCGGGATGCGACGGGACGGGTCACGCAGGCAAGTCTGAGCGAGGGGCGGGTCTGGGATCTCCGCTTCGAGCGGGTGCAGTAGATCGCTACGGGACCGCCAGGTCCGCCTCCCCGCTGGCCGGGACGCGGTCGCGGGATCTCGACGGGGCGGAGATGTGCACCGACATTGCTCTAGCGGCCGCGCAGACGGCTTCGGCCGGCGACGACACGGTGAGCGGCGCAATTCCGTCAGGAGGAAGACGATGAAGACACGACTCGGGACCCTCATCCTCCCCCTCGCCGCAGGACTCGCCTGCGCGGACGCGAGTCGCGACGATGCGTCCGGGGGGACCGTCGAAATGGCGGCGCTCGACGCCGTATTCGCGGACTACAGCGCTTCGGACGGCCCCGGGTGCGCCTTCGCGGTGTCGCGGGACGGACAGCAGGTCATGGCGCGCGCGTACGGCATGGCGAACCTCGAGTGGGACCTGCCGAACACACCCGAGACCGTGTTCGAGCCGGGCTCCGTCTCGAAACAGTTCACCGCGGCGGCCACGATCCTGCTCGCGCTGGACGGACGCATCGACCTGGACGACGACATCCGGGAGTACTTTCCCGAGATGCCCGACTACGGCGAGCCGATCACGGTGCGCATGCTCATCCATCACACGAGCGGGCTCCGCGACTGGGGGTCGGTCGCGGGCATCCATGGCTGGGCGCGGACGACCCGGATCCACACGCACAAGCACGCGCTCGACATCGCGAGCCGCCAGCGCGCCCTCAACTACGAGCCGGGCCGCTACTACTCCTACACGAACACCGGATACAACCTCCAGGCGATGCTCGTGGAGAGGGTAACCGGACAGACGTTCGACGAGTTCTCGCAGGAGCGGATCTTCCGCCCCCTCGGCATGACGAAAACGCAGTGGCGGGACGATTTCACGGAGATCGTCGAGGAGCGCTCGATCGGATACCGGCGCGGCGACGACGACGAATGGCACATGCTGATGCCGTTCGAAACGTGCACGGAAACGGCGGTCTGCTCACGACCGTCGGCGACCTTCTCAGGTTCACCCGCAACCTCGACACGGGCGAAGTCGGCGGGCCCGAGTTCATCCGGCTCATGCATGAGCAGGGGATGCTCGACTCGGGGCGGCAGATCAGCTACGCGGGCGGACTCTTCGTCGGCGATTACAAGGGCGTGCGCGAGGTCCAGCATTCCGGAGGAACCGCGGCGTACCGGGGCTTCCTCACCCGCTTCCCCGACCACGGGCTCGCGGTGTCGGTGATGTGCAACGTGGGCGAGGCCAACCCCGGCAGGCTCGCCCGCGCCGTGGCCGACCTCTACCTCGGGGACGCCATCGGCGAGGAAGCGTCGGAGGATCCCGCGGGCGCGGACGTCGACCCGGCCCGCGTCGCCGCTCTCGCCGGCGGATACCGCGACACCCGCACGGGCCAGTTCATGGAGTTGACGGCGAACGGCGCCTCGCTCCGCATGGGCGGAGGACCGGGCGCGATGTCGCTCGCGGCGATGAGCGAGACCGAGTTCGCCTCACCGGCGGGCGTATCCATCGTCTTCGACGCCGCAGCCGACGGCGGAGCGAGGCCCGGGGCCACGATGGACACGCCGGTCGCCGATGACGTGAGGATCGAGCCCGTCGAGGGGTTCGAGCCCACCGCGTCGGACCTGGCCGCCTACGTGGGCGCGTACCACAGCGACGAGGCGGAAGTCACGTACTGGGTCGAGGTCGAGGACGGCGGCCTCGTATTGAAGGACCGCTACGGGGACGGACCGTCGCTCGTGCCGGTGTATCCCGATGCGTTCAGGCAGGGAGGCAGCACCTTCGTCTTCCGGCGCGACGAGAGCGGGCGGGTCACGCAGGCGAGCCTGAGCCAGGGACGCGTCTGGGATCTGCGCTTCGAACGGGTGCAGTAGCGCGACACGCCCGTCAGAGCTCGACGAGGATCTTCCCGTCCGCGCGGCCGGACTCGAGGGCCTCGTGTGCGGACGCCGTCTCCGCGAGGGGGAAGGTGGCGGCGATCCGCACGTCGAGTTGTCCGGCCGCGAGCCAGGTCGTGAGATCCCGGACCGCGGCGCGGCGGGCGGCGGCGGGCAGCAGGTAGCCCTGCAGAAAATGGATGCGCAGGTCCTTGAAGGCGAGCGGATAGTAGGCGAGCGGCAGTTCCGGGCCGGACGTTGACGAGTACGAGGCGATGGTTCCGTTCTCCCGCAGAACCGCGACGTCCGTCTCGAGGTTCGCGGCGAGGTCCACCTCGATGATGCGGTCCACGCCTTTCCCATCCGTTAGGTCGAGGACCCGGCCGGCAACGTCCTCCCGCCGGTAGTCGATCGCGTGTCTCGCGCCGCCGCCCCGCCCGACCTCCGCCTTGGCGGCGCTGCTCACCGTGGCGATGACCTCGGCGCCGCCCAGAGTGGCCAGTTGCACCGCCAGATGGCCGACGGCCCCGGCGCCTCCCTGCACGAGGATCCGCTTCCCGCCCACCGGTCCGTCCCCGTACACGGCGTAGTGCGCCGTACAGCCGGGCACTCCGAGGCCCGCCCCGTCCGCGAAGGAGGCATTGTCCGGCAACGGCACGGCCTGCGCGGCCGGCACCGCCGTGTACTCCGCCGCCGTCCCGAACGGACGGCTACCGCTCTGGGCATTCCACAGCCAGACGCGCTCGCCGACGCGAGACCCGTCCACCTCCGCCCCCACCGCATCGATCGTTCCCGCCCCGTCGGAATGCGGGACGATGCGCGGGTGAGGCATCGACAGACCGATCCAGCCGGCCCTCCGCTTGGTGTCCGACGGATTCACACCAGAGGCGGCCAGCCGCACCCGAACTTCTCCCGCCCCCGGCACGGGTGCTTCCTGCCGCCCGAACCGGAGCACCTCCGGCGCGGGGCCGGTCGTCTCATACCAGATCGCTTTCACGCGCCTTCTCCCGGTTGGAATCCCACGCCTGCCGCGGGTGCGCCGCAATGGGGCATGCGCCGCCTCCGCGTGCAACGCCCCAACCGCCCTCGAATCTTGTACATTCCCGGCTTCCCCGGGGCGGGACGGCCGGGGAAGCACACGCCCCGGGGACATCCGCCGGGGGAATTGCCGGGGCCGCCGGGGATGCTCGTGAACGGAGAGATGCCGTGAGACTCAAGGGTGCCGTCGCACTCGTGACGGGGGGCGCACGCCGGCTGGGCCGCGCGCTGTCGCTGGGTCTGGCGGAGGCGGGATGCGACGTCTTCATCCACTACCGGAGCTCGGCCGAGGCGGCCGACCGCACGGCGAACGAGGTGCGGGCCCTGGGGCGGCGGGCGGCGACGGCCGCGGCGGACCTGTCACGTCCGGAGCAGATCGACGACCTGTTCGACGCGTTCGACGCGGCGTTCGCACGTCTCGACATCCTGGTGAACTCCGCCGCGAGCTTCGAGCGCACCCCCTTCGACGAAGTGACGGTCGCCGAGTGGGACGCCGCGCAAGCGCTCAACCTGCGCGCTCCCTTCCTCATGACGCAGCGGGCCGCCCTCCGGATGCGGGCCGTGCCCGACCGGCGCGGAACCCAGGGGGAACCTCTGGCGCCCGGCGTCATACTCAACATGTCGGACATGGCGGCGGTCGCAGCCTGGAAGGGGTTTGCGCCGCACGGGGTCAGCAAGGCGGGACTTCTGCACCTGACGGCGCTCACGGCCCGCGAACTGGGCGCGGAGGTGCGCGCGAACGCGATCGTCCCCGGCCCGATCCTTCCGCCTCCCGGCGAGACGGCGGAGGACGCGGCCTGGCGGGAGAAGGGTCGGAGGATTCCGCTCGGTCGGACGGGCGATCCGGAGTACGTGGCACACGCGGCGCGGTTCCTGGCCGAGAACGACTATGTGACGGGAGCGACGATCTACGTGGACGGCGGCGAACATCTGCTGACGGGAAGACGGGTCTGATGGCGTCCGATACGGTCATCATCCGTAATCTCCTCGTTCGAGGCATCATCGGAGTCAACGACTGGGAGCGCGAGAAGAAACAGGACATCGTGATCAACCTCTCCCTCTCCGTGGACGCCCGGGCCGCGGGCGAGTCCGATGACGTCGCGGACGTGCTGAACTACCGGACGCTGACGAAGCGCGTCATCGCGCACGTTGAAGGGGCCGAGCCGTATCTCGTCGAAGCCCTCGCGCACCAGATCGCACGGATCGCGATCGTCGATTTCGGCGCCGTGCAGGCGAAGGTCCGCGTGGAGAAGCCCGGCGCGCTGCGCTACGCGCGCTCGGTGGGGGTCGAAGTCGAACGGACGGCGGCGGACTACGCGTGAACGCCTCGCCCCGGACAGCCCTCCTCACGCTCGGCTCGAACATCGATCCGGAGCGGCACATCGTCGCGGCCCTCGAGGCGCTCGACGAACTGCTGGGCATCGACGGAGCCTCGCCCATCTACGAAGCGGAACCGGTCGGGAACCCCGGGATGCCCCGCTTCCTGAACGCGGCGGTGCGCATCACGACCGATCTCTCCCCGGGTGAGTTGAAGTTCGAGGTCATCCGGCCGCTGGAGCGGCGCCTCGGACGCGTCCGCACCGCCGACCCCAACGCCCCCCGCACGATCGACATCGACATCGCCGCCGTGCAGGGCCTGGTCCTCGACCAGGAGGAGCTGCAACTCCCGGACCCGGAGATCCCGACGAGGGCGCATCTGGCGGTGCCCCTCGCCGATGTGGCGCCGGGATTCCGGCATCCCGGGCTGGGAATCACACTGGGTGAGATCGCGGCCCGTTTCCGTGACGAGCCGGGCCTCGCGAAACGCGACGATGTCCGGTGGCCGTGAACCCGGTTCGACCGTACCTTCCCGCCCCATGATTCCGTCCGCGGCCCTCCCGGAAAGGGGGACTCGCCCTGCTCCGTTCCGGGGCGCGAACGTCGTCCGATTTCTGTGCCTGCTGGGGCTCTTCCCGACGTCCGCGGCGCAGGCGCAGGACCGCGCGGGCGCCATCATCGACACGGTCATCATCGGCCGGCAGGACGTCTTCCCGGAGGATGCCGCAGCCGGAAACTTCATCTACCGGCTCGGCAACGGACTGCACGGGACGACGCAGCCCTGGGTCATCCGCCGCGAGCTGCTCCTGGGGCCGGGGACGCCCTACGACTCGCTCCTGGCCGCCGAGAGCGAACGGAACCTCCGCCGCCTCGGCCTCTTCCGCCGGGTCCGCGTGGACACCGCCCGCGTCGACGGGAAACTCGCGCTGAGCGTGAGAACGCGCGACGCGTGGAGTCTGCAGCCGCGCATCACGGGGCGGCTCGCAGCGGACGGCACGCTGACCGGCACCTTCGGGGTCACCGAGATCAACCTTGCGGGCAGCGGAAACGCCATGCGCGTGTGGTACGTCCGTGAGACCGACCGCGACGGCATGGATCTCCGGCTGACGTCGAATCGACTGGCCTCCACCCGGCTCGCGGCCAACGCGACGTGGCTCAACCTGTCGGACCGCGACGTCGTCGCGTGGCGCCTGTCGAATCCCTTCCGCGCGCTCTCGGACCGCTCGGCGTTCTATTACGAGGGACGGGACTTCCAGGGGCGTATCCCGCAGTACGTGCGCCACAATCCGGACAGCCTCCAGACGATCGAGTGGCGGCGGCGAGCCCACATCCACCGCCTGACGGGAGCGATCGCGCCGATCGCGAGTCCGCGGAAGTTCCTCCGCATCGGGGCAACGCTCGAAGTCCGGCATGAGGAACACCTCCGGCTCGAACATCCCGGCGTCAATCCGGACAGCCTCGACGCCACGGTGCCGGACTCCGTGTACGGGCTCATCGGCGTATACGCCGAATGGCGGCGGGCCCGCTTCGAGCGCGTGCAGCGCTTCAACGGGTTTTCCGAGGAGGATCAGGATCTCAGCGACCGCGTGTTCGTCTCCGTCAAGCTCGCCCACGAACGCCTGGGATACAGGTCGACGGGAATCGGAACGCGTCTTCTCCTGTCGTCCGGAAGGCGGGCGGGCCCCGCGATTCTCAAGGGTGTGCTCGACGGCGGCGGCCTCTTCAACTCGGCGGGCCTCGACTCCGGCTACGTCTTCGGCACCGGAACGGCGGCGGTGCGGGAGACGGAGCGGAACACGACGTTTCTGCAGGCATCCGCAGGGGTCCAGGAGTCGCCCCGCCCGGGCTCCGAGCACGACATCGGCTTCCAGATATTGCCGCGCCTCTGGGGTCCACACGCGTTCGTGGGCACCCGCACGGTGCGCGCGACGCTCGAACACCGCTCCTACCTGGTGGACAACTTCTACAACCTGTTCGGGCTCGGCGTCGGCGCCTTCGTCGACTATGGAGGCGCCTGGTACCCGGACCAGGATTCGAGGCTGGGCGGCAACATCGGGGTCACCGTGTTCGGAGGATCCCCGCTCTCCTCCTTCGCGCAGGTAACGAACCTCAATGTCGGTTACCGCTTCGGCGGAGGGATCGGTGAGAGCGAGAGATCGAGGTGGGCCTTCAGCGCCGGCGGCGGTTTACGATTCTGACGGAGTTCTCCGGTCCCCGGACGCACGGCGCTAGGGCAGCAGGATGCCGCCGGCGACGAGGAGTTGCTCGCCGCCCTCGAGTTCGTACCTCGCCTCGACGAAGGGCGTGAACCCGACGAGGGGGAAGCGGAATCCGGCGATGACGTTCAGGCCGGACCGCCGCTCCGAAACCCCTTCTCTTCCGTTGGACGGAACCTTTTCCCACGCCAGGTTGAGTCCGCCGCCGGCGTACGGGACCAGGTTCGTGACCCGATCGAGCGGGATGTCCACGAGGACGTTCACGTTGAGTTCGTGGTAGTCGTAGTCGCCGCCGGGATCGCCGAGGCCCGAGTCGGGGAAGAAGTAGTCGAAGGACCCGGCGAGCCAGGCCCCGGGGGCGATCCAGGGCAGCGACAGCTGCGCGCGCGGGCCGAGGCCGAAGTCCGCGTCGTCCCCGAAGGTGACCTGGCCCCCGGCCTTGAATTCCTGCGCGGCCAGGGGCGGCCCGCCCACGACGACCGCGAGCAGAACGATGAGCGACCCCGACGTTCTTCGACGCATATTCCCCTCCCCCGTTTCTCGAACTCCCCGCTTCCTGGACTCGCCGTCGGTCCCGCTCCGGCTTCCGACAGGAGTGGGACGCCGCGAAGGCCCCGACGGTTGCACCCGGCCCGTCGATCCCGAACTTTCGTCCACCGACCCGCGTACGAGGCCCCATGGAAAGACTCCGGATCCCCAACCTAGCGACGTACCTGCCGGTCGCGCCTTCCGATCTGCTTCTCGCCGCCCCCGTTGCGGCCCGGGTCCTCTTCGGTCTGAGCCCGGCCGGGCGGGTCGTGCAGGCGGCGGCGCTCGGCGTGTACGCGGGCAGCGCGCTCCTCGACTGGGCGGTTCGGGCGGACGCCCGTCGCGTGAACTTCGAGGACGCGTTCGGCTTCGACCCGCTCTCCCCGCCCCCGGCGTCGGAGGAGGAGCGGATGCGGGACGTCGAAGGTCTCGTCGAGCGGCTGAACGCGAATTATGTGCCGCTGGAGACGCCGCGGAAGGAACTGGCGGAACAGGTCGACCTGTGTCTCACCGATTTTCTTGCGGAGCACACGGGCCAGCGTCTGGAGACGAGTTCGCAGGTCCGGGAGTTCATGCTGGCGCAGATCGTCTTCCCCTTCGCGCTCGGGGCGGCGGACCCCCTGACCGGGGACGTCGCGATCTTCCGGAGCACGGGCATCTTCGAACCCCATGTGATCGCGCACGAGTTCTGCCACCGCAAGGGATACATGAAGGAAGTCGAGGCGCAGGTCCTCGGCTACTTCGCCCTGTTGCATTCGGGTGAGGCCGTCCTCGAGCAGTCGGCCCACTGCGAGCGCCTGGACCGCCAACTCTGGGTGCTGGCGGAGCGGGACGCCGCTGCGTACAACGATCTCCTCGCCGAGATCGGACTTCGGGAGGAGTTGAAGGATGCCTTCGCCGTGCGCCACCCGGCCGAGGGTCCGGTCAGCGGCGTCGTGGGTCCGATGATGAAAAACGCCTACAACGCCCGCATGAAGCTCACGGGGCAGAACGGCCTCTCCGACTACGACGAAGGCTTCACGAACTTCCTCCTCGCGACCGAGCGAACCGCCGACTCGTGAACCTCCAGGATCCGGCGCTCACCTTCGCCCTCGCCGTCACCGCGGGCGTCGTTGCGCAGTCGGTCGCGCGACACGCACGCGTACCCGGCATCCTCTTCCTGCTCGCGACCGGCATCCTCCTCGGGCCGGCCTTCGCCAACATCGTGCGGCCCGACACGCTGGGGGAAGGTCTCAACCCCATCGTCGGGCTGGCCGTCGCGGTGATCCTCTTCGAGGGCGCGCTGCAACTCAACCTCGACCGGCTGCGGCGCGAGGCGGTGACGATCCGCCGCCTGATCACGCTCGGCGCGCTCGTCACGATCGCAGGGGCCACCGTCACGGCGATGCTCGCGCTGGGCTGGAGCCTCCGCATCGCGTTGCTGTTCGGGGCGCTCGTCTCGGTCACGGGTCCGACGGTGATCAACCCGCTCACGCGGCGGATTCGCCTGCGAAACAACCTGCGGACGATCCTCGAGGCGGAGGGCGTGCTCATAGATCCGGTCGGCGCGATCCTCGCGGTCGTCGCGTTCGAGTTGGCGCTCGCGTCGACGGCGGGCGACGTTGGGGCCGGTTTCCTCGGCCTCCTCACGCGCCTGGGCCTCGGCTCCGTCATCGGCGTGGCCGGAGGGTTCATCATCGGAGGACTATTGAGGATGCGGCGTGCGATCCCGTCCGATCTTCGGAACATCTTCACGCTCGCCTGCGTCCTCGCGCTCTACCAGGGTTCGCACGCCATCCTGCCCGAAAGCGGCATCATGACCGTCGCGATCGCCGGCCTCGTCGTCGGCAACATGGGGCCCCGGCACGCGCGCGAACTCGTCGAGTTCAAGGAGCAGCTCACCTTCCTGCTCGTGGGGCTCCTCTTCGTCCTCCTGTCGGCGGCGGTGGACCTCGGCGACGTGCGCGCGCTGGGGGTGGGCGGGATCGTGACCGTGATCGTCCTCGTCGCCGTCGTCCGTCCCCTCTGTGTTCTCCTCTGCACCTGGGGCGCCGGTCTCAGCCGCAACGAGCAGGCGTTCCTCGCCTGGCTCGCTCCGCGCGGGATCGTCGCCTTCGCCGTCTCGTCGCTGTTCGCGGCGGAACTCGCGCACAGCGGGATGGAGGTGGAAGGCAACCAGCTGCGGGCGATGGTTTTCCTCGTCATCGCCGTCACCGTCGTCGTCCTCGGCGGGACCGGCGGGCTCATGGCGCGTCTGCTGGGGGTACGGAAACCGTCCAACCACGGGTTCGCCGTCGTCGGGGCGAATCCCATCGGACGCGCGCTCGCCCGAACCCTGCGCCTCGCCCGCCGCGGGGATGCACCCATCGTTCTCATCGACACGAACCCGACGGAAGCGGGGGCGGCGGAGAGCGACGGCTTTCGCGTCGTGCTCGGTAACGCGAACGAGTCGCGCGCGCTCCTGAAGGCGGGGGTCGAATCGCGCCGCGCCCTCGTCGCCCTCACGCCGAACGAAGGCGTGAACCTGCTCATTGCCAAACGGGTCGGGGAAAGCTGCCCGGGCGTGAGCCGCCTCGTGGCCATCGATCCGCTCACGCCGGGAGTCGGACCCGAGCAGGTCGAGGAGGGCGGCGCCTCGGTACTGTTCGGGCTCGGGATCGACTACGAGCGCTGGGCACACAACTTCCGGCGGGACCGCGTGGAGATCGAACCTCTCATCTTCGAGGGCCTCGCCGGGCTGCGCATCCCCCAGATCGACGCGCTCGCCGACCGCCGGCTCCCCGCCCTCGCCCTCGTGCATCGCCGCGGCAAGCGCGAACAGCCGGTGTCGAGCGACACGACGCTGAAGCCCGGCGACGTCGTCTGGTTCGGCTGGCTGCGCGGACAGGCGGAAATCGTCGAACCGCGTCTCGCCCGGGCCGGATTCCGCCGCCCGGACGTCGAGAGCCCGGAGGACGGCGGCGGGACGGCGGAGGAAAACATCCCCGGCGCCGGTGGCACACCGTTCGTTGACGGGCCAGATTCGGACCGATGAAGATCCACACCGCCCGGCGGACCCACGGCTTCACGGAATCCGTGATCCGGATGATGACCCGGCTCTCGAACGAGCACGGTGCCATCAACCTGTCGCAGGGCTTCCCCGACTTCGAGTCGCCCGACACGCTGAAGATCGGTGCCGCGCGCGCGATCTACGACGACGTGAACCAGTACGCGATCACGTGGGGCGCGAAACGGTACCGCGACGCGCTCGCCGCGAGCTACCGCGACTGGTACGGGCTCGACGTCGATCCGGAAGCGCACCTCACGATCACCTGCGGCGCGACCGAGGCGATGATGGCCGTGCTCCTGGCGGTCGTGGACCCGGGGGAGGAAGTCATCGTCTTCGAGCCGTTCTACGAGAACTACGGCCCGGACACGACGCTCTGCGACGCAACCCCCGTGTTCGTGCCGCTGACCGCGGAGTGGCAGATCGACTTCGACCGCCTGCGCGCGGCGTTCAGCGACCGGACGCGCGCGATCATCGTGAACACCCCGAACAACCCCACGGGCCGCGTGTTCAGCCGCGACGAACTCGAGAAGATCGCGATCCTGTGCCAGGAGTTCGACGCCTACGCGATCACCGACGAGGTCTACGAGCACATCCTCTACGATGGGGCGCGGCACATTCCGATGGCGACGCTTCCCGGCATGCGGGATCGGACGATCACGATCAGCGCCGCCTCGAAGACGTTCGCGGTCACGGGCTGGCGGATGGGGACGATTGTGGCGCATCCGGAGTTGTCGGACGCCATCCGCAAGGTCCACGACTTCCTCACCGTGGGAGCCGCCGCGCCGCTCCAGGAAGGGGTGGCCACCGGCCTCGAGATGCTGCCCCCGTCCTATTATGAGGGGCTCGCGGACGTGTACGGCGCGAAACGGGACCTCTTCTATCCCGCGCTCGTCGAGGCCGGGTTCCACTGCCGCAAGCCGGAAGGCGCGTACTACGTCCTCGCGGACTTCTCGGACCTTTCCGATCTTCCTGACGACGAATTCGCCTTCTGGCTCACGCGCACGGTCGGCGTGGCTCCCGTCCCCGGATCCAGCTTCTTCCACAACCCGGAGGATGGGCGCAAGCTCGTGCGGTTCGCCTTCTGCAAGACGGAAGCGCTGCTCGAGCAGGCCGCCGAAAGGCTCGTAACGATCAAAGCCCGGGTGTGAAGCTCCCTTCGGTCGAGCGGCTCGCCGGAGCGGCGTGGGCGACGGCTCGGCGGTTCCCCGTCGTCCTGGCCTGCGCAGTCGTCGCCGCGATCGCCGCGATGCGCGCGATCAACGCGGAAACGGCGCTCGAGCTGCGCCTCCTGGCCTCGGCCAGTCTTGGTCTGCCGCTGCTTACCGGGCTCACCCTGTTCGCGGAGCGCTGGAAGCTCCCGCTGCCGCGGCACTGGGCGCTGCGCGGACTCGGCCTGGCCGTGCTCGCCCTCTACTACTGGCAGTGGCCGAGCTGGGGTGAGAACATCGCCGGTCTCCGCCATTTTCATCTGACCGCGACCCTGCATCTGCTCGTCGCCTTTATCGCCTACCTCGGCGTCCGCGAGCCGAACGGTTTCTGGCACTTCAACCGTACGCTCTTCTTCCGCTTCGGCCTCGGGGCGATCTACACGGGCGTCCTCTTCGGCGGACTCTCCATCGCCATGTTCGGCATCGAGAATCTCTTCAACATCGACATCGCCGATGAGAACTACGGCCGACTCTTCTTCTTCCTCGGCTTCGTCTTTCAGACGTGGTTCGTGCTCGCGGGCGTGCCGGACGATTTCGAGCAACTGGAACGCCGCGACGACTATCCCGCAGGTCTGCGCGTCTTCGCCCAATACGTGCTCCTCCCGCTCGTCGCCGTCTATCTGATCATCCTCACCGCCTACCTCGGACGCGTCGTCATCACGACGACGTGGCCCAGCGGGTGGATCGGACTTCTCGTCTCCGCCCTCGCCGCCTTCGGCATCCTGTCGCTCCTCCTCGTGCATCCGCGGCGCGGACAGGAGGACCACGCGTGGATCGACACGTACGCCCGCATCTTCTGGATCCTCATCATCCCGTCCATCGTCATGCTCCTGCTCGCCATCGGGCAGCGCATCGAGCAGTACGGGATCACGGAGCGCCGGTATCTCCTGCTGCTGCTCGGGATCTGGCTGGCGGGCACCGCCCTCTTCTACACGGTGACGCGGTCGCGCGAGATCAAGGGGATTCCGCTGACGCTGGCGATCATCGGCGCCGTCACTTTCGTTGGCCCCTGGTCCGCGTACGCCGTGGCCGAACGGAGCCAGACGGGCCGGCTCGAGGACCTGCTCTCGGCGCACGGCGTCCTGGCGGAGAGCAGGATCTCGCCGGCCGCCGTCGAGGTCCCGCCGGAGGACTGGCAACAGATCAACGATGTCCTGCTGTACCTGATTTCGTGGCATGGGACGTCCCCCATCGACGAATGGTTCGAGGGCGGGGTGGCGGCGGTGGATACGATCGGAGACGGAATGGCGGCCTCGATGCGGGTCGCGGAGGCCGGGCGCCGGGCGACGCTCATCGCGGACCATTTCGAACTCGTGCCGTCCGAGGGACTGCTCGCGGATCCCTACGGGTTCGTCGACATTTCGCCCCCGGGGGGCCGGAACGCGGCGATCACCGTGGCCGGCTTCGACCGGGCCGTCTTCGAGCGCAACCTCCTGGGAGGACGCTACCCGTTCGAGGGCGACTCCCTCACCTTCGAGGCCACTCCGGACAGCCTCGGTACGACGATCCGGCTCGGCGGGGACGAACTGGCCACGGTCTCGTTCGCCGAACTCATCGCGCGCGCCGGGCGCTCCGGGACCACGACCGCACCGGGAAGGGTGCAACTGCCTCCGGACTCGCTGCGGCTCGAGATCTCCGGGGCGGACGTGACGGCACGCATCCAGGTCACGCTGCTGCGGCTCCGTGACAGCGATGGGGAACGGCGACCGACCCGCGTCACCGGCACGCTGCTCCTCGCGCCCCGCGAGGGCGGCTGACGCAGGGCTGCCCGGACCGCCGGCCATCGACGGCGGCGGACAACCTTTCGGAGCGGGATTCGGTCGTAGTGGTTGGAACCTGACCGCGCACCCGCGCGTATGTCAGTGAGACAACCACAGCGAGCTTGCGGACACTCGACCTTTCCTCCTGGAGCCGACGTGACGTTCATTCGAAGAGTCGCCGCCGCCTTCACCCTCTGGGCCCTCGCGATCTGCGTGTGGGCCGCCCTTTCCCACCTCACGAGCCTGCCCGGACCGGCAAAGGCGAGTACGGCGACTCTGGAGGGGATGGCGAGCCTCGTCGAACGGGCGGATCCGCCGGGCTCGCTCCGCGCGCCGCGGTTTGCCGCAGAGCAGTTGCGCCGCACGGCACACACGGCCGGACGGATCAACGGAGGCATCGAGCGCGCCATCGGAGCCTGGCTGGACGGCCTCGGACACGACGCGGCCCACGGCCGGCAGGTGCGCTTCGGGTCCGCGGTAGTGGTCGGCGAACGGGATGCCAAGGCCGTCATCGGCAATGCCCACATGACGATCAGGATGGATGCGAGGTCCGATGCGGGCCGCGCGCGGCTCGCGGAACTCCATGGGCTGCGCCTGTCCGCGGGGAACCCGTTACGGACGCGAGACGCGGGAATCTGGATCGACCGGACCGAGAAGGCCCCGGCCGGATCGTCTGAAGCGGATCTCAAGCTGCACGCCGCGAGACACGGGGAGACGTTCTCCCTCAAGGCCGCGGAGGCGGGGTCCGCGCTGGATGAGGCGTCGATCAGACTGGATGTCGATGCCAACCTCGACCGGGACAAGCTCAAGAAGCGGCTTGAGAAGCTCCTCGATCTGCTGGAGGATCTGCAGGGGTTCGAGGGCGGCCGGTAGCTCGCGGATTTTCGGTACACGACGCCGGAACCCCATGAAGCGCCAGGGTGGGCGGGCCGGAGCGGCCGGGCTGCTGGTTGCGGTCTCGTTCGCGGGCGTGGTACCCGTCGTGTCCGCGCAGGAGGCGCATGCGGGCCACGCCGGGTCGCCGGAAGGGGGCCGGCCGACGACGTCGACGGCGAGCATCCGGGTCGTCGATGATCCGGAACGCAAGGAACTCGCGGTCATCCTGGGGCCGATCGACCTCCCCGCCCATTCATCCCACCACATGGCCCAGCTGCCCGTGCAGGAAGGCACCGTCCCCTTCGACCTGACGATCCGGGGCTATCGCACCCACATCATCGATGGCCACGGCGCGCCGGTGCCGCGCGTCGTCCTGCATCACATGAACCTGCTCGATCCGGGGCGGCGGGAGCTGTTCCTGCCGATCATGCTGCGGGTTCTGGCGGCGAGCCATGAGACGCGGCCCGTGAGCTTCCCCGGCTGGCTGTTCGGCATTCCGATGAAGGGCGGTTCGAGATTCCTCGCGCTCACCATGCTGCACAATCCGACGGAAGCGGACTACGAGGGCGTCACCGTCCACCTGACGCTCGAGTACGAGCGCCTCGCCCGCCTCCCCGTCTACCCGGTGGCGCCGTTCCATCTCGACGCGATGTACCCCGAGGTCTCCGCGACGAAAGCCTGGGACCTTCCGCCCGGCCATTCGGTCAAGACATGGGACGCGAGTCCGGCGATCCGCGGGCTCATCATCGGTCTCGGCGGTCATCTCCACGCGCACGCGTCCCGGCTCCGCTTCGAGAATCTGTCGACGGGCGACGTACTGTACGACATCCGGCCCAGGCTCGATGCGGATGGCCACGTCGTGGACATCCCGGCACTCCTGCACAGGGGGCGGGGCGTGGGCGCGCTCGTCGTCCCGGAACACCGGTACCGGATCACCGTCGAGTACCGAAACCCGTTCGATACGGTGATCGAGGACGGCGGCATGGGTTCGATCGCCGGCGCCTTAATCCCGCTGGAGGACTGGCCCGCCGCGAATCCCCGGGAGGCGCTATTCGCCGCCGACTACGACTGGGTCGTCCGCAGTCAGGTCGAACACGGGGCCGTGCACGAAGGCCACGGCAAGCCCGCCGGGCGCTGACGCCCGTCCGACCCACCGCGGCGCGCCGCTCAGCTCCCCCGGCTGTACTCTGTGCGACCGCCGATGATCGTGTAGTCCACCACGGTCTCAAGGATCTCGTCCGCGGGAATCGTGAGGATGTCCCGGGACAGGACGGTGATGTCCGCCAGCTTCCCGACTTCCAGCGTCCCCTTGAGGTTTTCCTCGAACGCGGCGTACGCGTTGGCCCACGTATAGGAACGCAGCGCCTCCTCGCGCGTCATCGCCTGCTCCTCGAAGAAGGTCTCGCCACCCTCAATCACCCGGGTGACCGTGCAGTGGAAGCTCGCGAGCGGGTCCGCGTCCTCGACCGGGACATCCGTGCCGTTCGTCACGATGACGCCGGCCCGTATGAGGTCCCGCCACACGTAGGCGCCCGAGCGCGCCCGGCCCGGCCCGAGCCGGAGGATGATCCAGGGACCGTCGGAGCAGGCGTGGACGCCCTGCATGGAGGCGATGACCCCCAGCTCGGCAAAGCGCGGAATATCCGCCGGATTGACGTGCTGCGCGTGCTCGATCCGCCAGCGCAGGTCACTCGTCTCCGCGTGGTCGGCAAAGGTGCGCCCGTACAGGTCGAGCACCTCGCGGTTCGCGCGGTCGCCGATCGCATGCGTATTGACCTGATAGCCCCGCTCTATCGCGAGTCGCGCGATGCGCTCGATCTCCTCCGGCGGCGTCGTCGGCAGTCCGATGGAGGCCGGCATGTCCGAATAGGGCTCAAGCAGCCAGGCGCCGTGCGATCCGAGCGCCCCATCCGCGACTTGCTTGATCGACCGCACGGTGAGCCGATCATCCCCATATCCCACCATGTAGTAGTCGTCCAGTCGCCCCTCGAGCGTCTCCATCCCGCCCTGCAGCATCACGTAGAGCCGCACGGGCAGCGCGCCCTCGTCCGCGAGCGTCCTGAGCAGGTCCACCGTCCCGAAGCCGGAACCCGCGTCCTGAAAGCTCGTGACTCCCTTCCGAAGCAGCTCCTCGTTCGCGAGCCGCACCTGCTCGCGGGCCCGCTCCTCGCGCTCGGCCTCTGAGCGGTTCGCCTCCTCCTCGGCAAACGCCGCCCGCGCCAGGCGCTGCGCGGTCTCTCTCAGCACGCCGGTGGGTTGCCCCTCCGCGTCATGGACGATCTCGCCGCCCGGAGGGTTGGGCGTGTCGGCGTCGATCCCGGCCAACTCGAGCGCCCTCGCGTTCACGAACGAAGCGTGCCCGCTCGCATGCGTCAGAATGACCGGATTGGCGGGGCTCACCGCGCTGAGGCCGTCGTGGACCGGCTGCCCCTCGACCATCGGATCCGGCGGCTCGCTCCATTTCTCCTGGTGCCAGCCCCTGCCGCTGATCCAGGCGCCCGGTGCCGCGCTCGAGGCCGTCTCGCCCACCAGGCTGACGATGTCATCCCAGGTGTCGGCGGTCGTCAGGTCGAGG
>VXMR01000029.1 GCA_009841005.1 Gemmatimonadales bacterium
AGAACGTGACCCGCGTCGCGTGATTTGCCGACCGCCACCAGGCGAACGGTGAGTTCAGAAAGGGCCGCCCGGCGACGGGCGGCCCTTTTTTTTGCTATGATCCGAAGGTGTAAACGCCGCCCGCATCCCAGCCACGGAGAGCGTCCGATGACCGCCCCGCTCAGCAGTGCCCGCATCTCCCTTTCGTTTCTTGCCGCCACCGCCCTTCTGTGCGTCGCCGTGCCGGCGGTTGCGCAGGCGGGGGCCGAATCCGGTCCGCTTCGCATGGAGGACATCTTCGAGGTCGAGATTGCGGGGGATCCGCAGATCTCTCCGGATGGGCGCCGGATCGTCTACGTCCGCCAGCGGGCGGACATCATGACGGACAGCCGCTTCTCGAGCCTCTGGATCGTGGGCTCCGACGGCTCGGGCCACCGGCCGCTCACAACGGGGGATTTCAACGACAGCTCGCCGCGCTGGTCGCCGGACGGCACGCGACTCGCCTTCATCTCGAACCGGAGCGGGGACGCGCAGATCCACGTCCGCTGGATGGATTCGGGTGAGACTTCGGTCGTCACGAGCGTGACGGAGCCGCCGCGGTCCTTCGAATGGTCGCCCGATGGGACGCGGATCGCCTTCGGCAAGCTGGTGCCGGAGCCGGCGCCGATGATCGGGGGGATGCCGACGCCGCCGGAGGGGGCGGAGTGGGCCGAGCCCGCGCAGGTCGTCGAACGGCTCGTGTATCGCTTCGACCAGTTAGGCGATCTCCCGCACGGGTTCGTGCACGTCTTCGTCGTCCCGTCCGAGGGCGGCACGGCGCGCCAGATCACGAGCGGCGACAACCACTGGGCCGGCAACGGAATCGGCGGGACGCACTTCTCGTGGACTCCGGACGGCTCGGGCCTCGTCATGTCGCGCGACCCCCGAGGGGGCGACACGGAGAGCGTGTTCGTAGCGGACACGGAGGTGTTCGAGGTCTCCGTAGCCGACGGCACGGCGACGCAGCTCACGGATCGCCGGGGGCCGGACGACGGGCCGCTCGTCTCTCCCGACGGCCGTCACATCGCCTACTTCGGGATGGACGACCGCTTCCAGGGCTACCAGCTCACGCGGCTCTACGTCATGAACCGGGACGGGAGCGACCCGCGTTCGCTCTCCGACGGATTCGACCGCGAGGTCTACGGGGCGACGTGGGCGCCCGACGGGTCGGGCCTGTACGCCCTGTACGACGACGAGGGGATGACGAAACTCGCCCTCTTCGGCCTCGACGACGACGGGAGCGGCCACCGGGTGCTGACCGCCAATGTCGGCGGGGTCGGCCGCGCCTACGCCGGCGCGACGTACTCCGTGGCCGACGACGGCAGCTTCGCGATGAACTACACGACGCCGGCCGTGCTCTCCGAGGTCGCAACGGGCCGCCCCGGCGGCGATGTCCGCGTGCTCACGGGGATCAACGACGACCTCATGGCCAAGCGCGAGATCGGCGAGGTCGAGGAGATCTGGTACGAGTCCTCGCACGACGGACGTCCGATCCACGGCTGGATCATCAAGCCGCCCGGCTTCGACCCGTCCCGCGAATATCCTCTCATCCTCGAGATCCACGGGGGCCCGTTTTCGAACTACGGCGCGCGCTTCGACCTCGAGAAGCAGCTCATGGCGGCGCAGGGCTACGTCGTCCTCTACACGAACCCGCGCGGGAGCACGAGCTACGGCGAGGAGTTCGGGAACCTGATCCACCACGCCTACCCCGGCGACGATTTCCATGACCTCGTGTCCGGCGTCGACGCGGTGATCGACCAGGGGTACGTAGATGAGGAGCAGCTGTACGTCGTGGGCGGGAGCGGAGGCGGCGTCCTCACGGCCTGGCTCGTGGGCCGGACGGACCGCTTCCGCGCGGCGGTGTCGTGGTATCCCGTCATCAACTGGTACAGCTTCGTGCTTACCGCGGACATGGCGGCCTACGGCGTGAACTACTGGTTCCCCGGATACCCGTGGGACCACGTGGAGCACTACGAGTCGCGCTCGCTCCTGAGCGTGGTCGAGAACGTGACGACGCCGACGCGGATCGTGACGGGCGAGGAGGACTGGCGCACGCCGATGTCCGAATCCGAGCAGTACTTCAAGGCGCTCAAGCTGCTCGGGGTGGAGACGTCGCTCGTGCGCTTCCCGGGCGAGCCGCACGGCATCCGCCGCCGCCCGAGCCACCACATCGGAAAGATGCTGTCGACCCTGGAGTGGTTCCGCCGCTACGCCGCCACGACATCTTGAACCGCGACAGCGGAGGGCTCTGACCGGAGGATTGTTGAATATCGAACTCCTGGTGTCCGATATTCAACAATCTCCGTGACTCAGGGAGGGGTTAGCGGGCCACCTGGAAGGGGGCGGTGGCGACCTGATCATCCCACCAGATCGTGAACACGCCGCCCTCCTGCGTCATGTCCATGAACGAGATCGTGAGCTGGTCGGCCGACATCATGATCGTGTCCACATCCATCGTCGTGCGCAGCACGTCGCGATCGGGCGTGTAGCCGTAGGACCCCCACAGGGCGTCGTCGTTCTCCTCGCGGAAGCTCTCCTTCGCGCCCCAGTTCGAGAAGACCAGCGTCCATTCGTCCTCGGAGAGTTCCGCGAACACGCTGTACTCGCCGGCGGGCAGGCGCTCGCCGCCGAACGTGAGGTCCGTCTCGGTCATGAAACGGGTGGACTGGTCCGCGCCGACGCGCCACACCGGCGCCCCGCGCAGGAACTGCTGGCCATACTCATCGCCCGAGCCGAACAGGTCGCGGCCTCGCAGAATGGGGCGGCCGTATGTCACGACGACCCAGGAGCCGCTGTAGCTCCCCTCGGCATCATAGCCGCCGCCCACCTGGGTCGCCGCCTCGCCACGCGGGCTCGCGCGACGGTCCTGGGCGTCCGCGGGCGCGGCGAAGGCAAGGGCAGCGCCGAGGGCGAGGGCGAAACAGGGGACGGCGCGGAACATCTTCTTCATTCGTACCTCCAAGCAGGTTCAAGCGCGGCATCGCCGGCCGGCGATGCGCGAACAATCCCGAAGCGGGCCGGGCATCCTACGGTGGCGCGCGCGAACCCGAAAGCCGGGTGCGTCGCCGCGGCACGCGGCCTCCGATACAATATCGACCCATGAAGAGAACACGGCCCGCAAGAGGAACGTTTCGGCGGATCTTCACGGCCGGCTTCGCGGCGTGCGGCCCGGTTGCGGCGGCAGGTGTCCTGGTCGCGGCGGCGGGGTGCGGGGGCGGGGCGCCGGAGGCGGGGGAGACCGGAGGGGCGGTCGCCGTCGAGGCGGTGCGGGCGGAGATCGAGCGCGTCACCCGGCGCTGGGAGGCATCGCTGATCGCGGGGGCGCCGGGCGAGGCGGTCGCCGACGTCTTCACGCCGGACGCGGTGCGGCTGCCCTCCGGCGAGCCGGCGGTGCGGGGGCACGAGGCGATCGTGCGCGCTCTGGCCGGTTCGATTCCGCTGAGCGAGGCCCGGTTCACGATCGAGGACATCGAGGTGGACGGGGATCTGGCGTTCGCGAACGGGACGTACCGGGTGCGCGGCCCCGACGATGTCGAACTCGACGGCAAGTTTCTCGAGGTGTGGAAGCGGCTCGAAACCGGGTGGCGTATCCACCGCGTCATGTGGGACTGAGAGGAAAGACATGAAGAACTTCGGGGATGGGAGAAGGGCGGCGTCCACCGACGCCGTGCATGCGGGAGAGCAGGAGCCGAGGCCGGAGGGGGCCGTCGTCACGCCGATCTACCAGACGGCGAACTATCTGCTCGGCGGCGAGGACTACCACGACATCGGGTACATCCGGCTCAGCACGACGCCGAACCATCGCGTGCTCGGCGAGCGCATCGCGGCGCTGGAGGGGACGGAGGCGGCCCTCGTCCTCGGCAGCGGGATGGCGGCGATCTCGGGGTCGCTGCTCACGGTGCTGTCCGCCGGCGACCATGTGCTCGTGCAGGACACGCTGTATGGCGGCACCGCGGCCCTCCTGCAGCAGGACCTGCCGCGCTTCCGGATCGGGCACACGGTGATCGACCCGCAGGATCCATCGGGCTGGGCGGCTTCGCTGACGCCGACGACGCGCGCGATGTACGTGGAGACGCTCACGAATCCGCTCGTGCAGGTGGCGGATCTCGAGGCCGTCGTCGCGTTCGCGCGCGAGCACGGGCTCGTGACGCTGATCGACAACACGTTCGCGAGTCCCATCAACTTCAGGCCGGCGGAGATCGGCTTCGACCTCGTCCTCGAGAGCTGCACGAAGTACATGAACGGCCACAGCGACATCGTGGCCGGGAGCGTGGCCGGTCCGGCGGATCTCGTGCGCCGCGTAAAAATCATGCAGGACCACCTCGGCGGCTCCCTCGACCCGCACGCGGCGTTTCTGCTCGAGCGCGGACTGAAGACGCTGGGCGTGCGCGTCCGCGAGCAGAACGCGTCGGCCGGGCGGCTCGCCGCGCGGCTCGAAGCGCACCCCGCCGTGTCCGTCGTCCACTATCCGGGACTCGCGAGCCACGCGCAGCACGAGCGCGCCGCGCGCCTGTTCGACGGCTTCGGCGGGATGATGTCGTTCGAACTCGAGGGCGGGGTCGACGCGGCGGAGGCGTTCATCTCCGCGCTCGAGATCCCGATGGTCGCGGCGAGTCTCGGAGGGCCGGAGTCGCTCGTCGTGCGGCCCGCCGCCGCCGTGCACGCGGGGATGTCGGCCGAGGAGCGGGAGAAGGCCGGAATCCGGGATGCCCTCATCCGCTTCTCCACCGGACTGGAGGCGACGGAGGATCTCGCGGCCGACCTCGACCGGGCGCTGGCGAGCCTGCCGCGTGCGGTCGCGGGCCTCACGGCGTGAAGCCCCCCGGCCTCCCGGAGATCGAGGCGGCGCGCGAACGGGTCTATGCGGCGGCCCTCCGCTCGCCACTCATCCGCCTCGGCGTGGACGAAGGGCCCGAGATCTGGCTCAAGCTCGAGAATCTGCAGCCGATCGGCTCGTTCAAGATCCGGGGGTCGGCGAACGCGATCGGCCTGATTCCGCCCGCGGAGCTGGCGGCGGGGGTGTGGACGGCGAGCGCGGGGAACATGGCGCAGGGTGTCGCCTGGAACGCGCGGCGGCTCGGCGTCCCGTGCTCGGTCGTCGTCCCGAAGACGGCGCCGCGGCTCAAGCTGGACGCGATCGCCCGGCTCGGCGGGACGGCCGTGAAGACCTCCGTCGCCTCCTGGTTCGAGGTCTTCCGCACGCAGCGCTTCGACGGGATGGATGGGCGGTTCGTCCACGCCTTCATGGACCGCGACGTGATGGCGGGGAACGGAACCATCGCCCTCGAACTGGTCGAAGATCTCCCCGACGTGGACGCCGTGATCGTCCCCTTCGGAGGTGGCGGACTCGCGTGCGGGATCGCGGCCGGAATGCGCGCCGTCGCTCCGGACGTGCCCGTTTTCGCGTCGGAGGTCACGGGCCAGGCCCCGTTCGCGGAATCGCTTCGCGCGGGCCGCGCCGTCTCGATCTCGTACACGCCCTCTTTCGTCGATGGCATCGGGGGTCCGCACGTGGAGCCCGCGATGTGGGAACTGGCGGAGGATCTCCTGGCGGGTTCGGCTGAAATCACGCTCCGCGACACCGCCGACGCGATCCGATTGCTCGCCACCCGCAACCGCGTGGTGGCCGAGGGGGCCGGCGCGTCCTCGGTCGCGGCCGCCCTGTCGGGCGCGGTGAAGGGGGACAAAATTGTTTGCATCGTGTCCGGGGGGAACCTGGATCCGTCCAGCCTGGCCACCATCCTCGCCGGCGAGGTGCCATGAGCGACTTGACCGAGCCGCCTGCCCCCCAGTCTCGTTTACACATCTCCGAGCCCACGAGTC
>VXMR01000127.1 GCA_009841005.1 Gemmatimonadales bacterium
AGTACATCCAGATCGACACGCGGAATATCCTCTTCATCTGCGGCGGCGCCTTCGATGGGCTCGAGGAGATCATCCAGGAGCGGCAGGGACGTCGGCAGATCGGTTTCCGGGATGACTTCATCGCGGGAGGGGTGGCGCCGAACGACGAGGAGAACCTCCTCGCCTGCGTCGAGCCCGAGGACATGCTCCGCTACGGGCTCATTCCCGAACTCGTCGGGCGGCTGCCGGTGCTCGTTGCGCTGCACGACCTCGACGAGGATGCGCTGGTCGAGATCCTGCAGCGTCCGAAGAACGCGCTGCTCAAACAGTACACGAAGATGTTCGAACTCGAGGGCGTGGGCCTCACGCTCGACCCGGAGGCGCTGCGCGCGATCGCGCGCAAGACGATCGACCGCGGGACGGGCGCCCGCGGACTGAGAGCCGTGATGGAATCCATCATGCTCGACGTGATGTTCGACCTGCCGGGGCGCATGGACATCCGCGAGGTCGTCGTCACGCGGGAAACCGTCGAGGAGAGCAACCAGCCGCTCCTCATCCTCGAGCCCGGGGCCAAGCGCAGGGAAGCGTAGCGGGCCGGTGCCGCCGACGGATCGGGGCGTCGCGCGTGTCAGGACGGTGGAATTTGTCGGCGCCATCGGGGCGGCCGGCCAGGAGCCGCCGTGCGACGTCCCCCAGGTCGCGATCGCCGGGCGCTCGAACGTCGGGAAGTCCTCGCTGCTCAACCGGCTCGTGGGGCGGAAGAGCCTCGCGCGAACCTCGAAGCAGCCGGGGCGCACGCGCGAGATCAACTTCTTCCTCGTCGACGACCGCTACATGCTCGTCGATCTGCCGGGCTACGGGTTCGCGAAGGCGCCGAAGACCGTGCGGAAGAAGTGGGGACGGCTGATCGACGGATACCTGCGCCGGACGCCGAAGCTGCTCGGGCTCGTGCTGCTCGTGGACGCGCGCCGCGGACTCACGGACGACGATGAGCGGATGATCGAGTTCCTGGGGGCGACGGGGACGCCGACGCTCTTCGCACTCACGAAGACGGACAAGCTGAACCGGTCCGCGCGCGGACGGGCAACGAAGAAGCTGCGCGAGGCGCTCGACCTCGATGCGGATCAGCTGGTCGAGACGTCGGCCCGCACCGGCGCCGGCGTCGACACGCTGGGAGAGAGCATCGCCGCCCTCATCGCCGAGGCGGCGCCCGGCTAGCGGCCGGCTCGACGGACTCGGCGGCGATCCCCGGATCGTGCCGGGACTCATCAATCGCCTGTCGGCGCAACTGCTCGGACGCCTCCTGCCGCGCCGAACGGCGATCCGACTCATCGCCCGCAGCACGCGGCACATCGAGGCCACGGGCTCGGGCCGAAAGGAGACGCGATGAGAGGGCTCGTCATCGGACTGCTCGGGTTTCTTCGGCGCCTCTCGCTCGCGGCGCAGAAGCTTCGGGGCCGAACGCCGGCGGACACGGCCGCGCAGCGCGTGGTGAGCGGAAAGTCGTGGGATGAATTCTGCGACACGCTCAAGGCGGCCGGAGCCGCGCTCACCTTCCCGGGCGCGCCCCGCGATCCCTTCAACCAGGCGGAGGGATACCGGTATCTCAGCCGCCTGGCCCGCGGGGGGCTCATGGCTTTCGTGGAACACGCCGACCCACGGGCACCCGTGCTGCACCGCGTGGCCCACGAGACCGTGAAGCTGGGGAGCGACAACCCTGACAACTACTATCAGACGGCCGCGATTCACGGCGACTTCGAGTACCGGATCTCGGGGCGGCGCAACACCGTGATGTACCTCGGCTTCGGAACGCAGGCCGGCCACTACGGGCAGGGCGGAGGTCTGCCCCCCACGGGTTATGTCGAGGCGAGCGAGATCGAGATCGGCGATGTCGGCACCTTCGAACTCATCGTCAGCACCCGGCGCCACGAAGGGAACTGGCTTCCGATGACGGCGGAGAGCCGGACGCTGATCGTGCGCCAGACCTTCCTCGACCGGGAGACCGAGGAGCCGGCCGAGTTGCACATCGAGCGCATCGGCTGTCCGGACGACGAGAAGCGGCCCGGCCCTCTCACACCGGAGCAGATCGATGAGGGGCTGAAGTCCGCCGGGACGCTGGTCGCGGGCGCGGCGATGCTGTTCGCGAACTGGGCCCGCGGCTTCCGGAAGCACTCGAACACCCTGCCGATGTTCGATCCGGACGTTTCGCTTCAGGCGGGGGGCGACCCGAATATCGTCTACTATCACAGCCACTGGGCGGTGGCGGAGGACGAGGCGCTGGTGATCGAGGCGGTGCCCCCCGAGTGCGAGCACTGGAACTTCCAGTTGAACAACTACTGGATGGAATCGCTCGACTACCGCTATCACACCATCCACACGAACAAGCACCTCGCGCACCGCGAAGAGGACGGCTCCATACGCCTGGTGGTGGCCCACGAGAACCCCGGGCTCCCGAACTGGATCGAGACCGCCGGCCACACGTCCGGGACGATGTGCTTTCGCTGGATCCGGGCGGAGGCGCATCCGCAGCCGCAAACGCGGCTCGTGAAGTTCCCGGAGCTGGACGCGCTCCGCGACTAGTCGGGGGGACGAGCACCCGGTGCAGACCTCGACGGAGTACCGCAGGCCGTACCGGCCCCTGCTCGTGTCGATCTTCAACGCCGCGGGACGCGCGGCCCGGAGGCTCGGCTTCGGCGGCCCCCTGGACGTCGACCGAATGGTCGCCGCGGCGAGGCGAAAGACGGGGCTCTCCGACTTCGGCGATGAGTGGTTCCTGGAACCGCTCGAGGTCCTCGTGCGATCGATGAACGCCGAGGCGAGGCTGACGCCGCTGGGGGCGAGGATCCAGCGCGTACGGATCGTATCGGCGCTCTGCACCCGGCTGCGGGTGGAGCGGCTGCTGCGGGAGAAGCCGGAGATTCTCGACATCCGGCTCGGGAAGATCATCCTCATCGCGGGTCTCCAGCGGACGGCCACGACGCTGCTGCACCGGCTGATCGCGGCGGACCCCGGGATCCGCTCGCTGAAGTCCTGGGAGGCGCTGAATCCTCTCCCCCTCCCCGGCGAGCGGACGGGCGACCCGCGAGGCCGCATCGGACGGGCGAAGCTGGCGGTCGGGACGATCCGCTTTCTGGCCCCCGAGTTCCTGGCGATCCACCCCATCGACCACGATGCGCCGGAGGAAGATGTCCTGCTCCTCGACCTCTCGTTCATGAGCCAGTCGGCGGAAGCGGCGATGCACGTACCGAGCTATTCGGCGTGGCTCGAAGGGCAGGATCACACGAGGTGCTACGAATACCTGCGCACGATGCTCAAGATCCTGCACTGGCAGCGCCCGGCTGCCGGCTGGGTGCTGAAGACGCCCCACCACATGGAGCATCTCGATGTCATCCGCGATGTCTTCCCCGGCGTCTGCGTCGTCCAGACGCACCGGGACCCGAAGAGGTCCGTTCCCTCCTTCTGGAGCATGGTGGCCCACGGGCGGGGAATCTTCAGCAACCACGTCGACCCGGAGGAGATCGGGACGCACTGGATGCGGAAGACGCGGCGCCTGATCGAGCGTTCCATGGCGGTGCGAAGGAGCGCCGGGGATGGGGGGTTCGTCGATGTGTCCTACTACGATGTGCTTGGCGACCCGCTCGCGGAGTTGCGAAGGATATACCGGGCCGCGGGGATCGGTTTCACCGCGGAGGCCGAGGCCGCCGCGGAGGCCGTGTCGCGGCGCAGTCCCGCGGGTCGCCACGGCCGACACGTGTATTCTGCGACCCACTTCGGTTTCGACGACGCCAGGATCGACGATGACTGCGACGCCTACCGGCACGAGTATCGCATCCCGGACGAGACCGCGATGCCCGATGGCGGCCCGCCGGGAACCCGCGACGAGAAACGGTGAGACATGCGAACCACGAAGTACAACCGGAAATTCAGCGCCTTCGCCAGTGGGGTCGTCGATCGTCTCACCCAGTGCCCCACGCTGCGCCCCGTCGCCGAGCGCGTCCGCCTCGACGGCAGGGTGTGCCTCGTCACGGGGGCCAACCGGGGGCTCGGCAGGGCGGTGGCCGTCGACCTGGCGAAACGGGGCGCGGAGGTGCTCATGGCCTGCCGGAGCGGTCATCCCGATGCCGGAGAGGACGTCAGGCGGCTCGCCGGCTCCAATGCGGTCGACATGCTGCACGTGGACCTGGCCGACCTCGACTCCGTACACGCATTGTGCGACCGCCTCGAACGCGAGCGCCGCAGGGTGGACGTCCTCGTCCTGAACGCCGGCGTGATGCCGGCGAAGGCACGCAGATCGGCCCAGGGCTACGAGCTGATGTTCGCGGTTCACTTCCTGGCCAACCGCGTACTGATCGACCGGCTACTGGCGGGCGGCACGATTCGACCCGCCGACCGCGACAGCGGGATTCCCAGGATCGTCTTCATCGTGTCCGAAACGCACCGGGCCGCCGATTCGATCGACTTCGGCAATTTTGCTGCATTCACCGATTACGGCTTGAAGGACGGCCTGAAGTACTATGCGTCGAGCAAACTGCACCTGTGTACGTACGCGCAGGAGCTGTCGCGCCGGCTGAACCCGGAAGCAGAGGTGAGGATCGCCGTGAACTCGCTGTGCCCGGGTGCGGTCGACTCCGACCTGATGCGGGAAGCGCCGTGGTTCCTGAAACCCCTGCTCCACGTGGCAAAACGCCTGCTCTTCGCGGCGCCCGACAAGGCGGTGGCGCCTGTGGCCCATGCGTGCTGCGCGGAGGACATGGGCCGGCGGAGCGGGGTCTATCTTCACCTGATGCGGGAGAAGGAGATGTCCGCGCCGGCCATGGACGCCGCGGCGGGCGCACGACTGTGGCGGGAGAGCGAGGCGCTGCTGGCGCGACATCCGCGACCGGGCGAAGAGAGTCCCCGCGGGCTCGCCACGGGTGAATCGGAGTGAGATCGCAGCGGAGGGGCTGCGCCTTGTTCAAGGGGCACGTGAGTTCGGAACCCGTGGAGATCGACGCGCCGATCGAACGGGCGTGGGAGATCCTGGCCGACTTCGAGCGCTACGGCGAATGGAATCCATTCACGCCCTCGGTCGCCACGGACTTCGAGATCGGCTCGCCGGTCGAACTGTACGTCAGGATGGGACCCTGGAGACTGAAGCGGGTCGAATGGATCGAGGCCGTCGAACCGCCCCACCTCATCGCGTGGAGCACGACGATGGGCCACCGCTTTCTGATCTCGGCCCTGCGGGAGCAGCGTCTCGAGGCGGTGGGCGATGGACGCTGCCGGTACCGCACGAGGGACAATTTTTCGGGCCTCCTCATCCCCCTCGTGATGCTGTTCTTCGGAGGGTTCGTGCGCCGCGGCTTCAACGACGTCGCACGAGGGCTGAAAACCCGCGCGGAGACCGGATCGGCGGAGTGACGCGGCCCGCGCCGGCCGGGAGACGACGCTGGCGACCGGTGGCTGCTAGTGTTCGATGCCGTACTTCCGGATCTTGCGGTAGATCGTGCGCTCGCCGATGCCCAGGGCCTCGGCGGCCCTGCGCCGGTTGCCTCCGGATTGGCGGAGCACGGCGATGATCGCCTCGCGCTCGATCTCCTCCATCGTCATCCCGGGCCGGATCGCGATCATGTCCGCGTCCTCCGGGTCCGGGCTCTCCTCCGCCGGTGAGACGACCTCGGTCCCGGTCGCATCGATCGCATCGACCGCGTCGGTGATGTCGATCGCGATCGCGTCCTCGATGTCCTCCCCCGCGCCGGGCCGGGGGCGGGCGGGGGGGGGCTGGCCGG
>VXMR01000097.1 GCA_009841005.1 Gemmatimonadales bacterium
TCGCAGCCCCCGGCCCGGCGGCCGACGACGCGCCCGGCCCGGCGGCCCCCCGGCCGCCCGCGACGATGGCGGAGACGGTGCCGGGGACGATCCGCGGCACGCTGCGCGGCTCGGGCTACGTCGATGACCTGACGATCGTCGCCGATCTCATCCTGCACGACCCCGACCCGGACACGCCGCCGTCCCGCCTCCAGGCGCGGGGCGGCGTCGGTATCGGCGAGGAGTTCCTGAGCCTCCGCCGCCTCGGCGTGGAGGTCGACGCCTTCGAGTCTCGCTGGACCCGTCTCATCGACCTGGATCTGGGGGTCGACGGACGCTTCGACGGGACGCTCACCCTCGACCGCGAACAGGACACCGGCGTCGCCTTCGAGGGCGCCGTCGAGCACCTGACGCCGGCCGGCGACCGCTCCCGCTTCTCCGGCTCCGGGTTCCTGAACCTCGCCGAGTCGCAGATCGATGCGGCGGTCGACGCGAACCCGCTCGCTCTCACGCTGCTGCGCCCATGGACTTCCGGAATCGAACTGGCGGGCTCGGTGACCGGTCCCATTCGGGCGCGCGGGAGTCTCGAGGCGCTGGCCCTCGAGGCGGACCTCGAATCGGCACGCGGCCGACTCACCCTGAATGGCGACTTCGATCTCGCCTCCGAGGAACTGCGCTACGACACGGAGATCGAGGGGACGGACCTGTCGCTGGACCAGTGGATCGAGGGCGCCCCGGCGTCGAGACTCGCCGTTCGGGGGCGCGTGCGGGGAGAAGGGATCGATCCCGCGACGCTCGAGGCGGCGTTCGACCTCGAAGTCCTCGCCTCCCAGGTGGACCAGGCCGAGATCTTCGACAGTCGCGTGCGGCTGCGGGTGGCCGACGGCGTGGCGACGATCGACAGCGCCTTCCTCGCCTCCGATGTCGGGACTCTCTCGGCTTTGGGCGACTTCGGGCTCGCGGAGGGCCGGAGCGGACAGATCGCCTTCGAGGCGGAAGCTTCCGATCTTTCCGACTGGGACCGCTGGTTCGTGGATGAGATTCCGGGCGGCGCGGAGGCCGAGGCCGGCGAAGCGCTGTTCGAGAGTATCGAGGAGTTGCTGGGCCGGACCCGGCGAACCCGCGAACCGACGGAGGGACTGGAAGGCCGGCTGGAGACGCGCGGCACCGCCACGGGGCGCTGGGGAGACTTCACGCTCGACGCCGCCATCGAGGCCTCGGACGCGCGCTTCCGGAGCTACCGCGCCGGCGACTTCTCGGCCCGCGTCGAACTGTTCGACCCTCCGCGGCTCGGCGACCTGCGGTCCCGGTTCACGGCGACGAACGTTGAACTGGCCGGGCGACGGGTGGATTCGCTCTCCGTGCTGCTCGCCCGCTCGGGCGCCGGCGAGCCCGGCGCCGACGCGCTGGACGCCGAATTCTACGCCCAGCGCGACTCCAGCCTCGAAGTCTCCGGCCGGGGCGTCGTGGTGGGCGGCGACCTGTGGAGCGCAGGCCTGACGGATCTCCGCCTCCGTCTCGGCAAGCTCGAATCCGCGCTCGTGACGCCCGCCCGACTCGTCTACTCCGACTCGGCGCTGCTCGTCGAGGGCCTCTACCTGAACGGTCAACTCGGCAGGCTTCGCGCCGACGGCCTCATCCCCGCCGCCGGCGAGGGGTCGCTCGACGTCGAGATCTTCGGCGTGCGCGTGGACCAGTTCGGCTACCTGCTCTCGGAGCAACCGATCCTCGGTGGCACCTTCGGAGGGTCCGTGAGGGCGACGGGAACGCTGGCGGAACCCGTCGTGACGGCAGAATTCGAGGTCCTCGATCCCTCCCTTCAGCACCAGGCCTACGAGGCGCTGAACGCGCGGGTCGACTATGCCGCCCGCGAACTCGGAGGGGAGATCGACCTCGTCGATGGCGGCGCCCTCCTGGGACGGCTCGGCGGCACCGTGGCGACGGACCTCGCGATCCTCCCGGTGGAACGCCGGCTCCTCGACGACCCGTTCGACCTCGACCTGACCGGAGACCGCCTCCCGCTGGCGCTCGTCGAACTCGTGCTGGGGAGCTTCGAGGAGGTGACCGGCGTCGCCGAGACCGACCTCACGATTCGCGGCGCCCCCGGCGCCCTCCGCTACGACGGCGCCCTGCGGCTCGTGGACGGGCGGGGCTGGGTCCCGGACCTCGGCGTCTGGCTCACCGACACCGGCGCCCGGATCGCCTTCCGGGGCTCCTCGCTCGCCTTCGTCGATTCCGCCCACGTGGGGTCGGATCTCGGCGGTTCGCTGCGGGCGCGCGGCACCGTGGACATCGCCCGGATCACCAACCCGGTCTTCGCCCTGAACTTCGACGCGGACGAGTTCCACGGCATCGTGCGCAACGACATGGCGTTCGCCGTGAGCGGCCGGGCGCGCCTCGACAGCGCCTACGCCAGACCCTGGGTGAGCGGCGACGTCGTCCTCTCCGACGGATACCTGGAGCAGGACGAATTCCTCCGCGGACTCGAGGTCTTCAATCCCGGCGAGATGGAAGTGTTCAATTTCCTCGGCGCCTCCGCGGAAGGCGTGCTCGAGCAGTTCCGGAACCCGTTCCTCGACAACCTCGTCCTGAACGCGAACGTCGACCTCGGCTCCGGCCTCTCACTGCGGTCGGCGCGCCTCGATGCCGAGGTCGTGGGGGAGGGGATTTCCGTCCGCATGGACCGCCGCCTCGATTCGCTCCACATCAGCGGAAGCGCCGAGATACCCGGGGGGATCTACTTCTTCAACCGCGTGCCGCCGTACGTCCGGCCGCTCCGGATCACCGAGGGGAGCCTGCAGTTCGCGGGGGACGCCGGCTTCAATCCGATCATCGACATCACCGCCGAGTACCGGGACCGGACCATCGATGGCCCCGTGTTCGTCGAGGCCCGGATCACCGGCACCGCGATCGCGCCGGAGGTCCTCCTGACGAGCAACCCGCCCATGAGCGACACCGATCAGCACTGCCTGCTCGCGGTGGGTACGCCGTGCTACCGCTCCGCCGATCCGCAGCTGGGACAGCGGCTCCTGCAGCAGACGCTGCTGGGTCCGCTGAGTTCCGGGCTCACGTCCGCGCTCGGGGGAGCGACCGGCATCCCCTACTTCAACCTGACGTCCGTCGCTGCCGGACGGGGCGCCGGAGGACTCGCGGCGAACCGGAGCCTGTTCGAGCGCACGGCGCTTGAAGTCGGATGGTACGCGAGCAACGCGCTCTTCCTCTCCTACTGGCAGCCGCTGGGTGGCGGGCCTCCGAGGGCGGCCCTGGACTGGGCGTTCCTCCCCGGATGGTCCGTCGAAGCCGGCACCGCGAGCCGATTCGACGAGAGGCTGTTCGGTCTCAGCGTCGGCACGAACGTCGCCAACGACCGGACCTACAGCCTCTTCCTCTTCCGTGAGTGGGAGTTCGGCGAAGGTTCCAGCTCCGACAGCGACTCCGACGAGTCCGGCTCCGGCTCCGGCTCGGGCAGCGGGTCCGGCTCCGGCAGCGGTTCGCGGTAGCGGCCCCTAGTTTCCGTCCATGTCCGGCGCGCACCTCTATCCCGATTCGGAGCGATTCCTCGTGCTCCTCAACCCCGGCGCGGGCGGCCGCACCGCAGAGCCCGAGACGCTGCGCCGGCGGCTGGGCGGCGCCTTCGCCGCGCGGGGCGTCCCCTTCGACATCGTCGAGGCCGAGAATTCCGAGGCAGGTTTGGACGTCACCCGCAGGGCGGCGGAGCGAGGATACCGGGCCATCGTCGCCGCGGGAGGCGACGGCACCGTGAGCGTGGCGCTTCGCGGCGTCGCCGGAACGTCCGTGCCCGTCGCGATCGTCCCCTTCGGCACCGCCAACCAGCTCGCCCTCAACTTCGACATTCCCACGTCGCTGGAGGACAGCGTGCGGGTCGCGGTCGAGGGAAGGGTGACGAAGATCGACCTCGCGGAAGCAAACGGAGAGACGTTTGCGCTCATGGCCGGCGCGGGCCTCGACGCGCAGGTCATGGCCGACGCCACCACCGAACTCAAGAGCCGCCTCGGCTTCGGCGCCTACATCTACAGCGGGCTCAAAAACGTCATCAACCGCCCCGGCGCCGACTTCCGGATCACCGCCGATGACCAGGAGGTGGAGGTGAAGGCGTCGATGGTGCTCGTCGCGAACGCGGGCCAACTCGGGGCCGGCCCCCTGCCCGTGGAGTTCCGGATGGCGCCCGGGGCCTCCTTCCAGGACGGCCTCATCGACGTGTGCATCTACGCCCCCAGCAACCTCCCGGAGGTTGCCCGCATCATCTGGCGCGTCACGCGAAACCGGTTCTCGGGGGACGACAAGATCATCTATTTCCAGGCCCGCAGCGTCCGGATCGAGGCCGACCCGCCCGTCGCGATAGAAATCGACGGCGACCCACGGGGCGAGACTCCGATGGAGGCGAAGGTCTCACCGCTGGCTGCCCGCATCATCGTCCCCAGGTAGCCCCGCGTTCCCGCGGGAACGTCTGGGGCCCCGGAGTCCCGCCCCATGAGCTCCTCTAGCGGGGGTAGAGCAGGTACGGGCGGCGGAGGGCCTCGAAGGCGGCGACGCCGGCTGCCCATTCCGAAGTGATCTCGTCGAGCGGGGCCCCGCGGTCGATGGCGAGCCGGAGGCCGTCCGAGCCTGCGAGACGGTCGAAGTGCCGCACCCTCCACTCCCACGCGTCGCCGGAGAGCCGACGAGCGGCGAGGAGCGCGGCCACCGCGGTCCGCACCGGATCGTAGGCCGACCGATCCGTGACCGTGAGACGGATCCCGCCGATCTCCTCGCCCCCGAACCTCCCGTCGCTCGGCGATTCCGGCGTGAAGGTGACCGCCCGGATCTCGACCCCCGGCAGGCGCACGGCGCCCGCCACGCCGGCCACGTCTGACGCGCCTGCCACGGCCCGGATCTCCGCCACCAAGGCTTCCCCGTCCAGCCACGGCGCCCCCAGCACCTGAAACGCGGTCGGCGTCCCGCGCCCCACGGAGAGGTTCGTCCCCTCGAACAGGCAGGTGCCGGGATAGTGCGTGGCGCTCTCCAGCGAAGGCATGTTCAGCGACGGCGCGATCCAGGGAAGGCTCGTCTCATCGAACCAGCGGTCCGCGGACCACCCTGCGGCCGGGACGACGTGCAGTTCCACCTCCACGCCGAACGCCCCCCGATACAGGCGCGCGAGTTCTCCCGCCGAGAGTCCGTGACGCACGGGCACCGGGTACATGCCGACGAAGGTCGCGAAGGCGGGGTCCAGCACGGGACCCTGCGTGAGGCCTCCGATGGGATTCGGGCGATCGAGGACGATCATGGGGATGCCCGCGCGCCCCGCCGCCTCCATCGCGAGCGCCAGCGTGGATACGTACGTGTAGTAGCGCGAGCCGATGTCCTGGATATCGAACGCGAGCACGTCGATCGAGGCCAGCATGTCCGCCGTGGGCGCCCGCGTCTCTCCGTAGAGCGAGTAGATCGGCAGCCCCGTCCCTTCATCCGTCCCGTCGCCGATCGCCGATCCCTCCGCTTCCGTCCCCCGGATCCCGTGCTCCGGGGCGAAGAGCGCAGTGAGTTCCGCCTCCGCGTAGCCGTGCAGGAGGTCGATGGAACTCGTGCCATCGCGCCCAACGCCGCTCCGGTTCGTGATCAGCCCCACCCGCCACCCGTCGATGAGATGGGAGGAGTCCGCGAGCAGGACGTCGATCCCGGGTCGCACGGTCGCTGCGGGCGCATCCGCCGCCGCCGATCCCCCCACCGCCTCGCCGGCTCCCGATCCCCC
>VXMR01000151.1 GCA_009841005.1 Gemmatimonadales bacterium
TTCACGGAGATCGCGTGGCTGTGGTACAACGTCGTCGGGACGCTGGCCGTTCTCGTGGTCGGCCTAGCGCTCCGCAGGCGGGAACGGCCGGCATGATCCGCGGTACGGTTTTCCGCGCGCGTCGCGTGCGGTAGAGTCTCCGACGGTTTTTGGGCCACGACAGTTTTTCAGCCACGACAGTTTTCAAGCCACCTGAGCGGGATGATACGGATGCTCACGGACGTACAGATCGCCGAGGCCGCGACGCCCCGGCCCATACGGGAGATCGGGGAGAAGATCGGGCTGGGGCTCGAGGAACTCGTCCCCTACGGTCACTACAAAGCGAAGGTCGCCCCGGACTCCATCTTCGAGCGCGAGCCCGGATCGGGCCAGCTCGTCCTCGTCACGGGCATCACGCCGACGGCCGCGGGCGAGGGCAAGACGACCGTCTCCGTGGGGCTCGCCGACGGCCTGCGCCGCGTGGGGGCGAACTCGGTGCTCTGCATTCGCGAGCCGAGTCTCGGCCCGGTGTTCGGCGTCAAGGGCGGGGCCGCCGGCGGAGGGTATTCGCAGGTGATCCCGATGGCGGACATCAACCTCCACTTCACGGGGGACCTGCACGCGATCACGTCCGCGCACGCGCTCCTTTCCGCCGCCCTGGACAACCACCTGCAGCAGGGGAACCGGCTCGGGATCGACACGCGACAGATCACGTGGCGCCGCGCCGTGGACATGAACGACCGGGCGCTCAGGAACATCGTCGTCGGACTCGGGGGACGGATCAACGGGGTGCCGCGGGAGGACGGCTTCATGATCACGGCCGCCTCGGAGGTGATGGCGATCTTCTGCCTCGCGGCGAGCCTCGAGGACCTCGAGGAGCGGCTGAGCAGCATCATCGTGGGGTACGACTACGGCGGCGAGCCCGTGCGGGCGCGCGAACTGAACGTGGCGGGCGCCATGACGCTGCTCCTGCGGGAGGCGATCGGACCGAACCTCGTGCAGACGCTCGAGGGGACGCCCGCCTTCGTCCACGGCGGACCCTTCGCGAACATCGCCCACGGCTGCAATTCGCTCATGGCGACGCGGGCCGGGCTGGCCTTCGGCGATGTCGTGATCACGGAGGCGGGCTTCGGGTCGGACCTCGGCGCCGAGAAGTTCTTCGACATCAAGTGCCGGACCGGCGGACTCAACCCCGAGGCCACCGTGCTCGTGGCCACGATCCGCGCCCTCAAGTTGCACGGCGGGGGCGACCGCACGGCGCTCTCCACGCCGGACCCCAACGCCGTCCGCGGCGGGCTCGCGAACCTCGGCGCGCACGTCGAGAACATCCGCGGCTTCGGCATCGAGCCGGTCGTGGCGATCAACGTCTTCGCGACAGACTCCGACGAAGAGATCGCGGCCGTGGCCGAGGCGTGCGAGGACCTGGGCGTGCCCTGGGCCCGCTCCGACGGCCACGCGCGGGGCGGCGCCGGCTGCGAAGACCTCGCCCGCGCGGTCCTCGCGGCGCTCGACGAGGGAGGGGCCGACTTCAAGCCCAAGTACGACGCGGAGGCTTCGATCCGGGACAAGATCGAGGCCATCGCGCGGAAGGTGTACGGCGCCGACGGGGTCGACTACACGCCGCGCGCCTCGAAGGACATCGCCCAACTCGAGGCGGCGGGGATCGGGAATACGCCGGTCTGCATCGCGAAGACGCCGAACAGCCTGAGCGACGACCCGGCGCGCCTCGGACGGCCGGCCGGCTTCCGCATCACGGTTCAGGACGTGCGCCCCTCGGCGGGGGCGGGCTTCGTCGTGGCCCGGGCCGGCACCGTCATGACGATGCCGGGACTCCCGCGCGTGCCCGCGGCGGAGGGGATCCGGATCGTCGAGGACGGGAGCGTGGTCGGGCTCTTCTAGTCCCGTGACCGGCTCATGATCGAGATCGAACTCTCCGCGGGTCCCCACACGGAGGACATGGATCGCCGGCTCCGGGAATGGGCCGCCGGGGACGCGGTGGCGCGCCTCTGGCGGCGGGACCCGACGCTGTGGAGCGCGGACCCGGAGACGCCGGAGTTGGCCGACCGGCTCGGGTGGCTTGAACTCCCGGAGACGTCTCCCGCCATGCTCGGTCCGCTCGAGGCGTTGCGCGCGGGCGTGCCCTTCTGGTTCACCGACCTCGTGCTGCTCGGCATGGGGGGCTCCAGCCTCGCGCCCGAGGTCATCGCGCACACGATGCGGGGCGAGGGGCTGCCGCTCACGCTCGTCGACACCACGCACCCCGGGACGCTCCGCGACCTCGAATGGCTGCGTCCGGCGAACACGATCTTCGTCGTCTCCAGCAAATCCGGCACGACCGTCGAGACGCTCTCGCTCTTCCGCCACTTCTGGTCGCGGACCGCGGAAGTCGTGGACGATCCCGGGGAGCACTTCATCGCGATCACGGACCCCGGATCTCCCCTCGCCGAACTCGGCCGTGAGCGGGGATTCCGGGCGGTGTTCGAAGCGCCCCCCGACGTGGGCGGCCGCTTCTCCGCCCTGAGCCCCTTCGGTCTCGTGCCGGCGGCTCTGGCCGGCGCCGATGTCGCGGCCCTCCTGGCGGAAGCCGCCGAGGCCGCGGACGCCTGCAGGGACGACGCCCACCTCAACCCGGGCTTCCTCCTCGGGGCGGCGCTGGGAGAACTCGCGCTCGCGGGGCGCGACAAGGTCACCTTCGCCGCGGCGTCCGACTGGAACGCGTTTCCCGACTGGGCGGAGCAGCTTCTCGCCGAGAGCACCGGCAAGGAGGGCCGGGGCATCGTACCGGTCGTCGGCGAGCCCCCGCGGCCGCCGGACGAATACGGCGAGGACCGGGTCTTCGTCGGCCTCCTCCTCGGCGGGGACGCGGCGCGCGAGGCGGAGCAGTGGGGAGAAGCCGACGAGACCCCGGACCTCCTCGACGCGCTCGAGGCCGCCGGCCACCCGACGCTCCGCATCCGGGTCGAACAGCCCGGGGAACTCGGCGCGCTCTTCTTCGTGTGGGAGGTCGGCGTGGCCATGGCCGGAGCCGCCCTCGGCATCCACCCCTTCAACCAGCCGGACGTGCAACTCGCCAAGCGCCTCGCGCGCCGCGCGATGGCGGGTGACGGCGAGCCGGAGGGCGACCGCGAGCCGGAGGAACGGTCGCCGGGCGTGGAGCCGGCGGAGGATGTGCAGGTCTCCGAGGCGGACGAGATCGACCTCGTCTGGGAGTTGCCGCGGTTCGGACACGCCCCGCCCCGCACCCCCGTGACGCCCGACGTGGATGGAATCCGGGAGCGGGTGGAGGAGTTCCTGGCCGCGGTGGAGTCGACGGACTACATCGCCATACAGGCGTTCCTCGCGGGCGGCGAGGAGGAGGAAGGGCTACTCGCGACGCTGCGCGCGGCCCTGGCCGGAGCCACGGGGGCGACGACCACGCTGGGCTACGGCCCGCGCTTCCTCCACTCGACCGGGCAGTTGCACAAGGGAGGCGGGGACAACGCCGTCTTCCTCCAACTCGTCGACGACGCCGGCGAGCACATGCACGTCCCCGAGACCGACTTCACCTTCCGCAGACTGATCCGCGCCCAGGGCCTCGGGGATATCGAAGCGCTCGGTCGATGCGAACGCCTGGCGCTCCGGGTCCGCGTGGGCGGCCCGGAGGGCCTCGGCCTCCGTCGCCTGATTCAACTCGTCGAGGAGTCCCCCTAGAACGACTCCCGACGCCGAGCGGCGGTCCGGCTCAGTGGACCAGGCGCACCTGCAGGCCCAGGCCGCCACCGACCCAGGCCGCCGAAGGCGCAAGAAGCCGCGGGCGCTGCGACCTCAGCGCGGTCGCAAGCCCGTCCTCGGCTCCCGCCGTCGAAGTCTCGTCCGGGTCTCGGATCAACAGCGTCCACGCCGCGTGCGCGGACAGGAACGTCAGCGCGGTGTTGGCGAGCGCCGAGAGTTCGGCCCCGTCGGTCCCCCCGTCATTCCATTCATTGAGCGCATGCCAAGCGAAGCGGGCGTGCGCCGCGGCAAAGGCCCCGTTGAGCGCGCCAACCACGGGTTTCGCCCACCCCTCGGGTTTCGCGAGGTGAGTCACCAAGGCCGACCCCGCGGACAGCGGGGCCACATATCGCCAGGTGTTGGACGCCGCATCCCGGGGGCAGAAGCAACCGTCGGCGTAGGCGGGCTGGATCCTCGCGGCCTCATCCAGCGTGAGACCCGTCTCATCGAGCCATTCGGAGAAGCGTGCGTCGCCGGCAAGCTCCCACGCGTACACGTTGTTGTCCGTGCTTGCGACCTCCCGGACGAGATCCTCCCTGCCCGACCTCTGGAGCAGGTAGGCCACCGCGCACGGCGTCCCGTGTTCGTCGACGAAGACGGGCACACGGTCGGCGTGCGTGTGGTTGCGGGGGAACTCGCCCCGCTCCCGGTACTCGCGCAGCCAGTTCAGGGCGGTGTTCCGTCTCTCCCGCTGCGAGGCGCTCAGGGCGTCCGTCGCCCTTCGCCGCAGCACCCCCTCGACGTCGAGCAGGTGCCCGTGAATCCGCCGGGTCTCCAGCACCCCCGGTTCGGCCCGCGCGAACGTGGCCGCCGAGGGCGGCGCCGTCGCGGTGCGGCCGGACGCCTCGTCGCCGGCGTCCCCGGGACCCCCGGAGGCGACGATGAACGTGCACAGAACTCCAATGGCGGCAACGGCTTTCGATGAAGCGGGCATGGTTGCGACTCCCGTGAAGATCCCCCCCTCCCCGGCGTTCGCGCGGAAGGCGCGGCGCCGGGACACCATTTCGGGAGGTACCGGCGGCGGCGGCCGGAGTTCCGCATGGCGCCGACCCTGCGGTCAGGCGAGCGGCATCTCCGTCTGGGCGTGCGAGCCGAGGAGGTCGGTGCGGCCCTCGATGTCGAGGAGAGTGCGCTTGTAGCGGAGTCCGCCGGTGTATCCGCCGAGGGTTCCGTCGGTCCGGACGACCCGGTGGCACGGCACGATGATCGGGACCGGATTGCGGCCGAGCGCGTTGCCCACGGCGCGTGAGGCCTTTGGGCGTCCGATCCGACGCGCGATCTCCGTGTACGTCACCGTCTCGCCGAAACCGAGCCCCGAGGCGGCGTCCAGCACCGCGCGCTGGAAGTCGCCCAGCTCCGTGAGGTCGACGAAGAGATCGAAGCGGGGGCGGCGGCGGCCGAAGTACTCCGTCAGCTGCGCTTCGGCGGAGGCGAGCCGGTCGGTGTCGCACACCACGGGGGTCGACGGATATCGGCGCTCGAGGCCGACCACGAAGGCATCGTCGCCCTCGTCCTGCCACGAGAGCGCGACCAGGCCCTCGGCGCTCGCCGCGATCCGCATGGCGCCGAAGGGCGAATCGAAGCGGCGCCAGCGGATGACGGGACCGTCCCGGAGGCTCTCCGCGGAACGATGCAGGAGCCGGTACTCCGCCGCCCGCTCCCGGAGGTCCGGGCTCGCCGCCAGGTGCTCGGCCGTCTCCTTGGCGGCCTCCGCCTCCGAGTCGCCTAGAATCCATGCGACCAGATCTTCCTCGCTCCGGGTCGTCCCGCGTTCAGTCATATCGGTCCCTCCTCAAGCCACACCTCGGCGAGGTCGCGGCGCAGCTTCTTCATCCCCTGGTAGACGTTGGCCCTCGCGGCCTCGCGAGAAATCCCCATCCGTCGAGCGATCGTCGCGTAATCCACCTCTTCGATCCAGCGGAGCCAGACCGCGTCCCGCTGCCGCCGGGGAAGCTCCGCCACCCCCTTCCGGACGCGCGCCGCGGCGGCCTCCGAAAGCCGGTTCAACGCCGCGTCGGCCGCGGGAGGAGCGCCAGGCTCCACTTCCCCGGAGCGGGCCGCGAGCAACTTCGAGCGGCGGCGGCGCATCGAGATGCGGTCGAGCGCCCGGCGGGTCGCGACCCGGTACAGCCACGCACGCACGTTCACGGCGTCGCCCGCCTCGGGCGGCGCACGAAGCGCCGTCACCCACAGTTCCTGCACGACGTCGCGCGCCTCCTCCGCGTTCCCCAGCATCGCGGCCACATGGCGCTCCAGTTCCCCGCCGTAACGTTCGGACCAGTCGTCCACCCGCCCTCTCCCTTCGTTCTCACCCCCTGGAACGTATCATGTCGAAATCCGTGAAACGGGACCGCCCGCGAACCCACCCGTAATCCCTCGAAGCAGGCCTGAATCTGGCCGCGCGCGCGCGCGAGCCGTACCGTGTGAGCCCGCAGCCCCTACCCGGAGCACCCGGAGGTTTTCTTGAACCCAGAGTTTTCAGTTTCGGTGTCCTGGCCGACCCGCGTCGCGCTCACGCTCATCGCTGCGTCCGCGGCAGCGGCCTGCGCCGGCGATGCCGGAGCCGGGAGCGGCGGCGCGGCGGATGAGGGCCGTGCGGAGACGAGTGCCGTGGCCCGCGACCCGCTCCCGGAAGAGCGGCGCTTCGCGAGTCTCACCCAGCTCACCTTCGAGGGAGAAAACGCCGAGGCTTACTACTCGTCGGACGGACAGCGGCTGATCTTCCAACGCAGCCACGAGGGCGAGTACGAGTGCGACCAGATCTTCACGATGACCGTCGAAGGCGGCGAACGGCGCCTCGTGTCGACCGGGCTCGGCCGGACCACCTGCGGCTACTTTTTTCCGGATGATTCCAGAATCGTCTACAGTTCGACCCACCACGCGGCACCCGGGTGTCCTCCGCCCCCGGACATGCGCCGCGGCTACGTGTGGGCGCTCTACGACTACGACATCTACACGGCGCAGCCCGACGGCTCCGACGTCCGGGTGATTTCTTCGAGCCCCGGGTACGACGCGGAGCCGACCCTCTCTCCCGACGGCTCGCGGATCGTGTTCACCTCCACGCGGGACGGAGACCTGAACATCTACTCGATGAATCCCGACGGCTCCGATGTGCAACAACTGACGGACGAACCGGGATACGATGGCGGCCCGTTCTATTCCCCGGACGGGACGAAGATCGTCTACCGGGCGCGCTATCCCGAGAGCGAGGAGGAACTCGCGGACTACCAGGCGCTCCTGGCCGACGGTCTCGTGCGGCCCGGCGTGCTCGACATCTACGTGATGGACGCGGACGGCTCGAACCGGATTCGCCTCACGGACAACGGGGCCGCGAACTTCGCCCCCTTCTTCCACCCCAGCGGCGAGAAGGTGATCTTCTCCTCGAACCTGAACGATCCGGACGGCCGCAACTTCGACCTCTTCCTGATCAACCTGGACGGGACGGGGCTGGAGCAGGTGACGTTCAGCGAGGAGTTCGAGAGCTTCCCCATGTTCAGCCCCGATGGCCGCTTTCTCGTGTTCGCATCAAACCGGCACGGGTCCCACGAGGGGAACACGAACGTCTTCATCGCCGAGTGGATCGACGACCTCGCCGAGTGACCGACTTCCCGCGCGAACCGTCTAATCTCTGAAGACAGCCCCGGCGGCAGGCCGGCCGCCCGGGAAGGGACCGGAGGACACGGGAGTTCGGGATGCGGTTCGCAAAGACAATATGGGGTCGGCGGCGGGCGTGGGCGGTCGGGGTGGCGTGGGGCGTCTCGTTCGCCGCGCTCCCGGTCTCCGCCCAGGAAGCGGGAACCCCGATCGACTACGACGCCGCGATCGCGCAGAGCGGAATCGACGGCAGCTACGGGTACCTTAGCGCGCTGGAAGGGTCCGCGACGCTCATTCAGGGAGACACCCGGGAGCGCATCCAGCTCTCGGTGAACGAGCCCGTCCTTGTCGGCGACCGGATCTTCGTGTCCGACGAATCGCGCATCGAGATTCTGCTCGCCGACGGAAACCTCGTTCGGATCGGGGACCGGGCGGAGCTTGTCTTCCGCGCGCTCGCCAACTCGGCGGATTCGAGCGACCCCGCCTCCATCCTCGAACTCGCGCGCGGATCGCTGCAACTCGTGGTGGCCGCGAATCCGCCGGCGGCCGAAGGGCCCTCCGTCATCACGCCGAACGCGACGATCCGGCCGCAGGGAGCGGGTGCCTTCCTGATCCTCGTCGACGACGGGGGCCGCAGCGAGATCGTCGTGCGCGAGGGGGTGGCCGAGGTCACCACGCAGTCCGAACTCGCGGAGGTTCGCCCGGGAGAGAGCCTGTTCGTAGAGGGAGCGCAGGGCGACCGGCTCCGCTTTGCGGCGGCCCCGGGTCTCCAGCAACTGGAAGCGTGGGGGCGGGGGCTCGCCGACCAGGCGGGCGGCGAGTACGCCGCTCACGTGGACCCGGACCTCCACTACGCCGCGTCTTCGCTCGGGGGGCACGGGTCGTGGGTGCAGGTGGACGCGGGGGTCGCGTGGCGTCCGCGGGTGTCCACGGGCTGGGCCCCGTACCGACACGGGCGCTGGCGAAACACGCCCAGCGGAATGTTCTGGGTCTCCTACGAGCCGTGGGGCTGGGTTCCCTACCACTACGGGTACTGGGACCTCGATCCGAACTGGGGCTGGATCTGGTTCCCCGGCCGCCGTTTCGCCGTGGCGCACGTCTACTGGTACTGGGGCCCGAGCTACGCGGGCTGGATTCCGTCGGGATACTACTGGCGCCACTACCGGAGTTATTACGGGAGCAGTTGGGGCTTCCACTTCGGCGTCTACGGACACATCGGGGGCGGCTTCGGGCGGTATCGGCACTGGACGTTCCTGCCGCACGGGCGCCTCGGACACCGGCGACAGCACTTCTACTCGGTGGGCGGTTCGGACTTCGGCCGCGGGCGAAAGGCGGTCGAGCGAGGCGTCCTGCTGACGGATTCCCGTCTGCTCGGGCGGCAGGCGCAGCGGCGACCCGCGCAGACGCTGGCGAGTCTCAGGCGCGCGGTCTCGCGTGACGGGAGGACGGCGGTCGATGCGAACGGCTTCATCGATCGCGGCGCGAGCCTGCCGCGGGATGTCGAACGCGTCGTGCTACGGAGCCGCGATGGCCGGTCGGCCCGCCCGCGCGACGCGACCGCCGGAATGCGGAACGGCACCTCGCGGACGGCCGGTTCGCCGCGTGTTCGCGTGACCACGCGGTCGCCCGAGGCCGGCGCGTTGCGGCTGGAGCGGTCCGGCGCGCAGGGGACGACGCGGACCGGCGTGCAGCGGGCGACGCCGCCCGCGGACGGGACCGGAGCCCGCCCGGCGATCCGGCGGCCCACGGCGCGGGCGCGGGATGTGCCCGACGCCGTGAGACGACCGGTCGTGCGGCCCACGACGCGCACGGGTTCCGGCGGCGTACAGCGCGCGTCCCCGCGGACGGGCGACGACGGCGTTCGTCGGATCGTTCGCCCGCGGACGGCGCGGGAGTCGCCGGCCGTTCGGCGGACGGGAGGCTCGACGACGCGGCCGACGGCACGGTCGAATCCGGCGAGGCCGACCGTGCGGTCCACGCCGGCGCGACCAGCGGCGCGGCCCACGACGACGAGACCCGTGACCCGGCAACCCGCCCCGCGGTCATCGCGGCCGGCGGCGCGGCCTTCCGGCCCGTCGAGGTCGAGCGGCACCGTCAGTCGTTCCAGCGGCGGGTCCCGATCCGGGGGCGCGGTCCGCCGCTCCGGCGGCAGCTCCCGATCCGGCGGCACGGTCCGCCGCTCCAGCGGTAGCTCCCGATCCGGGGGCGCGGTCCGCCGCTCGGGTGGCAGCTCCCGATCCGGAGGTGCCGTTCGCCGATCGGGCGGCTAGCAGTCCGAGAGATCAGGAATCCGGCCATACGGCCGGGTCCCGCTCCATCTCCGGCTCCGGTTCGACGCCGAGCGCCTCGACCATGCGGACGTAGTAGTTGAAGAAGCCGACGACTTCGGTCGCGGTCAGGATCTGCGCGTCGGTCCAGCCGACCTCTCGCAACTCGTCGGTGTCCCGCCGGGCTGTGGAGGTCGGGTCGCGCGTGATCGCCACGGCATAGTCCATCAGGCGGCGCGTCTTTTCGTCGAGCCCCGCCGTCCGGTAGTCGGCGCGGATCGCGCCGGCCAGTTCAGCGTCTCCAGTGGCCTGACGGAGATCCTCTCCGTGCGCCTCCGTTCAGTAGAAACAGTCCAGTTCGCGCGAGGTCACGGTCGCGAGCATCTCGCGCACGTCCCGCGCCAGCGGTCCCGGCGCCAGCATCAACGCCTCGTAGAGCTGGATCGAGGCGCGCATGACGGGCGGGTTCAGGCTCTGGATGCCGATCACGTTGAAGACGCGCCCCGCGCGGCGGACGGCCTTCTCGTACTCGCGGGCCACGAGCCCTTTCGCTTCGTCGGGAGCTACCGTCTCGATATGCGGCATGCCGCCTCCTGTGGGCGATGGATCCGGGGTGCGAGTCAGCTCATCGGCGGAACCGGCTCCTCAGCGTACGAGGAAGCCGTCCCGCCACGGGTCCTCCGGATCGACGAGGAACTCGTGACGGCCCGTCACCCAGGCCCGGCCGCCGACCTCCGGCACGACGGCCTCGTGCCCGCCGACCGACGTCGTCTCCACGACGCGGCCGCTGAACCGGCCGCCGATGATGCTCTCGACGATAATCTCCGCAGCCCCGGACCCCTCCCCACGCGCGTGAAGGATGGCGAGGCGGCCGCTCACTGCCGTCCCCGTCGGACTTCGGTCGAGTTCCCCGTCCGCGAAGATGCAGACATGCCGCGAGTGGTGTGCGGTGTCCGCCGCCGCCCCCGTGAACACGGTGCCGTAGAGAAACCCGAGATCCGGGTCGTCCGGATGCGAGATGTGATTCGCGGCGGACGAAGACACTGCGCGCGTGATCCGGCGCCCCGCGTCGATGAGGTCGGCGGCGGCGGCGGGTGTGAGGGCGAGCCCGAGCGCGTCCGCATCGACGTACGCGTAGAAGGCCCCGCCGAAGGCGAGGTCGTACGGCACGGTACCCAGCCCCTCGACCTCCACGGCCTGGCCCAGAGCGGGCGCGAAGGAAGGCACGTTGACGAACCGGACCTCGCTGACCCGCTCGCCGTCCACGATCGCGGTGGCGCCCACGAGCCCGGCGGGCGTGTCGATCACCACGGGCCGCTCCCGCGCCGACCCGTCGATCCAGCCGGCTTCGACGGCGATCTTCGCCACGCCGATGATCCCGTGGCCGCACATGGTCGAATAGCCCTCGTTGTGCATGAACAGGACGGAGAAGTCGGATCCGGCCCGGACGGGCGGCATCACGAGGCAGCCGTACATGTCCGCGTGCCCTCGCGGCTCCCACATCAGCGCGCGGCGGAGTTCGTCGTGGTCCGCTCGCGCGACGCGACGCCGTGCGAGGACCGTGTCTCCCTCCAACTCCGGGAAGCCCGCCACGATGACGCGGAGCGGCTCTCCCTCGGTGTGAGCGTCGATCGTCTCGATGCGAAGCCAGTGTCCGGGCGCGGTCCAGGTCATGTGAACTCCTCGGTGAGGCGGTGGCCCCCATCGACGGGATCGTCGTATGCTGGCGTCGCTGATCTTACACCCCGTCGCCGCAGTCCGCTCCAGCGGCGGCTCGCCGCGCTCCGCAACGGTTGCCTGCTTCAGGAGAAGGCATGAAACCAAGGGCTCTCGCCGCCGAACTCGTGGGCACGTTTGCGCTCGCGGTGTCCGCCGTGATCTCCGTCAACAACCCCGGTTTTCCCATCCCGGCGCCGGCGATGGCGGGACTCACGCTGGGCGTCCTCGTTCACCTGCTCGGGCCTGTCTCGGGCTGCCTGCTCAACCCGGCGGTGACGATCGCCATCTGGTCGATCGGCAGACTCGAGGCGAAGGATGCCGGCTCGTTCATCGCGGCGCAGCTTGCGGGGGCCGGACTGGCCCTCGCCCTCGGAAGCGTCCTGTTCGCAGATCCGGTCCCGCTCCTTGTAGACGCGTCCGCCAGCACCGGCGTCGCCGAGATGCTGGGAGCTGCGTTGCTCGCCTTCACGATCGGGGCCGTCTTCATGGGCCGCATCCCCGACCGGCTGACCGGCGCCGTCATCGGCGCGGCACTCGTCGTGGGAATCTCCTGGGCCGCGCACGGATCGAACGGAGTACTCAATCCCGCGGTGGCCTTGGGGATCGGTTCCTTCTCGTTCCCCTACGTCTGGGGACCGGTCGTCGGCGCCCTGATCGGCGCGCACCTGTCCCGATACGTCCGCGATCCCGGCGACGCCCCGTAGCTGGCTAGCGGTGCGTGGCGTAGCGGTCGGCGCCCGGAGTCATTCGGAGCGGTCCTCGCCCTCCGGCGAGTCCGGCGCCTCGCCCTCCGCGAGGGCGCGGTAGAAGGTGAGGCCGTTCATGTCGAGGTCGTAGAAGGCGAACTCGCGGGTGCCCCAGGGGGTCCGGCGCAGCGCCGTCCGCTCGTGGAAGACGCCCTGATCCCGGTATTCCTCGAACAATGCCTCGACGTCGGGCACGACGAAGCGCAGCATGGGGCGCTCGACGCGGGACCAATCCTCCGCATCGTGCCACTGCAGGTGTAACTCGATCCCGTCGCGCCTCAGTCCGGCGTATCCCGGATCGCGGGTGGAATCGGCGAAGGCGAGTTCGAAACCCAGCCGCCCGACGTAGAAGCCGATCGCCGCGGCGACGTCCCGCGACGGGAGCACGGGCTGTACCGCCTCGAGGCGGGCCGCCCTACCCTCCCCCGCTATCGGTAGTTCTCCATCAGGGCGTCCAGCGCCTCGGATCCCGGACACAACTCCTCGAAGGGAAGGTCCCACAGCGGCCGGTCGACCGTCCCCAGCACGTCGTGGAGGTCCCTCGACTCCGGGTCCACGTAGAGGAGCCCGGTCGGAACCTCTCCCGCGTTCTGCCGTTCGCGCAGGTAGCCGTACACGGCGTCCCGGTCGGTCGCGTCGTAGTCGCCCTCCACCTGCCGGAAGCGGATCACGCTGCCGTCGTGCATGCGGACGTCGCGCACATCGGCGGACGCGATGTCGGCCGTGATCTCATCGGCCGGGGGGACGAAGTCCTTCGGGGCGACGAACGCCGCCTCGACGGCCTCGCGAAAGTGCTCGCGCGTGTAGGCGTAGCTCTTCGTCGAACCCACATGGTCGTTGAACGTCACGCAGGGCGAGATGACATCGACGAGGGCGAGGCCCGGGTGCCGGATTCCCGCCTTGATGATGGGGACGAGCTGGTCCTTGTCGCCGGAGAAGCCCCGGGCGACGAAGGTCGCGCCGATCGAAAGTCCGAGCAGGGCGGGATCGATGGGGGGCTGTTCGTTCGACACGCCCCGCTTCGACTTCGAGCCCATGTCGGCCGAGGCGGAGAACTGGCCCTTCGTCAGGCCGTAGACCCCGTTGTTCTCGATGATGTAGAGGAGGTCGAGGTTGCGCCGCACCGCGTGGCACAGCTGCCCGAGCCCGATCGAGAGCGAGTCCCCGTCTCCGGAGACGCCGATGTAAACGAGGTCGCGGTTCGCGGCGTTCGCTCCGCTCGCGACCGACGGCATCCGCCCGTGCACGCTGTTGAAGCCGTGGGATTCGGACATGAAGTAGGCGGTCGTCTTCGACGAGCAGCCGATCCCGCTCATCTTCGCGGCCCGGTGCGTCGGGATCGCGAGTTCCCACGCCGCCTCGATGAGCGCGGCGGTGACGGAATCGTGACCGCACCCCGCGCACAGGGTGGACATCACGCCCTCGTAGTCGCGCCGCGTCAGCCCGAGTTCGTTCTTCTCCAGGCTCGGGTGGAAGACCCGCGGCTTGGCGATGTACGTCATGCACCCACTCCTTCCGCGGTCTCCGCCGCGAGCCCGAGGCGGTCCTTCACGCCCGCGATGACGTGGCGCGCGCTCAGCGGGAGCCCCCCGTAGCGGAGGACCGAGGCCAGCCGTTCCTTCGAGGCCGGCGTCTCCAGCGTGAGCAGCGACTTCAACTGCGCGTCCCGGTTCTGTTCGATGACGATGTTGAGGTCGTGCGCCTCGATGAAGCGTCCGACTTCGGGCGCGAAGGGGAAGGCGCGGATCCGCATGTAGTCGAGCCGGAGCCCGTCTTCCGCCTCCATGCGCTCGATGGCCTCGCGCACCGCGCCGTCGCAGGCGCCCAGCGTGATGAGCCCGTATCGCGCGTCCGGCCGCGAGCGGATCTCCGGGGCCGGCACGGCCTCCGCGGCGTTGTCGATCTTCACCGCGATGCGGTCGATGACCTCCTGGTACTCGTCCGGCTCCTCAGTGTACTTGCCGTACTTCGTGTGGCCGGAGCCGCGCGTGAAGTAGGCGCCCTTCGGATCCTCGCCCGGGATCGTCCGATACGGGATCCCGTCCCCGTCCACGTCGAGGTAGCGATAGAACGTCTCGATCTCCGCGAGCGCCTCCGAGTCGAGCACCTTCCCGCGATCCGGCCGGTACGCGTCATCCCACTCGAAGCGGGGCACGACCCAGTCGTTCATCCCGATGTCGAGGTCGGAGAGCACGAAGATGGGCGTCTGGAAGCGTTCCGCGAGGTCGAACGCGTGCACGCTGAACTCGAAGCACTCCGCCGGGTCCTTCGGGTAGAGGCAGACGTGTTTCGTGTCTCCGTGCGAGGCGTAGGCGCAGAGGAGGATGTCGCCCTGCTGGGTGCGCGTCGGCATGCCGGTCGAGGGGCCGACGCGCTCGACGTCGAAGAAGACGCACGGGACTTCGGCGTAGTAGGCGAGCCCGATGAACTCGGTCATGAGCGAGATCCCGGCCCCGCTCGTCGCCGTGAAGGCCCGGGCTCCGGCCCACCCCGCGCCGATCGTGATGCCCGCCGCCGCGAGTTCGTCCTCCGCCTGCAGGATCGCCGCCCGGCTCCGCCCGGTCCCGTCCTCGACGCGCAGCCGCCGGCAATAGGCCGTGAAGGCGTCGACGAGCGAGGTCGAGGGGGTGATCGGGTACCAGGCCGCGACCGTCGCGCCCGCGTAGACGCAGCCGAGCGCCGCCGCCGTGTTGCCGTCGATGAGAATCGAGTCGCGCGTGGCGTCCATCCCCTCGAGCCGGATCGGCAGGGGGCACTCGAAGTTCTCCGTCGCGTAGTCGTGGCCGAGCCGGATCGCCTCGAAGTTGGCGTCGAGGAGGTGGCGCTTCCTCTCGCCGAAGGTCTCCTCGAGCAGTCCGCGGATCACCGCCATGTCGATGTCGAGGAGGGCGGCGAGCGCGCCCGTATAGGCGATGTTCTTCATCAGGATGCGCGTGCGGCCGCCGTCAAAGGTCTTCACGCACATCTCGGCCAGCGGGACGCCGAGGAAGGTCACCTCCTCGCGCCGCAGCGTGTCCGCCATGGGCCAGCTCGAGTCGTACAGCAGCCAGCCGCCGGGGACGAGTTCCTCGATGTCCTGGGCGTAGGTCTCCGGGTTCATCGCCACGATGAGGTCGAAGTCCGGCGTGCGCGCGACGTGGCCCGACCCGTTCACGCGGATCTCGTACCAGGTGGGAAGGCCCTGGATGTTCGACGGAAAGACGTTCTTCCCCGACACCGGGACCCCCATCCGGAAGATCGACTGCATGATGAGCCCGTTGGCGCTCGCGGAGCCCGTCCCGTTCACGGTGCCGATCTTGAGCGCGAAGTCGTTCACGCGGCCGGTCTTCATTTCGGGCATTCCGTCAGGGAGTCACCGAAACGAAGCCGCCCGGCGACATCTCCTCGATTCCCATTCCGGAGTAGGGATGCTCCGGGTCCTGGCCGGCGTACGGCTTGAGCAGGTCGAAGGTCCGCATGTCCCAGGCCGCCGTCGGACAGCGCTCCGCGCACAGCCCGCAGTGGATGCAGAGGTCCTCGTCCTTCACCATGACGCGTGCCGTCTGCGGCAACGCCTCGGAGACGTAGATCTCCTGTTCCGTGTTATCGGCCGGCGCGAGCAATCGCGTGCGGAGGTCCGCTTCCTCCCCGTTGTGCGTGATCGTGAGGCAGTTGAGGGGACAGATGTCGATGCAGGCGTCGCACTCGATGCACAGGCTCCCCGTGAAGTGCGTCTGAATGTCGCAGTTCAGGCAGCGCTCGACCTCGGTCAGCGTCTGCTCGATGTCGAACCCCTCCTCGACTTCCGTCTCGATGCTCTGGAGGCGCTCCTCGAGGCGGACGTGCCGCATCTTCCGGCGGGCCGCGTACTCGTAGTCGTTCGAGTAGCTCCACTCGTGGAGGCCCATCTTGGCGCTCACGAGGTTCATGTGCTCGGGCGGGCGCTTCCGGAGGTCCTCGCCACGGCAGTAGGCGTGGATGGAGATCGCCGCCTGGTGCCCGTGCTCGGCCGCCCAGATGATGTTCTCCGGGCCCCACGCCGCGTCGCCGCCGAAGAAGACGCCCTCGCGCGTGGACATGAACGTCGTGCGGTCGACGACGGCTTCGCGCCACTTGTTGAAATCGATCCCCGCATCGTCCTCGATCCAGGGGAAGGCGGTCTCCTGCCCAATGGCGAGGATGACGGCCTCCGCGGGGAAGAACGCCTCGTCGAGCTTGGTCGAGACGAGCCGCCCCTCGTCGTTCTCGTGCCATTCCACGATGTCGAAGTTCATCCCCTTGAGGACGCCGTCCTCGATGACGAACTCCGTGGGCGAGTGGTTCTCGACGATGTCGACGAGTTCCTCTTCCGCGTCCTCGAGTTCCCAGGGGGAGGCCTTGAAGTACGGCTTCGACTTTCGGGCCATGACCTTGACGTTCGTGCCGCCGATCCGCTTCGAGGTGCGGCAGCAGTCCATCGCGGTGTTCCCGACGCCGATGACGAGGACGTTCTCCTCGATCGTGTTCGTGTGCCCGAAGGCGACGGATTCGAGCCAGTCGATGCCGATGTAGATGTGGTCGGTGTCGTACCGGCCCGGCAGGCGAAGTTCCTTGCCGCGCGGGGCGCCGGAGCCGACGAAGACGGCGTCGAAGTCCTGCTCCAGCAGCCACTTCATGCTCTCGACGGGCGCGTTGTAGCGGATGTCGACGCCCATGTCGAGGATGTAGTCGATCTCCTCCCACAGCACTTCCGGGGGCAGGCGGAACTGCGGAATGTTCGTCCACATGAGACCGCCGGGGCGGTCGTTCTTCTCGAAGATCGTGACCTCGTAGCCGAGCGGCATGAGGTCTCGGGCGACGGTCAGCGACGCCGGGCCCGCGCCCACGCAGGCGATCCGCTTCCCGTTCTTCTGCTTCGGGATGTCGGGGAAGCGGGGAGTGATGTCGCCCCTGAGGTCGGCGGCGACGCGCTTGAGGCGGCAGATCGCGACCGGCTTCTCCTCGACCCGTACGCGCCGGCACGCGGGCTCGCAGGGGCGGTCGCACGTCCGGCCGAGGATGCCCGGAAAGACGTTCGACTCCCAGTTGAGCATGTAGGCGTCGTCGTACCGTTCCTGCGCGATGAGGCGGATGTAACCCGGTACGTTGGTGTGAGCCGGGCAGGCCCACTGGCAATCCACGACTTTGTGGTAGTAGTCGGGATTCCCGACGTTTGTTGGCTCCACCGTTTCTCCTCGGGCTTACCCCGCCCGACAGGCGCTCCGTTCCCCGGCCCGTGAGTCGCTTGGAGACATAACCGCCCGCAATCGTAGGGGACGAGGGGGATTGTCGCCAGTTCTTCGTTGCGCCGGCGGGAGTGGCGGCGGGCGCGGCGCGGGACGGGCGGCGGGCGCGGCGGGCGGATCGTTGCTGCGGCGCCCGCAGCCGCGGAAGTTGAGCGCATGCAAAAACAGCCCGTGCACACGGTTGCCGGCGGGGCTCACCTCTTCCGGCGGGACACGGCGGCGAAGCTTGGACGGATCGCCGGAGGATATCTCGACCGGTACGCGGCGGACCCCGCTTCCCTCGCCGATGCCCTGGGAGATCTCCTTCCGCCGGAGACCGCCGAATCGGTGCACCGGCGCGTGCGCGTCAAGCTCGAACGCGAGCCCGTCGAGTGCTTTCTGATCGACTTCGAGGATGGGTTCGGCGTCCGGTCCGAGGCGGAAGAGGACGAGGCGGCGACGGCGGCGGCGGCGGAAGTCGCGGCGGGGACGGCGGCGGGTGGTCTCCCGCCCTCGCTCGGAATCCGCATCAAGTCGCTGTCGGAAGCCACCGGCGGACGGGCGCTGCGGACGCTCGAACTCTTCCTTGCCGGGTTGGCGCGGACGGGGGGGGAGCTGCCGGACGGGTTCACGGTGCTTCTGCCGAAGATCGTCGACGCCGGGCAAGTGGAGAGGCTCGCGACCGCGCTGGATCGGCTCGAGGCGACGCTCGGCCTGCCGGAGAATCGGGTGGGCATCGACCTCATGATCGAGACGCCGCAGTCGCTCGTGGCGCCGGACGGACGCATCGCCGTGCCCGGGCTGGTCGCCGCGGCGGGGGGGCGGTGCCGCACCGTGCATCTCGGAGCGTACGACCTCACGGGCGCCGTGGCGGTCGCGGCGGAAGCCCAGACGCTCGGACATCCGTTGTGCGACATGGCCCGGCAGCTCCTTCAGCTCTCGCTCGGCGGGACCGGCGTTCGGCTGGCGGACGGGGCGACCAACGTGCTCCCCGTCGAGCCGCACCGGGGGAAGGCGGAGATCTCGCCGGCCGAGCGCGGGGAGAACGCGGCGGTCGTGCATGACGCGTGGCGCCTGCACTACGCCGACGTGCGGCGGTCCCTGAGCCAGGGGTTCTACCAGAGCTGGGACCTCCACCCGGCGCAGCTCGTCTCCCGCTATGCGGCCGTGTTCTCCTTCTTCCTGGAGGGTCTGGACGCGGCGGCGAGCCGGCTCGACCGTTTCGTGAGCGCAGCGGGACAGGCCATCCTCACGGGGTCCGTGTTCGACGATGAAGCCTCGGGCCAGGGTCTCCTGAACTTCTTTCTCCGGGGGCTCGCGAGCGGCGCACTGACGGCGGAGGAGGCGGCGCGTTCCGGCCTCACGCCCGCCGAACTCGAGACCCGCTCCTTCCCCGCCATCCTGGCAGGCCGCAGCAAGACCCCGCCTCAGCGCCCGGAGCGGCGCGGCGGGTGATCGCCGCCTGGATCGACCGCGGCAGGGTCCGCGTGCGCGACGACCTCCCGCGGCCTTCCCCCGAGCCCGGGGAGGCCATCGTCCGGGTCCTGATGGCGGGAATCTGCGGGACGGACCTGGAGCTGCTGCGCGGATATCGCGACTTCTCGGGGATTCCGGGGCACGAGTTCGTCGGACGTGTCGAGGAGGGGCCGCCCGAGTGGGTCGGCGCGCGGGTCGTGGCGGAGATCAACATCACCTGCCGCGGGCGAAGGTTCGAGCCCCCCTGCTTCCCTTGCGCGAACGGGCGGCTCACGCACTGCCTTCGCCGCGAGGCGATCGGCATCCGCGGTCGCGACGGCGCCTTTGCCGAATGGCTGCGGGTGCCCGTCCCGAACCTGCATCGCGTGCCGGAGCCGCTTCCGGACGAGGTCGCCGTGTTCGCGGAACCCGTTGCGGCCGCGTGCCGCGTCCTGCGGCAGATCGAGGCCGACATCCGGCGCGACCTCGATCGTGGGCGCGTGACCCGGGCGCTCGTCGTAGGGGCCGGACGGCTGGGGCAGCTCGTGGCGCGGGTGCTGGCGCGTCGGCTGCCGGAGCTGGAGGTCGCCGGGCGGTCGGAGCGAAGCCTCGCGCGGGCTCGCGCGGCGGGTCTCGCCACCGTGTCGGCCGCGGCCGTGGAGGCGGCGGCCTACGATCTCGTCGTCGATTGCAGCGGCGCCTCGGCCGGCTTCGCCGTCGCCCGGCAGGCGGTTCGGCCACGCGGCACGATGATCCTCAAGAGCACGCATAAAAATGAGTTAGACGTCGACATCTCATCCATTGTCGTAGATGAAATCCGACTGCTCGGCTCCCGGTGCGGGTCTTTCGACGACGCCCTGTTGACGCTGGAGCGAAGAGAGTTCGAGGTGCGCGATCTCATCGACGACCGGCTGCCGCTCTCGGCCGCCCCGGAGGCCTTCGAGCAGGCGGCGGAGGCGGGAATCGCAAAGGTGCTTCTCGTCCCCTGACCCCGGCCGGGTTCAGTCGGAGAGGCGCACGGGGCGGACGCGGACGCCGCCTCCCTCGCCCGGGATCGTCCACGCGAACAGGAGTTCGTCTCCCAGCCGCACCATGCGCGGGAATCCGCTCGAGCGCTCGCCGGCGGTCTCGGAGATGAGGAGGGGCGGCTCCTGCGAGCCGTCCGGGTGGACGCGGCGGACGAGGACGCGCGGGGCGTCGTTCGAGGCTTCGAGCCACACGACCGCCGCCGAACCGTCGTCGAGGCGCTCGATGTCCACGCGGCCCAGCGGCAGCCCTTCGTCGATTCGGATCCGCGGGCCGAAGCTCGCGCCGCCGTCGGCCGAGAAGGCGACGTACGCCTGCGGCGTGCCGCCGGCGCCAGTGTACCAAGCGGAGACCAGCGCCGCTTCGTCGCCGCTCAACTGCGGCCCGTTCACCGGACAGCCGGGAATGACCCAGCCGTCGGTCGACACCGGAGCGGGCGCGGTCCAGCGCTCCCCCGCCCCGCGGACGACGGCGATATCGCGGACCTCGGATTCGCTCCGGTCGCGGTAGGCGGCGACGAGTCCGTCGCCCACGCGGGCCAGTGCGGTCTGGCAGCACTCGCAGGTCCGGTCGTCGAGGAGCACCTCGGGGCCCAGTCGGCCGTCCGGCGCGAGCGTCCGGAAGCGGACGGACATCGGACCCCGCACGGCGTGGCTGTCTTCCGTTATGTGCACGCCCCCGGCGGCGGCGCCCGCCATCGCGCGGGCGTCGAGCCAGGTCAGCGCCGCGCCGTCGCGCCACGGGACCATCGATACGAAGCCGTGCTCGGTCGGCGACTCGTCGTCGTGCGCCCGGAACGGCTCCGTCCACGTCATCCCGTCGTCCGAGGAGAGCGCCAGCATGACGTGGTACGCGTACGGCGCCTCGGCCACCTTCTCCAGCCAGTGGACGGCGAGGGTGCCGTCGGGCATCTCGACCGACGAGGGGAAGTCGGCCCAGTTCACAAACATGTCTTCCGACGTCCACACGGTGCGCGGCGCGGACCAGCCGTCCGCTTCGCGAATCGCCAGGCGCAGCGCGGGCACGCCATCCTCCGGCTCGGTCCACGTCAGGATCGTGCGACCCTCCGCGCCCACCGCGAGATGGGGTTCGCCGCTCGGAAATGGCCGCTCGAACTCGACATCCCCGGACTCCAGCGACACCTGCCGTTCTGCGTCGCCGGCGCAGGCGCTGAGGAGTGCGCCGAGGGCGAGCGCACGAACCGGCCAGCCGGGACGGGTCCTCATCAGAAGTCGCCGGCCACCTGAGGGGCGGACTCCACGCGGATCGTGAGGATGTCGATGTCGTGGTACTGCTGGTGGCGGATGGACGAAGCATAGTGCCGCAGCAGCCGAAGCGGAGTCTCGGCTTCGACGGGGACCCCCGCTGCCGCTTCGCTGAGCATCGCCAACTGATCCTCGACGTTCTTCTCATCCGTCGTCGCGATGAACTCGAGATCCGCGGCGGGGCCATCGCTGCTCGCGATGAGCAGGAGGCTTCGCGCGTCATCGGCTTCGGCTTCGGCCTCCTGGCGGCCGAGGATCAGCATCGTCTCTTCACCCACCGCGCGCAGACGCGTCTCCATCTTCTCGTCCCAGCCTCTGCGCGCCGCGAACTTCACCAGGAAGGCGTCGACTTCCGACCACGTGTCGTCCGATAACCGGGTCTTCAGTCGGGCCCGACGGCCTCCCGTGACCTCCGAGAAGATGGTGAGCAGGATCACCGTGAGACCGCCGACCGTCATGCCGTTGCCGAGGAACTCCTCCCACGCCCCTGTGATATGCTCCGGGTAGATCCAGTCGAACTGGAAGACGATGCCCAGCCAGAACGCGACGCCGACCACGAGGCCGTTGCGGTAGTCCAGCCCCTCCTGGAGCAGGATCTTCATGCCGAAGACGAAGATCAGCGCCACCACGACGATGAAATAGGCCGCCACGACGGGGCCGGGGATCGCGATGATGAGGGCGAGCAGTTTCGGCAGGAAGGCGAACGCCGCGAAGACGACGCCAACGCAGATCCCGATGGCGCGAGAGGTGACGCCCGTGAGTTCGGCGACGGCGATGCCCACGCCGTAGGTCGTATTGGGGACGGTCCCCGCCAGACCGGACAGGAGGTTGCCGGCGCCGTCGGCCGCGATCGCGCCCTGGATGGAGCGAAAGTCGATCGCGCGCGGCCTGCGCCAGGAGACCCGCTGAATCGCGATCGCGTCGCCAAGCGTGTCCATGGCGCTCACGAGCGTAACCATGAGGAAAGACGGGAGCAGGGCCCAGAACTCGGGGCGGAAGCTCAGATCGAGACCGGGGTACGCCAGGTCCGGGAGGCCGATCCAGTCGGCTTCGTAGACGGTGGACAGGTCGTAGATCCCGAATCCCAGGCCGGCGACGAGCGACCCGGCGACGATCCCGAGGGCCGGGGCCCACAGCCGGAGCGCGCCGGAGAACCGAAGCGGGACGAGGACCGTGACGGCCAGCGTCACGCCGGCCACGACCGGACCGGCGGCGGCCGGGGCTCCGGCCGGGACTTCGGCGAGCTTCCGCAGGATCATCGGAGTGAGGGTCACCGGGATCAGGATCAGCACGGTGCCCGCCACGGTGGGCGTGAAGACCCGGCGCAGGAGCGCCATCCTGGACGCGAGAAGGAACTGGACCAGCGAGGAAGCGATGATCAGCACCGCGAGCATGCCCGGGCCGCCCTGCTCGATGGCGGTGACGCTCACCGCGATGAATGCGCTCGTACTCCCCATGACGAGCACGTAGCCGGCGCCGATCCGTCCCACTCTGCGCGCCTGGATCGCCGTCGTGACGCCGCTGATCACGAGCGCCGCGAACACCGCCCACGACAGGTATTCGGCGCTGCCGCCCGCCACCGTGATCATGACCGTCGGCGTGAGCACGATGCTGGCGAGGCAGATGAGCGCGTACTGGACGCCGAGCCCGGCGGCCATGGGGAGCGGGGGACGCTCGTCGGGCTCGAAGCGCACGTCCTGGCGGGCGAGCCCGGAGCCGGAACCCGCCATCAGCCGCCGCCTCCCCCGGCGAGCGCTTGGGCGGGCGCCGCGGAGCGCCAGCGCTCGGGGTGGGCCTCGAGGCGCTCCACGGCCTCCACGAGCACGTGGAGCGCCAGGTCGATGGTGTCGAGGTGCGTCCGGAAGGCGAGCGCCGCCATCCGCAGCCAGAACGTCCCGTCGATCGTCGTCGATGAGAGGAAGATCCTCCCATCGCGATGCGTTTCTTCCACGAGAGCCTGGTTGAAGGCGTTCGCGTTACCCGACTCTGGCACCCAGCGGTAGGTCACGACCGAGAGCTGAGGCTCCGGACCCACTTCGAATCCGAGCGCCCCGATCTCGCCGTGGAAGTAGCGCGCGAGTTCGAGCTTCTCCTCGAGGCAGGCCCGAAAGGGGGCTTCTCCATACAGGAGGAGCGGCAGCCAGACCCGGAGCCCGCGAAAGTGCTTCGTGAGTTCGGGGGATACGGCGGCGGGCGAACGACCTCCCCACTCGGACTCGACGGTGTCCTGCAGGTAGCTCGCGTAGTAGGCGTGGGCATCCTGGAGAGCCTCCCCGTCGCGGATGAGCACGGCGCCGGTGCCGTACGGCAGGAACATTCCCTTATGCGGATCGAGCACGAGCGAGTCCGCGCGCTCCATCCCGGCGAGCACGCGTCGGCAGTCCTCCACGAGAGCGAAAAAGCCCCCGTATGCCGCGTCGACGTGGAACCAGAGCCCTTCCCGCTCGCACACATCCGCGATGCGGTCCAGAGGATCGACCTGACCGGTATCCGCGGTTCCGGCCGAGCCGAGGACAAGCCACGGCATGAGCCCTCGCGCCCGGTCCTCCGCGACGAGTTCGGCGAGCGAGTCGGGACACAGGCGGAGATCCCGGTCTCGGGATACCTCGCGCCGGACGGCCTCCGCGAGGCCGGCCACGCGGATCGCCTTGTGCAGGCAGTGGTGTGTGTGGGCGGAGGAATAGACGACGGCCCGCTCGTAGTCGCGCGCCCGGAGACCGGCCGCTTCCCGGGCCGTAACCACCGAGATGAGGCTGGCAATGGAGCCGCCCGAAGCGAGGTTCCCGTCGGCCCCGGCGGGGAATCCGGCGAACGACGCCATCCAGTCGAGGATCAGATCCTCGATCTCGACCGCGCCCGGCCCGGTGAATCGTACGCCCGCGTATTCGTTCGTCACCGCAGCGAGATAGTCCCCCAGCGACGAGGCGTAGATGCCTCCGCCCGGGATGTAGCCGAGATGTCCGCCGTGCGAGGGCACGAGGCCGACGCCCGCCACGGATTCGTCGATCCGGTCGATGAGTCCGGCCAGGGGCTGCGGTCCGCGGCCGAATCCGAGCTTTCGGATCTCCCGGACGGCGGACTTGTCGTGCCGGTAGGCGGGCCGCTCGGGGAGTCCGTCGAGGAACCTCTGCGCGTAGGCGTGTACCTCGGCCATGAGGCGGTCGCGCTCGCCCGCGTCGGGGTCGAGCGGCCGCGCAGCCTCCTCCAGTTCCAGGATCCGTGACCGCTGTCGACTTGAGATCGAGCGCATGATGCGATCCTATCCCTTTCGTTCGGGGGACGCGAGCGTTCCGGTCCCTTTGTCACCCATGGGAGGATCCCGCTTGGTTCCTCGTCGGAAATCATCCTGGAGGTACGGTCTCGCTGCGGCGCTCGCGCTCGGGCTCGCGTCCGGCGTCGAGGCGCAGGGGCGCGCGGACCGCGCGGAAGGCTACCTCCGGTCCTTTCACGACCTGAGGCTCTTCAACGGCGCGGCCCTCATCGTCGACGAGGGCGAGGTGCTGTTCGAGGGCGCGTTCGGCGAATCCGATTTCGCCGGGGGCGGCCGCAACGCCCTCGACACCCGGTTCCGCGTCGCGTCGCTGACGAAGCAGTTCACGGCCGCGCTCATCCTGAGACTCGAGGAGGAGGGACTGCTGCGGGTCGAGGACCCGGTGGGCCGCCATATCGAGGAATATCCGCCGGAAAACGCGGAACGGATCACGCTCCACCACCTGCTCACGCACACCTCCGGGCTGCCGAGCTACACGAACATGCCGGGGTTCCTGGAGTGGGAGGCCGCAACTCCGTTCTCGCCGGGGGAGATCGTCGCGCTCACGTGGGAGGAGGCGCTCTCCTTCGAGCCGGGCACGGACTTCGAGTACTCGAACTCGGGCTACGTACTCCTGGGCTGGATCGCGGAACGGGTCACGGGGCTGAGCTACGACGAGGCGCTCCGCACGTACGTGCTCGGACCGCTGGAGTTGAGCGATACGGGGTACGATCATGCGCTCCGGCCGCCGGAGGGCCACGCGGCCGGCCACACGCGGGACCTCGGCGGTTACCGGCCGGCGCGCCTCATCGACCCGACCGTGCCCCATGCCGCCGGCATGCTGTACTCCACCGCCGGCGACCTCGCCCGCTGGGGCGGCGGCCTCTTCGTCGACGGAGGCCTGTTCCGGGACACGGCGACGCTGGCGCGCATGACGACACCCGGCCTCGAGTCCGGATCCTACGGGTACGGCGTGGGCGTGCGGACGCGGGACATCGGAGACGACCGCGGCGTGCGCGTGATCGAACACTCGGGAGGGATCTTCGGCTTCTCCTCCTACCTGCGCGTCTTCCCGGACCACGACCGCCTCATCGTGCTGCTGGACAACACGTCCTCGGACCTGGGACCGCTCCTGGAGGGACTGACCAACCTGCTGTGGGGGGCCGAAGCCGTGCGCCCGAAACCGTCGATCGCGGAACGGCTGCGGCCGATCGTCGAGGCGGGCGGGGTCGAGGCAGCGATGTCGAGGTACGAGAACTGGCGGCGCACGCGGCCGGAGGAATACGACTACTCCGCCGGCCAGATCCTGAGGCTCGCGGGCCATTTCCGGGAGGACGAGCCGGGCACGGCCATTGCGATCCTCGAGGCCTACGCGGTGGAGACGCCCGAACCCGCCGCGATCCGCTTCGCGCTCTCCGAGCTTCACGAGGAGGCCGGGGATCCGGAGGCGGCGGCCGCCCACATCCGGGAGGCGCTCACATACGCTCCCGGCATGCCCCGGCTCCTGGAGCGTCTGTCGGAGCTGGGCGTCGAGCCCGATCCGGCGCTCACGCTCCCCGTCGTGCGCGCCGAACCCGGGAGTCTGTCGCTTTTCGTGGGCGAGTACCGCATCGACCCGACCACTACGCTGACCGTGACGCTCGAGGAGGGCGTCCTCATGGCCGCGCGCACCGGCGAGGCGGCGTTCCGACTCCTCCCGCAGTCACCGACGACCTTCCTCCTGCACGGTTCCGCCCTGCAGTTCGAGTTCGAGGTCGCCGACGGGGTCGCGAGGGCGGTCTCCGTGGTGGAGGCGGACCAGCGCCTCGCCTTCCCCAGAATCGGGAACTGAGCGGGCGGGGAGCCACTTGCACGACTTCGCCGTCATCGGGCTCGGAGCCATCGGAGGCGCGACCGCAGCCGAACTCGTCCGGCGGGGACATTCGGTGGTCGGGTTCGACCGCTACACGCCCCCGCACACCATGGGGTCCGCGCACAGCGAGACGCGGATGATCCGCGAGGCGTGGTACCGGGGGTCTCCGTACATGCCGCTCGTCCGCGATGCCTGCCGCCGCTGGGCAGATCTCGAGCTTACGTCCGGCAGGACGCTGCTGCGGCCGGCGGGCGCCCTCATGATGGGGCCGGAGGACGGCCGCGTATTCGCGGGGAGTCCGCTTCGCGACGCCGCGCGGTCCGACACCGACGACCTCCTCCTCTCCGTCGGGGAGGTCGTCGAGCACTTCCCCTGGCTCCGGCCGGATCCCGGGACCGTCACCATCTACGAACCCGGTGCCGCGATCCTCTCACTTGAGGCCTGCCTCGAGGCGACGCTGGAGGCTGCGGAGGGCGCGGATCTGCTCTTCGACGAACCCGCGATGGAGTGGTCCGCCTCGGCTTCGGGCGTCCGGGTCCGGACGGAACGGGGAGAGTACCCGGCGCGGCGGCTCGCGATCGCCGCGGGAGCCTGGACGCCGCAACTGCTTCCCGCGCTGTCCCTCCCGCTCGAGGTGGAGCGCACCGTCCAGTACTGGTTCGAGCCCGCGGGGGTGCATGCGGACGCGCTCGCGGAGGGTCCCGCCTGGGTGTGGGAACTCGAACGGGAGGGGACGTGGTACGGATTCCCGCCGAGTGCGCGGGGTCTCAAGGCGGGGATGCACTTTCAAGCCGGACGCGGGACCGATGTCGAGCAGGTCGACCGCGAGGTGGGGGCCTCCGAGACGGAGGATCTGCGACGGCTGTTCGCGCGGTACGCGCCGGGCGTCGCCGGCGCGCTGGCTCACGCCTCCGTCTGTCTCTACACGAACACGCCCGACGAAGACTTCATCCTAGACCGCCACCCCGAGCACTCCCGCGTCGCGATCTTCGCCGGGGGCTCCGGCCACGCCTTCAAGTTCGCGCCCACCCTCGGATCGCTCATGGCCGACCTCCTCACGGACGAGCCACGCCGCTACGCGCCGCCGATCTTCTCGATCGACCGTTTCGGGTGAGACCGGAGACCGTCGCCAACGGTGTCCGCGCGTGGTAACCGAACTCAGCCGCCGGGATCGGGCGCCAGTGGGATCTCACGGTTCAGGTCTATGTCCACGGCGTTGCCGCACAGCGTGCCCGAAGCACTTCCCGTCTGCATCAGATCGCTGAAGTTCAACCGGGACTCCACCGTGACCGAAACTTCGCAGACCCCGTTTCTTCCTTCGAGTCGGTATGCGAGAGCGCCAACCATCGACACGTCGAGATCGAACACGAACACAAGCTCTTCCGGCATCGAAAACGCGTAGGTGCCCGTCTGTCGGAGGCTGGGCGCCCCATCGAGCGTGAACGTCCTGCCATTGGCGGTTTCCGTACAGCCCTCCGGCACCATCGTCAGATTCGCCAGCAACCGGAATCCGGTCTCGGTTTCCGAGGGGATCAGCGTCCCTCCCGCATTGACGACACCACCCCCCGCGCAGTTGGCCCTCACGCTCACGGTACCGGCGAAGGAGGCCGGATCCGCCTCCAACGGTCTCGTCCCGACGAGGTTGATGGCCATGAGCAGCGCCTCGCTCTCCTCCAACGTCAGCACGGGCTCCTAAGGCTCCGTCGCGCCGTTACCGCAGCCCCACGTACTCCCTGCCACCGCCAGCAGGGCCGCAATGGACCCGGCTACTCCCGGATGTCTCATCTCCTCACCTCCATTCCCCGCCGGGCTGTGTCCCGGCTGTCAGCCTCCCGCCGTCCCGAGGGCTCCCCGGCGACCCGGACCCGGCGAAGCGCAGGAAGAGGGCCGGAACGACGACCATGTTGAGCGTGGTGGAAGTCACGAGCCCCCCGAGGACGACGACGGCGAGCGGGGCCTGGATTTCCTTGCCCGGTTCGCCGATGCCCAGCGCGAGCGGGACGAGCGCGAGCCCCGCCGTGAGCGCCGTCATGAGGATCGGGCCGAGACGTTCCATGGAGCCGCGCCGGATGCTCGGGCCGAGCCCGGCGCCCGCCGCGCGCAGGTCCTGGTAGCGGCTGACGAGAAGGATCCCGTTCCTCACCGCGATGCCGAACAGCGTGATGAACCCGACCAAAGTCGCGATGTTCACCGTGCCGCCGATGATCAGGACCGCGAGCACGCCTCCGGCCAGCGCCAGAGGCAGGTTCACCATGAGCAGTGCCGCGACCCGGGCGCTCCCGAAGGCCCGGAACATGATGAGGAAGATGGCGGCGATCGAGAACAGCGAGAGCAGCGTGATCCGTCGCGTCGCCTCCCGTCCGCTCTCGAACTGGCCTCCGTACTCGACGTAGTAGCCCGGCGGCAGGTCGACCTGCGCGGCGACGCGCGACTGCAGCTCCTCCGCCGCCCCGCCCACGTCGCGCCCGGCGACGTTTGCGCTCACGACGATCTTCCGCTGCACGTTCTCCCGGCTGATCGTGTTGGGCCCCAGCGACGGCACGATCGATGCGAGCTGCGAGAGCGGCACGGTCGTGCCCGACGGGGTCGTCATCAGCGTCCCGCCGATCGCCTCGGGGTCCGTGCGGTGCTCGTCCGCGTAGCGAACGACGAGGTCGAAGGCGCGCTCCCCCTCCCGGATGAGCGACACCTCCTCTCCCTGAAACGCGACGTCGACGGCCGCGGCCATCTCGGCCGGCGTGACGCCGTGACGGGCCATGGCTCGGCGGTCGGCGCGGACCTGAAGCTGGGGGATGTCCGCCTGCCTCTCGACGGAGACGTCCACGAGGCCCTCCACGGTCCCCGCGACCGTCTCGATCTCGCCGGCGATGTCGCGCAGCTGCCGGAGGTCGGGCCCGAACAGGTTCGCCGCGATGGCGGCCCGCGTGCCCGAGAGCATGTGGTCGATTCGGTGCCCGATCGGCTGTCCGATCGTGACATTCGTCCCGGGAAGCCCCGCCAGTTCGCCCCGGAGCGCGGCCATGACCTCCTCCAGGTCGTGCTCCGAGAGGTCCAGCCGCGCGTCGACCTCGGAGGCGTTGGCGCCCTGCGCGTGCTCGTCGAGTTCGGCCCGGCCGGTCCGCCGCGACGTGGAGACGACGGCCGGGTGCGCCAGAAGCTGGCGCTCCACGCGGGCCCCGATCGCATCGGACTCCACCAGCGACGTCCCGGGCAGGCTCACGATGGAGATCGTCAGCGTCCCCTCCTGGAACTCGGGCAGGAATCCGCGCCCCAGCGAGGGCACGAGCGCCAGGGTGCCGGCGAGCAGGAACGCCGCGCCGCCAATCACGGCCCCGGACCGGCGCAGCGCCGCGTCGAGGACGCGCCCGTACGCCCGTTCGAGCCCGCGCATCAGCCACGGGTCGCGCGGGCGGGCGATCGCCCGATCCCCCGGCAGAAGCATGTGGCAGAGCGCCGGCGTCACCGTGACCGCGACGAGGAGCGATGACAGGATGCTCACGATGTACGCGAGCCCGAGCGGCCGGAGCATCCGCCCCTCCACGCCGGAGAGGAAGAAGAGCGGGACGAAGACGATGGAGATGATGAGCGTCGCGCTGAGGATCGGGTTCCGGATCTCCCGCGCCGCATCCCGGATGAGGGACAGCGTCTGTCGTCGGCGCTCCGGCGGGCGGCGGCGGTCCTCGCGCAGGCGGCGGTACACGTTCTCGACGACGATGATCGCGTCATCGACGAGGGCGCCGATGGCGATGGCCATGCCGCCGAGCGTCATCGTGTTGATCGTGCCACCAAGGAGCCGCAGCACGATGACGGCCAGGGCGAGCGACAGCGGGATCGCGAGCACGGAGATCGCCGTCGTCCTCAGGTTCCAGAGGAAGAGCAGGAGCACCGCGATGACGAGCAGCGCACCGTCGCGCAGGGCTTCGATGACGTTTTCCACGGCAAGCGATATGAAGTCCGCCTGTCGGAACACGGACCGCTCGAAGGCCACGCCCGCCGGGAGTTCCGCTTCGATTTCATTCAGTTCGGCGTCGATTCGCTCCGTCAGCTCCAGCGTGTTGGCGCCGGGCTGTTTCTGGATCGAGAGCACGACGGCGGGCTCCGCGTTCACGGAGGCGGTGCCGAGCCGGACGCGCGGACCGATCCGAACCTCCGCCAGGTCCTCGATGAGGACCGGTACCCCCTCCCGCACGGCGACGACGGTGAGGCCGATCTCCTTGAGGTCGCGCGCGCGGCCGATGCCCCGGATCAAGATCTCGCGCCCGCCCGAGCGATAGACGCCTCCAGACGCGTTCCGGTTCGAGCCCGCCGCCGCCTCGAGCACCTGGTCCAGCCCGACGCCGTATGCGAGCAGGCGCTCGGGACGGATCAGGACCTGGTACTGGCGGACCTGTCCGCCGATGGCGACGACCTGCGAGACGCCGGGCACGGCGAGCAGCCTTCGCCGCACGGTCCAGTCGGCCGCCGTCCGCGCCTCCATGAGTTGCGCGGCGGGCGCGCTCATGCCGACGAGCAGGATCTCTCCCATGATCGAACTCACGGGGGCGAGGACGGGCGCGCTCACATCGTCGGGCAGCTGGGCCGTGGCGAGTTGAAGCCGCTCGTTCACGGTCTGCCGGGCGCGGAGGATGTCCGTCCCCCAATCGAAATCCACCCAGACGATGCTGATCCCCTGCGCCGAGCTCGACCGGACCCGGCGTACGCCGGCCGCTCCGTTCACCGCGGTTTCGACGGGGAAGGTGACGAGACTCTCCACCTCTTCCGGGGCAAGTCCGTGGGCGTCGCTGAGCACCGTCACGGTGGGGGCGGTGAGGTCGGGAAAAACATCGACGGGCAGCGTGGCCGCCACCCAGCCCCCGCCCGCCAGGAGGAGGGCCCCGGCGGCCACGGCGAGGAAACGGTTCTCCAGGGAAGCGTGGACGAGTCGGTCCAGCAATCGCATCCTCAGTGCGGATGCCCGTGGTCCAAGATTTCCACTTCGCCGAGCGAGGCCAGTCTCACCTGGTAGGCGCCGACCGCGACGACCTGCTCCCCGCTCGCAACGCCGGAGTGAACGATGGTCCACGATCCGTCCGAGGGGCCGGTCTCCACCACCCGCCGCTGAAACGCTTCGCCGCCGACCTTCACGTAGACGACGGAGAGCCCGTCTTCGTCCAGGATCGCCGGCGTCGGGACCACCACGCCTTCCACGGGCTCGCCGAGGAGCAGATGTCCCTCGGCCAGCATCCCCACCTTGAGCACCCCGCCCGGGTTCGCCACCGCGAACCGAACCGGGAGCGCCCGGCTCTCCGGATCGATGATGCTGCCCACGGACACGACGCGGTCGGCGGCGTGCGTGCGGGTCGCGCCCTCGACGGTGAACCATGCGCCGCTGACTCCGCCGGCCGCTTCGGCGTGGCGGGCCGGAACCCGCGCGACGAACCACAGCGGATCGGGCCGCACGACCGTGAACGCGTGCGTCCCGGTGGCGACGTGCTCGCCGGGGGCCACGTGACGATCCGCGATCACGCCCCCGATCGGACTCCGAAGCCGGTAGACGTTCGGATCGGAACCGTCGTCCCCGTCGGCGGAGAGACTGCCTCCCACTGCCTCGAACGCCGACCGGGCCACCTCGAGGTCATGGTGGGCCTCTTCCAGACGGCGCTCGGCGATGGCTCCGGCGGCGAAGAGACGCTCTGCCCGGGCCGCCTCGCGCTCGGCATCCTCCACATCCGCCAGCATGCGGGCGTACGAATCGTGGAGGCTCGTGGGGGCGATCAAGGCCAACGTCTCTCCCTCCCGCACCGCCTGGCCCGGAGCGGGCGACGGCCCCTGGACGAGCACGAGGCCCTCCACCGGCGTCGAGACGTGCGCGAGACCGCCCGCGGGAGCCGTGATCTCCCCGGTGACCGGGATCGAGTTCGGAATCCGGCGCGTCTCCGCGACCGCAACCTCGAACGGCATCGCCCACTGCTCTTCCTTCAGGAGCGCGATCAGCCCCGGAAGCGGCTGCTCCACGTCGTGCGGGAGCGCATCTTCGCTCGCGAACACCTCCAGCTGCCCCATCGAGATCGTGTGGTCCGCGCCGCGGGCCGTGAGGGTCAGGTCCGCCCGCCATGTCCCGACCTCCGTGAGGGTCGGGCTCGCGCTGTAGACGCCCGGGCTCGCCGGGGCCTGCATGACGATCTCTTCGCGGGCGCCGCCGGGTCCCCGGAGCACCAGCAGGAGGCGTCCCTCCCGCACCGGCTTCCAGTCCGCCAGCCACGTGAGGTGGATGCCCCACGGTTCGCTCGCGACCTCCCGGACGTGCGGAGGGTACTCGACGAAGAGTTCGAGCGACTCGGTCCAGTGCGTCACGACGCCACCGCCGGCATGGGAATGGGTGGCCGCCGCCTCGTCGGCGGACGGTGAATCACACCCCGCACAAGAGAACGCCGCCGCAAGGGCGACCGCCCGGTTCACGCGCATGACACCTCCTCGACTGCGAACCTCTCCCAGCCGCTCAACGTTGCCCGACGTTCGGCCGCGGGCCAGAGCCGCCGAAACCTCGACCCGGGAGCGGCCCGTACTGTCCGACAGAGCGCGGATACACCCGCGGATGGACTGTCCGGCAGGGGGTGGACGCGCCACCTTGAAGCATACGCCATGCGCGGAAGAGGAAACCCGATGAGAAAGATCGCCATCGTCGTCGCCGTTTTCGTCATTCGGAAGCTGCTCAAGAAGCTCTGACGGCGGACGCCACACTCTGACGGCGGACGAAAACCTCCCGACCCCGCTCAGTTCGGCGAGGGTCCGATCCTTCCCGGCCTCATTGCCGTGATGAATTTAACCGGCTTCAGCGCCTCCCGGTCGTACGAGAAGTAGATGAAGAAGGGCCGGCCCTGCATCTTCCCGCGCTCGACGAAGCCCCAGTACCGTGAATCGAGGCTCTCCTCCCGGTTATCCCCCAACATGAAGTAGCGTTCCGGCGGCACCACGAGGGGCCCCCAGTTGTCCCGCGTGGGTTTGTACTCGCCCCGCTCGGGATCCGGGATCAGGTGCGCGACTTGCCACTGCATCCGGAGATCCCCTTCATCCCGCTGTCGCGGATTCCGGCGGACGTAAGGCTCGTCGAGCGCGACGCCGTTCCGGTAGAGGATCCCCCCCTCCATGCGCAGCGTGTCGCCGGGCAGACCCAGGGTGCGCTTGACGATATCTAGCCCCGGAGAATGGTCCGCCCGGAACACGATGATGTCCCCGTATTCCGGCTCCGCGTATCCCGGGATGCGGGCATTCGTAAACGGGATCGGCGCACCGAGCGACGTCTTGTTCACGAGCAGGAAATCGCCGACGAGGAGGGTCCCCTCCATCGACCCCGACGTGATCACGAACGTCGCCAGCAGGAACGTCCGGAAGAACAGGAAGATGAGGAGCGCAACGAAGAGCGTGCGGCCCCAGTCGCGGAACCACGCCGCGCTGAACGCCGGCGGAGACGGGGAACGTTCCCGCTTCCCTCCCGCGGCCTCGTCCGCCTCTTCGGAACCGTTCTTTACTTTCCGATCTCGTGCCATGTTTCGGGACGCTCTTGCGGGGGTCGCCGGCGCCAACGGCACCGGGCGTCGTCGTCGGTTGCGGCGGACGCTACTCTGCGATCATGTCAGCCGCCATGCAAACACTCGGCCCTGCGGACGGATCCAGCCAGCGCCGCGAGCTTCATGATCGTCAGTCCGGCCGGAGCCCGAACCTGCCCGGCCTCATGGCCGTCAGAACCCGAAACGGCTCGAGCGCGTCCCGATCGTATGAGAAGTAGACGAAGAAGGGCCTTCCCCGCATCGTCAGAACCCCCGGCCCTCGGCATCGTTACATCAGGCCGTCGGAGTATATGTGGAGGCGCCAGAGGCTGCCGCCGCGGATGGCGCGGGCGATGTCGATGCGAAACAGGCCGTCCAGGAGAGACACGCCGACGCCCACGCTCGACCGCCAGCCCTCCGTGCCGAAGGCGTCCACGGGGCCCGTCCAGCCCGTGTCCCAGAACCCCGTGATCCGCATCGGGCTGCCCCCGACGTCGTACGTGGGATCGCCGATCCGGAAACCGCGCCCCAGTTCCAACCGGCCGAACCAGAAGCTGTCGCCTCCGGTCGACACGGGATCGAAGGCCCGCAAGGTGTACGATCCGCCGAGGTGGAAGCGACGCTGTGGAGGCGGCTCTCCGAATACTCTTCCGGCCCCGCCCTCCAGCGCCAGCGACCACTCGCTCACGGGGAGTTGCAGCGCCGCGGAGACGGCGGCGCGCCCGTAAAGATCGAAATCGCCCGTCGCGACTTCTCCCCAAACGGACCCGCTGAGGATCGGCGTGCCCGGGTCGACGGAGGAAAACGCGCGCAGGCGGCCCGAGACGCCGGCGAGATCTCCGCGCGCGGCGACGATGTTGTCCGGAAAGACCGCGTCGCCGAAGAGGTTCGGGAGCGAGGCGTCGCTCTGCTTCCGTGCGTTCTGGTGGCGCTCGGCGAAGAGGGCGCCTTCCACGCGCGTCCTCTTGCCGTGGCGGTTCGCCGAGACCTCGAAGCCGGTCTCGCGGAAGTAGAGGCCCTCGTCGTACCCCACAACCAAGCTGTTGAAGGAGTTGCCGAAGGAGAGCGGACGGCCCCAGTCCCCGAGGTCCGCGAGGCGCCGGTACGCCGTGATCCCGAAACCGCCCGTCGCCGTCTGGCGCCGCCACCCGACCTCCACGCCCGGCTCGCACTCCGGTATGCCGATTCGCGGCGTGACCGCGAACTCGGACGTGACCCCCGTCGGCACGGCTAACCGGGCGCTGACCGACAGTCCCTCGACCCGATTGTAGCGGAGCCTGCGCAGACCCGGGGAAAGATCCAGACGGGGACTCAGGCCCACGGCGGCGGGGATCTGCAGCGAGGACAAACGATCCTTCAGGTCGTCGAGCTCCGCCGTCGCGAAGGCGTCGACGGTGGCGGAAAAGAGCGGCTCCGGAAGCTCCGGGTACGCGGGAAGCTGATCGAGGGGCGGGACGATCGTCACGATGGGATGGACCCTGGCGGGGAGCGAATCCGCTTCCGCCGTCAACGGGTCGTCGCGAAACCCCTCGACTCGCCCCTCTTCGCCCTCTTCCCCCTCGAGCTCATCCGCGTCGATGACCTCGTCGACCCAGCGCGTCCAGCCCTCCGGCAGATCCTCCCCCGGATCGAGCGTCTGCTCGGCGTCGACGAGGTAGTCCTCGAAGATCCATTCGTAACGCACGGGCATGCTCGCGAGGTCCGCCATCGTGGCAACCGCATCGAAGGCCATGCGATTCGGCAGCCACCAGCGCAATTCCTGGAGTCCGTAGTCGATCGTGATGAAGTCGACCCTGGCGCGGATCGGCTTCACAAACCCGGGAACATCCTCCGCATCCTCCGGTTCTTCGCGCTCGAAGTCGTATTCGATCGCGGGACGGTAGGCGGCGCGCGTGAGGACGCCCTCGTCGGCGTCAAACCAGAGCGAGCCCGCGATGCGGTCGAAGCGGGCCTCCCGCGGCTCGACGACCGCCTCGATCAGCGTCACCTCCCGGTTGTCCCCCGGGAAGCGGATGCGCAGCGTGTCGCCGGAGCGATAGCGGTAGTGATAGGCCGCAGTATCCGCCAGGGGATGGAGGGCCCACTCCGAGCCCAGGGCCAGGTGTTCGCTGGCCGGATCGATGATGTCGAAATCGAGTTCGAACGCATCGTCGTCGCGCAGGTCGTCCTCGAACTCGACGCCGAGGCCGACGATCGGCACGCCGCGTCGCAGTCCCAGCCAACGGATGATGTGTTCGCCCTCCGCCGCCCAGCGCAGCCGTGCGGCGCGTTCCTGGTGAAACACCGCCCGCTCCCGGCGCAGGGCCGCACCGCCCAGTCCCGCGTAGATGCGCTCGCGAAAAGTCGTCTCGAAGCTGGTCAGCCCTTCGGCCCGAGCCTTCCGCTGCGCCAGCGCGCGCTCGATCAGTCCCGCGATCCCTTCGTCGGCGTAGGCGTCGACCGGAATCGGCCGCGAGGCGGAGACGGGCGCCTCCTGGAGCGCGCGCGCGTCGAACGCGGCGCCCGCGGCGGCTCCCAGGCACACCGCAAGCGCGAGGGCGCGTCCGGCAGCAGACATTCGGTTCAAGAGCGCTCTCCAGTCCAGAGCCACGACCCCTCCCGACGGGAGCCGTTACGTCTATGTTCGGGTAGACGTTTCAACCTTCGCCCGCGTCACGGGGTCCGCGTCACCGGGCCCGCGTCACCGGGCCCGCGTCACCGGGGAGGAGAGCGAGTGGGGCTGTACTCCGAACACATCTTTCCGCGTCTCATGGAGAGCGGGCTCAAGGGCGAACTGCATCGCAGGTACCGGCGCCGGGTCCTCTCCCGTGCGCAGGGGCACGTGCTCGAAGTCGGCTTCGGCACCGGGCTCAATGTCGAATGTTACCCGATGTCGGTTCGCCGCGTCACGGGGATCGATCCCGCGGCCGTACTCGAACGCCGCGTACGCGCCCGCATCGCCCGTGCCCCCTTCCGCGTCGACCGCGTGATCCACGACGCCGCCGACCGACTCCCCTTTCCGGATGGGCACTTCGACACGGTGACGACCACCTGGACGCTGTGTTCGATCGAGCGGCTCCGGGACGCCCTCCTCGAACTGAGGCGGGCGCTGAAACCCTCCGGCGAACTCCTCTTCCTCGAGCACGGACGGAACGACAAAGGCTGGGTCTCGCGCCTCCAGGACACGCTGAACCCGATCCAGAACGTCGTCGCCTGCGGCTGCAACATAAACCGGAAGATCGATGCCGAGATCGAAGGCGGCGGATTCCGGATTGTCGACCTCGACCGGTTTACGATGCCGGGAGTGCCCCGGGCGCTGGGTTCCGTCTACCTCGGCGTGGCCACACCGCGCGGCGGCGGAGGCCTCGAGAGACCGCGGGGGACGGGGCCGTGAGCGCGGGTCAGCCGTTCACTGTCCTCGCGGCGAGGACGGCGCCCGCCGAGCCCGCGACGGCCGGGCCGAGCAGGAAGAGAAACGCCAGGCCCCAGTGGCCGGACGGAGGATCCGTCACCGTGACCCAGAGGCCGATGCCGCCCAGCAGGGCCAGGCTCCAGCCCGGCGCCAGCCCCCAGAGGAGGGGACGCGCGCCGCGATGCCACCGCGCGAGGCCGAAGCCCGCGGAGAAGTACAGTAGACCCCCGAGCGCGATGAGCCCGGGACCGGGACCCACGGGCAGATCTCTGAACACGAGCGCGAGCCCCGCGAGGCCCGCGAGGAGGCAGACGATGACCGAGACGAGGACTTTCAGGACCGCTCTCATGGCGTGCGAAGATGCGGCGGGAGCCGCGGTTTCTCAAATGTCGACGGCGCGGGCCTTTCGCTGCCCGGCGCGAGTCTTTCGCCGGCGGGCGACATGGGTCGCCGTCGCGTTCGCAGCCGTCGTCCACGCGATCGGCGCCACCGGAGCGACGGGTCAGGATGCGGATCCGGCGGGCCATCCGGCGCCCGACGCGCCCTCACGGGCCGTCGATCTCGAGGAGCTGGCATGGATCGCCGGCCACTGGGGCGGGGACGCCTTCGGGGGACAGATCGAGGAGGGGTGGTTCGGCCCGGCGGGGCGCTCGATGTCCGGCTCCTTCCGCCTCGTGCAGGACGGTCTCGCGGTCATGTACGAGTTGCTGCTCCTGGAGCAGGACGACGATGGCGAGATCTACTACCGGTTCAAGCACGTCGGGCGGGGCTGGGAACCCTGGGAGGAGACGCGCCTCGAATACCGTCTCACGGCCCTCGACGGCCGGAAGGCCACCTTCCGGAGCACGGCGGAGACACCACAGCCGAACGCTCCCTGGTGGTTCACGTACGAGAGCCCGACGAGCACCGAACTGATCGTGACCATCCACGGCAGCACGGGCGGCGATCCGACGGTGCTGTCGATGAAGAGGCGATGAGACCTTATCTTTCGGATGATGGAAAGCGGATGATGGAAAGCGTCACGGAGAGAGCCGGATTCGAGCAGGGGGCGACATGAGTGCGTTGGAACCGGGAAGCATAAGCGCCCGTTTGGCGGCACTGACCCTTGTCGCCGGAGGCGTGCTGGCGGGTTCGCCGGGCGCGGCTGTGGCGCAGGAGGAGACGGAACGGCAGACGGCGGAGCTGATCGGGCAGGTGGTCAGCGCCTCGACGGGGCTTCCGATCGAAGGGGCACGCGTGATCCTCATGGGCTCCGGGTACGGGGCGATCACCGATGTCGAAGGCAACTTCCGGGTCCCGCAGACCTGGGCCGGCAGGGACTCGATCGAGGTCCGGTTCATCGGCTACGAAGCCGGCTATACGCACATCGACCTCGAGCCCGGGCAGACGACACGCGTCACCCTGACCCTTTCGAGCACCGTCATTCGCATCGCGGATCTCACCGTGGAGGTCCGCCAGACCCGCCGCGCGCGGAACCTCGAGGGCTTCCTCGAACGCAGGGGACGGGGATTCGGGACCTTCTTCACGCCGCGGGACATCATCAACCGCAACCCGCGGCTCCCCAGCGACCTCCTGCGCGGCCTGCCGAACGTCTCCGTGGGCCGAATCGAATACGGGATCGCGAAAGTCTTCCTCGGCGACGGCGCGCGGCTCAACTGTCCGCCGGCGCTCTACCTGGACGGGATGTACCAGGCGGGGATGCAGTTCGACGACCTCCCGAGGGACGACCTGGGCGCGGTCGAGGTCTACAAGCGTGAGGTCGAGACGCCCATGGAATTTATGCGCACAGGCTCGACCTGCGGCGCGATCGTCGTGTGGACGCCGAGCGGCGCGGGCTTCCTGGACTGGGCCGGGGACCTTCCCAATCCCTTCGAATAGCGGCCCTGGTCGCTCAGTCCTGTCCGCCCGCGGGCTCGCCGTTGAGGGTCAGCGTCCATTCGAGTTCCATATCCTTCCGGAGCGAATGGTAGACGGAGCAGTAGCGCTCGAAGGAGAGCATGACGGCCCGCCGGGCCTTCGCCTCGTCCACGTCGCCGGAGACGTGGAAGTCGAACTGGAGACCCTTCACGTAGCGCGGCGCCGCGTCCGCCCTGCGCGCCCTCGCCCGGACCGAGAGCCCGGTGAGTTCCTGGCGCCCCTTCTGAAGGATGACCACCACGTCGATCGCGGCACAGGCGGCGACGGACTCCACCATAAGGGCGACCGGGCTGGGGGCGATGCCCTCGTCCCCGTCGATTCGCGTCTCGTGGTCGGCTCGGTCGGCGCTGAACCTGAGTCCGCCGTCCCACCGGACCTGGATTCCGTCCCTGTTCATCTCGATCTCCGTGGCTGGGTTCGGACTTCGGCAACATAGTACAACACGGTCGGCAGCCCGTCGCAAACCGGCTGCCGGACCGCTGAAACCGCCCCGGGATGGAGGGCGTACAGGCTGTGCGGGAGGTGCGACATGTTCGAGTTCATCGGGAATTTTCTCTGGCTCGCCATCGCGGGCTTCGCTTCGGTCGGCGGCTACGTCACGATGAAGAGGTTCGTGCGCGGACGGCTGCGGTTCGTGGACGGCGTTCACCGGCGCGGGGTTCCGCTCGTGGCCGGGGTCGCGGGCTGGGGCGTGGGATTGCTGGCGGCCATCCTTCCATTCGTCACTCCGCTCACGGCCGTCCTGTTCGGGATCGGGATCGGGACCGGCGTGGCCGCGGGGCGAAGGGAGATCAAGCGCCTCCCGAGCCCTTGACCTTCTCCGCCGACCCGCTGCACCTCACAACCATCCTCACGGATCTCGTCGCCACGAACTCCGTGAACCCCAGGCTGGTGGAGGGGGCGCCCGGCGAGACGGAGATCGCGCGCCTCACGGCGCGGCACATGCGCGAGGCGGGCCTCAAGGTGGCGCGGTACGAGCCCGAGGCGGGGAGGCCGAGCGTCGTCGGGCGCCTCGCGGGCGCGGGGAGCGGGCAGGCGCTGATGCTGAACGCCCACTACGACACGGTCGGGGTGGAGGGCATGGAGGCGCCGTTCTCGCCGAGCTTGCGGGACGGACGGCTCTACGGACGGGGGGCCTACGACATGAAGGGGGCGCTCGCCGCCTGCATCGAGGCCGCCCGACTCCTCCGCGAAGCGGGAACGCGCCTGGCAGGCGATGTCCTCGTGGCCGCCGTGGCCGACGAGGAATACGCGAGCCTCGGCACCGCGGACCTGCTCGAACGGCGCGTACGCGGCGAACTCGCGTTTGACGCCGCGATCGTCACCGAACCCACGTCGCTGGATCTGTGCGTGGCCCACCGCGGATTCACGTGGATCGAGATCACGACGCGCGGGCGCGCCGCCCACGGCAGCCGGTACCGGGAGGGCATCGATGCGAACGTGAGAATGGGACGCATCCTGCACCGGCTGGAGGCGTTCATGGGAGAACTCCAGTCCCGGCCGGGGCACCCCCTCCTCGGCCCCCCGTCGATGCACGCGCCGCTGCTCGAGGGCGGAAGCGGGATCAGCACCTACTCTCCGCGCTGCACGCTCCGGGTCGAGCGGCGCACCGTGCCGCCCGAGACGCGGGAGTCCGTGGAAGCCGAGATCGCGGCCATCATCGAGGACCTGCGCGCGGAGGACCCGTCGCTCGAGGTCGCCTGGTCGACCTTCTTCCACCGCGAACCCTTCGAGACGACGCCGGAGGCGCCGGTCGCGGCCTGCGTATCGCGCGCCGCCCGCACCGTTCTGGGCAGCGCACCGGAGGTCATCGGAGACTCTCCGTGGATGGACTCCGCGCTGACGCAGGCCGCGGGCGTCGACAGCGTCGTGATCGGCCCGGCCGGCGAGGGCGCGCACGCCGACGTGGAGTGGGTGGACCTCGCATCGTGCGCGAGGCTGGCCGAGATCCTCGCGGAGGCGGCCGCCGACTACTGCGGCTGAGCTCGCCGCGCGCGTCGACTCAGCGGGCGAACAGCTCCTCGACCGCGAGCCCCAACCGCAGCTTCCGTTCTATCGCCCCCTGCCAACCCGCCGGGCGGGCATCGAACAGGTTGTCGACGCCCGCCACGAGCTTGAGCCTCCGCCCGAGATCGACGGAGATCTGCAGGTCGATGGCCACGAACCGCTCCTGCGTGCCGATCCTCGCGTCGCTCCCGTCGGGGCCGGTTCCGATGATCGGCGCGGCGCCCGTGAGATGTGCCGTGGCATCGAGCCGCAGCCCGGAGAGCGCCTCGGCGGTCCACGCCGCCCGGGCGCGCGCGGAATGTGCGGCGCGCCGGTCCAGCGGAAGCCCGGAGTCGACCGCGTACGCGTCGAGGTACGCGTAGCCCGCGGTGAACTCCGCGCGATCCAGGACGGCCCGGAGGCTGAACTCGAACCCGCGCGTGATCGCCTCCGCGACGTTCCGCGGGGAGAAGACGAGGAGACCGCTCTCGGCATTACCGACGAACCCGGGCTCGATGAGATTCCGAATGCGGTTGGAGAAGGCCTCGACTTCCAACCGAAGGGTCGACGCCGGTTGCCATTCCACCCCGCCGGAGACGTTCCACGAGCGCTCCGGATCCAGATCCGGGAACCCCTGGAGGACGTAGCCGCCCCCCACGTTGACGAAGTTCCAGGCCAGCTCCTTGAAGGAGGGGGCCCGGAAGCCGCGGGCCACCGCCGCGCGGAGGTGCACGTGCTCCCCGGCGCGACGTGTGACGCCGACGGTCGGCGAGAGGTTGGAGCCCCAGCGGTCGTTCCAGGTGAGGCGGGCGCCCCCGCTCACGACGGTCCCCCCGAGACGCCACGCGTCCTGCGCGAAGAGCGCGAGCTGTTGGTCGGCCGCGCGCTCCTCGACCAGCTTGTCGGGCGACCGGATCGCGCGGCTCGCGACCTCGAAGCCGACATCGACGGAGTGTCCACCCAGGACGGCGGAATACCCCGCGGCACCCTTCGCCAGGCGTTCCCACTGGGTGTCGTCACCCTCATCGGCGATGGGGGCGTCTCCACGGGCGCTGCGGAACAGGTGCTCGTATTCCTGGAGAAAGAGACTTCCGCTCCACGTTCCGGCACCCAGCGGTCGCCGCGCCTCCACCGACCCCGAGAATCCCGCGTTGTCGTTGAACCCGGAGAACGCGCCGCCCACCGGCCAGCGCTGCCGCTCGCGGAGGTAGGTGGCGGTGGCGAGGAGGTCCCAGGCGTTCGATGCCTTGAACTGAAAGCGGGACCGGAAGTCCCAGACGCGGGCGAACGCGCTCCGCCCCCCATCGGCGAGCCCCGGGATCCGGTCTTCCTGGCGCCAGCCGCCCGTGATCCGGTACCGGAGACGGCCTCCACCGCTTGCCGTCGCCTCCGCCTCGCGACGTCCGGCGCCGCCTGACACGGCGCGCGCATCGATCTGGAACCCCGAGGCGGGAAGCTGGGTGATGACGTTCACGACGCCGCCCAGAGCGTCGGAGCCGTAAAGGGACGACAACGGGCCCTTCACGATCTCCACGCGCTCCACGCCCGCCAGCGACATGCGGCTCAGGTCGCGGTTTTCGAGCAGCGCGCCCGCGGTCGGCTGGCCATCGAGCAGGACGAGGACGCGCGCGCCACCGATGCCCCGGATCATGAGATTCGAGCCGACCGGGGTGCCGGCCGTCACCTGGACGCCGGGAATCTCTGCAAGCAGCCCGTCGGCGGAAGCCACGCCGGCCGCGTCGATCTCCTCGGCCTCCACCGTCTCCATGGGCACGGCGATCTGCGAGCGGAGCCGCGGGAGTGAACTCGCCGTGACCACGATCTCGTCGAGGGCGAGCGGGTCGCGTTCGAGTCCGATCCGCCAGCCCGCCGCCGCCGCGTCCGCCCAGGCCAGCTTTCGCGGGAGGTATCCGAGCGCCGAGACCTCGATGCCTCCGCCGGGCCCCCAGGTGTCGTCCGGCGTAAGAACGCCGACGGAGTTGGTGCGTACCGAGGTCTGGTGGGGAGCCCGCGCCGGCGAACCCTCGGCACCGGGAGCCGCCGACCCCGCGGCGCCGCGAGCCGGGAGCCACGTCACCTCGGCGTCCGCGATCCCCGCCCCCGACGCCAGGTCGAAGATCCGACCCTGCGCCTGAGCCTGTGTCCGGGCCTGTCTCTCGGCCTGTGTCCGGGCCTCGGCCGCAGCCGGAAGCAGGCTGCCGCCCAGTCCGAGGGCGGCGCTGAGGGTCAGGCGCGCGAGCGCGGGCGTCACCGGAGCCGCTGGAACCTCACCGACGGATGGCCCGAATCCCCGGTCGCGTTGTAGTAGTCGAAGAGCTGCACCTTGTAGACCTCCGCGCCCACGCGGACGAAGTAGACGTTGTAGGTCGGCCACATTCGATTGTTCTGCCGGATGCTGTACCAGAACGCGCCCTGCGCATCTCCCACCGTGGCCGGAAACGCGCCGGCGATCGTCGAGAGGAAGCCGGCGTAATCCGGAGCGTCGTCCGCCCGGGCGAGCGCCGTGAAGTCGTCCGTCGGGTCGAGCGGGAAGGTTCCCGCGCCGCAGGCCTCGTTCACCTGTATCGTGAATTCGGGCGATGTCGCGACGTCCCAGCCGCAACCGGCGGGGTCGCGCACGATCCCGTTCGACAGGCTCACGAAGACGGGACCGCGCGTGAGGTCCAGCGCCAGGCTTTCCGGCGCGCCGAGGCTGCCGCCCGGGTCGTGACGGCGGAACTGGATCGTCGCGCCCACGGGCCTCTCGCCCTGCATCGCGATCTCCACCATGCGAATCACGCCGTATCCGCGCCCCGAACCCTCTCGCAGCTTCCAGGCCGCGCCGGGGTTCGCCATGATCGAGCCCGACTGGCGGTCGAAGCGGAACCACGACGGTCCCGTCTCCGGCGCCAGGGCATCCTCGACGAATCCCCCCGCCGGAATGTCGGCGGCGGTGACCGCCGCGAACGCCGCTTCGCCGTCTTCCGGCGTCAGCGCGGCGACCTGATCCGCGGTCAGCCCCGCGTTGTTCCCCAGGCTGACCGCGGAGACGCTGCCGGGGCCCGCGACGCCGCCGTTCAGCCGCACGGAAAACCTGCGGAAGGCCATGTCCCACGCTGTGGAACTACCCGGGTCCGCCGGGCTCGGGAGCGCCCCGCCACCGGTCAGACTCACGTAGCCGAAGGAGACGGGCGAGGAGGCGTCGATCGTGAGCACCCCTTCTTCGAACGTCTCTTCGGCGGGGGCGGCGACTTCCGACTCGCAGGCCGCAAGGGCGGCGAGCGCGAGTGGAATCATCAGTGCGCGGAACGGGATCCGCGCCGGGAGAAGTGTGCTTCTGGACATGTGGTCCGTCTCCGTGTCGAGAGCTAGCGCCGTGCGAGGTTTCGTGACTGTCCGCGGGGGGGCGACGGCGCCCGCCCGCCCGCGGAGGCTGAACAGGGTCCGAGCGGTGAGACGAGACCGGTGGCGCAGAACCGCGCCGCCGCCCTCTCCGCGATCCAGTCCGTGATCAGGGGATGGGGGAGGAAGCCTTCGGTGGCGACGTACTCGAGACCTTCCAGCACGTCGGCGTAGGGTCCGAAGCCGGACACGCGGTACGGGACCACGAGGACGTGCCGGTAACGCTCTCCCATTCCGGCGACGAGCGATTTGATCCGCTCCTCCGCCTCCTCCCGTGCGCCGGCCCAGTCTTCCCTGAGCGTCCCGACGTGGACTTCGGCGTAGCCGCCGGTCCGCAGGGCCTCGGCCGCATCCTCCATGGAGCGGAGCACCTGTCGGTCCTCGCCATCATCGCCCATGCCGTGGGCGAGGAGCAGCACGCCGCTCTGGGCGGGGGGTATCCCGGCGGTCGCGGCCCTGTCGACCAGGATGCGAGCCGCCTGGCCGGACCCTCCCAACCCCTCCCGCACCAGCAGGATCCGGCTGCCGTTCGCGAGGGGATCGAGTTCCGTCCCGCTCACCATTCGGTGCCCCACCATCGCGCGCTCCGGGGGGTCGGGACGGAGGCCGAGGAGGAATTCCGTCGGATGCAGGAACGACGCTCCCGACACGAACAGCCTCACGACGGCCACCGTGTTCACGCCCTCTTCCGCGAGAGAGTCCAGGGCGGACTGCATCGTCGCGGGGTCAGCCATCCCCAGCGCGAGCGACACGGGGATCCGGTCGCGCAGCGGCCGCAGGGCTTCCTCGACCCGTCCGTTCCACTCCGCCCCACCCCCATGCGCCATGACGAGGATCCCGGGACGTGGCACCGATTCCAGCGTGACTCCCCGATGCTCCGGGCGGGAGGTGAGTTCGACGGTGGGCTGCGGCCCCCCTGCGGAGGCGCACCCGCTCAACATCCAGAGCAATCCGAAGGCGGCGAACGGCGCGCGCGCCTGTGATCCGTTCAACATCGGCTCAACCTTGTCAATAATGATAATGAGAATCATTCTCAACTAGAACCGTCAAATGATGATGCACGTCGCGAGGGGGGGATGGCAAGCGGCAATTCGGCCGGCGGCCAGCGGGGACGGCCCGGCGGCTAACGGGGACCGCGGGCGCCGGAAGGGACGTTGGCAAAGATACCGTTCAGCGCCCCGGAGTCGGCAGGGCGAAGGCCTGCAGCTTCGAATCGACCTGTCCGTCGGCGGAGGTTGCGACGACGACGAACTGGCGTCCCGACCGGGTGCGATAGGTCATCGGGTTGCCGCGCCCCAGGCCCCCGGCCAGATCCCCTCGCCACAGCGTGGTTCCGTCGCGGACATCCATGGCCTCGAGCCACGGAGTTCCACCCGCCAGGAATACGATCCCGCCCGCGGTCGCCAGCGGTCCCGACGTCGTGCCGTGGCTCTGCGGCGTGCCCCCCATCGGTGGGAGGTCGAGTCCCGCCAGTGCCGGGTGCTCCCGGATCGCCGAGTCGTCCCCGAACGGACGCTGCCACAGGTGGTCGCCCGTGTTGAGGTCGATCGCCGTGATCGTGCCGTAGGGCGGCTTGAGGATGGGAAGCCCGCCGGCCACAGAGAGCGTGCTCGCGAAGTTCGGGAGATAGTCCGCGTCTCCCTCCCCCGGCTCCGCTTCGGCGACACGGGCCAGGAAGGGATCGTCATACGCCTTCACGAACATGTGGCCGCTCTCGGGATCGATCGCCGCGCCGCCCCACCCCGCCCCGCCGATGAGGCCCGGCATCATGATCGTCCCCTCGACCGAGGGCGGCGTGAAGATCGGGCCGGTCCGGTGGCGGCGGAACACCTCCAGCGCCTCGGCCCTCAGTTCGGGCGTGAAGTCGATGAGATCGTCCTCCGTAATCCCCTGTCGGGAGAACGGCGCGGGCCGCGTCGGGAACGGCTGGGTCGGCCACGGCACCTCGCCGGGCACCGTGCTCTCCGGCACCGCGCGCTCCTCGACCGGCCACACGGGCTCGCCGGTCACTCGGTCGAGCACGTACGTGAACGCCGTCTTCCCCACCGCCACGACCGCGTCGATCTCGCGCTCGCCGACCTCGATCGTCGCGAGCGCGGGCGGCGCGGGCAGGTCGTAGTCCCACAGCCCGTGGTGAACGGTCTGGAAGTGCCACACACGCTCGCCCGTCCGCGCGTCGAGGCACACGAGCGACTCGGCGAACAGGTTCTGGCCCCTCCGGTGCCCGCCGTAGAAGTCGTTGTTCGGCGTGGAGACGGGCAGGTAAAGGAAGCCCCGCTCCGGGTCCAGCGAGAACGGCGCCCAAACGTTGGCCGAGCCAGTGTAGGACCACGACTCGTCCTCCCACGTCTCGACCCCGAACTCCCCCTCCTTGGGGATGGTGTGGAAGGTCCAGAGCAGTTCTCCGGTGCGCGCGTCGAATGCCTGCACGTCGCCCGGAGGGTTGTTGCGGTAGATCCGGTTGTCCGGGACGCCACTGCCCACGATCACGATGTCCTCGAACACGACGGCGGGAGAGGTGTTGGAGATGTGAAGCCGGTTCGTGTCCCAGGCGAGCCCATCCGTCAGGTCGACCTCGCCTCCGTCCCCGAAGCTCTGGATCGGCTCGCCCGTGGCGGCGTCGAGCGCGATCAGCCGCCAGCGCGAGTTCAGGAAGATCCTCCGCTCGCCTCCGTCGTTCCACTGGGCGATTCCGCGGTGACAGAAGCGGCAGCCGCGGTGGAGGTTTCCCCACTCCCACGCTTTGGGATCGTAGCTCCAGAACTCCTCTCCCGTCTCCGCGTCCAGGGCGACGACGCGGCTGTAGGGGGTCGAGAGCCACATCGTGTCGTTGATGACGATCGGCGTCGCCTCGAAGGCCCCCGGCGCCACGCGTTCGCCCTGGATGGGGCTCGCCGCGTCGGGAATCGGCTCCTCCCCCGTCTCCCACACCCAGGCCGTCTTGAGGTCCGCGACGTTCGAGCGGTCGATATTCGTGAGGGCGGAATATTTGAGGCCGCCCGGGTCGCCGCCGTACACCGGCCAGTCGTCACCCGCATAGGCGTCACCCGCGTGCGCCGCCGTCGGAGGCAGGCGTTCGCCGATACCGCTGGCCGCGTCCTCGCCGGCGCACCCCGAGAGCGCCACCCCGAGAGCCAGACAGTGCACGGGCCGGCACGCCCGGGCCGGAGTCACGGGTCGACCGTCAGCCCTCTTCATCGACCGCCGCGATAACCTTGACTTCTATAAGGGCGCCCGGGCTGTAGAGTTCGGTCACTCCCACGGCAGTCCAGGACGGGAGCTCGGGCACGAACTCATCCTTGACCTCGATGAAGGCCTCGATGTGAGCGTGCATGTCGATGTGGTAGGTCGTGATGTCGATCACCCGTTCCAGGCTCGATCCGGCGTCCTCGAGGACCTCGCCGATCCGGCGGAACGTGTTTCGGAACTGCGTAGCCGGGTCGGGGTCGCGGTTCACGACGCCCGCCAGAAAGACGAGATCCCCCACCCGCACGGCATCGGAGTACAGGCCGTGTTCCGGAGGCGGATCAGGAAAGCGCTCCTGCGCGGCGGCAGGTGCCGGGCCAGACGTCAGCCATCCGAGGGCCAGCATGGCTGGGGCCGCGCGGGGTATGAAGAACCGTAGTCGGGGCATGCGTCCTCCCGGGTGTCGTCAGCAAACGAATCGCAGGGGCGGAAATCTGGCGGTCGCGATCGGATGCGGCGAGTCCGCCGCCGCCTTCGGCGTTCGGTCAGTCCCCGGCGAGGAGCCGCGGGTTGTGTCGGCGGGCATAGTCCACGCAGGCCTGCCAGTCCGTCTCGTAGAAGGCGCGGGAGCGCGCGAGTTGAGCTTCGGTGAGAAGCGCGTCGGAACTCAGCATCCGCTCCGGCACCACCCGTCCGAGCGCCACGCCCGCGTGCCAGGCGAACCGTCGACCCCGGACCCGAAGCCATCGGAGGGCGGCGGGCCCAGGCTCCGCGCTCCGCTTCGCCGGCCAGCGTCGACGCACCTCCCGCAGAAACCGGTACTGCCGGTCTCGATAGGAACGGTTCGACGGGCGAAACGAGATGTCGGTCTCGTCGTACGACGCGCCCACGTAGTCCGCGATCGTTCGGACGAACTCGCGCGGATCCGCGACGAGCCGGTCGAAGAAGAGGACGAGCGGCCGGTGTTCGAAGTGATCCTCCAGCACGCGGATGCGCTCGCGGAAGAGGGCCGAGGACTGCGGCCGGACGCCTTCGTCACGCTCGATGTCGATGAAAGCCCCGAACGGGACGTAGCGCAGTTCCTTGATCTCCCGGAGATATACCGACCGGAGCCACTCATCATGGCGGCGCAGGACCAGGATCGGCCGGGCCGCCGGTGCCAGGCGCGCGAACCACTCCACGGCGGGCGTAAACTCGCGGTATCCGAGCTGTCGGGACACGAGGACGGGAAGGTCTCCACCCCGCCGCACCACCTTCGCGCTCTGCCGAAACCGGGTGCGCGGGACGTGGCGCACGCCCCGAAAGTGCGGAAACACCCGTTCCTGCAGCCACCTGGACGCCGCCCGGCCGGCTCCCACGTGAAAAAAGACCTCCGGCATCGGCTGCACTACCGGGAGCGGCGGGACTGCGCGTCCCGCCGTGCTCCCGGAATCCACCGGGGGACGTCGCGGCAGTAGTCGTCGAATGCATCGCCGAACGTCCGACGGAGATCCGGCTCCTCCCTTCGTACGACGAAGAGGGTCAGCCACAGCCAGTAGGCCAGCGCGTAGACGAGCAACGCCATGGATGAGAAGAACACGGCCTCGGAGAAGAGGGTGAGGACCACGCCCAGGAGAAGCGGATGGCGAGTGCGTCCATACCAACCGTCCGTCACGAGCACGCTGGGCGCGATTCCGGGGATGGCGGATGTCCGCCTCCGCAGGAGCCGGCTGGCCGCCCACAGGTAGAGATAGAAGCCGAATCCCGCCACAGGAACGCCCAGCCAGCGAAGAGTCCCGATGTCCACCGATGGTAGCGGGATCGCCTGGGAGCGCTGGAGAATGAGTGCCGGGAGCCCCACCACGAAGACGCCGTACAGCACGATCGCCGTGAGGATCGTTTTCAACGCTGCGGCGTGCGGGCGCTTCATCATTCGGACCTCGGCGTCGGGTATCGGGGCCATGTGACGCCGGGAGTGATTTCGGCGTCTTCCGGACAGCATCCGGGAACGTAGCCTCGCCACGCCTCCATCGGGACGGGCTATACACCTCGCGGGAGGGACGGACATGCATCACGGACGAGCGTTGGCTCTGGCCGTTCTGGTCGCGCTGCAACCGGTTGTCGTCCCCCTCGGTGTGGAGGGCCAGTCGATGGACGACTGCGACGGCCGGGCCTCCCTCCGGGTCTCGGTGGTGGACGAGTCCGGCGTCATTCCGATCCCCGGAGCCACCGTGGTCCTGCGCTGGACGGACGCGGTGCGGCGACCCGTGCGGGAAAGTGCCGGCACGGACGGACACTTGCTTCTCTGCGCTCCGCGGGACGCGGGCGAGGCCACGCTCTGGGCCGAGTTCGGAGACGCATCCAGCCCGGAAGCCGTCGTGGCTCTCGAAGCGGGGATGCCGCACGACGTGGAGCTTCGGCTCCTGCTCTCGGAGGCCGGCACCGGACGGCTCGTGGGCCTTGTCCGCGATGCCGCTACGGATGAGCCCGTGGCCGCGGCGGCGGTGTCCATCCTCGGTGCCGCCGGCGTAGTCTCGAGCAATCGGCGGGGCCGCTTCGTCCTCAGCGGCGTCCCCGTCGGCCGGCGCGAGATCGCCATACGCCACATCGGGTATGCGCCCTTCCGCCATCCGGTCGCGGTGGCCCGCGGCCACACGACGGAAATCGAGATCGGTCTCGTCCCGGACCCGGTGGAGTTGGAGCCGCTGGTCGCGACCGTGCTACGGTCTCGCCGACTGGAGACCAGGGGCTTCTACGAGCGGAAATACTGGGGCGAACTGGTCGCAGGCGGCATGTTCTTCACGGCCGAGGACATCGAGCGCCGCAATCCCCTGCGGATCACGCAGATGGTCGCCGATATCCCGGGGATCCGACTCCGGAACTGCGGCGTGCGGCAGAACAGCTGCAGGCTGTACAACACCCGGATATCGGATATCTCTTCGAACGATGGCTGCCTGATGAACATCTACCTGGACGGCAGCCTCATCGTCCGCAGGGGTCGGATCGGGGGCGGTGACGTACCGAACATCAACGATTTCGTTCTTCCGATCGAGATCGCGGGGGTCGAAGTGTACCTGGGCCCCTCGGAGCTGCCGGCCGAGTTCGTCGGGATGGAATCGCGCTGCGGCGTCGTCGTGATCTGGACGAAGTCTTGAGATCAGCCCTCGCGCAGCGCGTCGAGGAACACGTCGCCGTACTGCTGGAGCTTGGCGGGGCCGATGCCGGGGACCCGGAGCATCTCCTCGGGCGAGCCGGGGCGCTGGTCGATCAGGTCCCACAGTACCTGGTCGCTGAACACGATGTAGGCGGGGACCCCTCTCGCATCCGCCAGCTGCTTCCGCAGGGTGCGGAGGCGCTGGAAGGTGGGGTCCGACGGTGACCGGTCGATCCCGCCCGCCGCAGCCGGTCGCCGGGAGTCTGCCGCACGCGCCTTCCGCTTGAGCACGGGGAGCACGTCCACGAGATCGGCGACGCCGATTCCCGCGCACACATCGCACGCTTCGCCGCACGTATCGAAGTCCTCCCCGAAGTACGCGAGCAGCCCGCGGTGGCGGCACACGTCTCGGTCCGCGAGGCGGAAGAGGTCGACGGCCGCCCGGCGCTTCGCCTCGCGCACCGTCGGATCGTCGATCTCGGCGAGGAACCGCTCGCGCACCTTCA
>VXMR01000022.1 GCA_009841005.1 Gemmatimonadales bacterium
AGTACTTGTACCCGCCCCCCACGACGAACGCGCCTTCGAGCCCCAGCTTCGAGAGGTCGAAGGGGATCGCGTTCAGCGCGTGATAGGCGTCCACGAGGAGGTGGCACCCTACTTCTTCGCAGCGTTCCGCCACGCGGTCCAGCCCGCCGACGATACGGGCGTCGCGGTAGAGGACGGCGGAGACCAGCACGCCGGCCGTCTCGTCGTCTGTCGCGAGACGGAGCCGCTCGGAGAGCGAGTCGATCGGGTCCACGGGCACGCGAACGATGGTCGGTCCCTCCTCCTCCAGGCGGTCGAGCTGGCGCCGGATGGAGTGGAACTCCCCCGCCGTCGTCACGAGCCGGGGCCGCGCGCGCAGCGGCAGGGCGGAGAGAAAGCGGACCACGAGTTCGTGCGTGTTCGAGCCCAGCGCGTAGTCCCCTTCGTCCGGGCGCCCCGGGCGTCCGAGGAGTTCGGCGTACCCGGCGCGGACCCGGTTCCCGCGGGCGAACGCCTCCTCCCACTTCCCGTCCACGAGGCGGGCTGCGTCCTCCCAGGCCCGGAGCTGTCCCGCGAAGCCGCAGTCGGGCCACGCCTGGTGCGAATGGCCCGTGAGAAGCAGCCGCTCCGCGACCCGGAAGCGAGAGTAGTACGGGGCGAGCGCGTTCGGCTCCCGGTACAGATCCTCCGCCGCGAAACCCGTCACGGGAAGCCCGTCACAGGTCGGTGCGGATCGCCCAGAGGTCGGGAAACACGGCGCGGTTCAGCGACTTCCTGAGGTAGGCGGCGCCCCCCGTCTGGCCGGTCCCGGGCCGCGCCCCGATCGTGCGCTCCACCATCTTCACGTGCCGGTAGCGCCACTCTTGGAGTCCCTCGTCGAGATCCACGAAGCGCTCGCACAGCTGGACGAGCTGCGGGTCCTCCCGGTACAACCGGATGAGGGCGGCCCGCACGCCCGCGGACGGCTCGGTCGGTGCCGTGACGTCCCGCTCGAGGTCCTCCGCCGGGATCGCGTACCCGTGCGCGTGGAGGAACCGGAGGAAGGCGGCCCAGAGCGACGGCTCCCCGTAGCGGGAGTCGAGCCGCCGGCGCGCGTCGCTTCCCTCCGGGTATCGGTCGAACACGTCCCGCCGCTTGTGGCCGAGAATGAATTCGAGTTCCCGGAACTGGTACGACTGCAGGCCGCTCGCCTCTTCCAGCCGCTGCCGGAAGGCGAGGAACTCCAGCGGCCGCATCGTCTCCAGGATGTCGAGTTGATGGACCTGCACCTTCAGGATCGTGAGGATTCGCCCCATGGTGTGCAGCAGCCGCGGCATGTCGTCCGCGCCCATCCGGTCGCGCGCGAACTCGAGCTCGTGCAGGAGCTGCTTGAACCACAGCTCGTACACCTGATGGATGATGATGAACAGCATCTCATCGTGCTCGGGGTCCCCGCCCTCGCCCGACTGCTCCCGCTGGAGCGACAGCAACTCGTCGAGGTGCAGATATCCGGCATAGGTCAGGTATTTCCCGTGCGCCATGGATCTCCCTTCGGCGGCCGGTCCTCAGTACCCCCACTCGAAGCGCGGCGTGTAGCCATCCAGCGACGAATACTGCGGAGGCCAGGGGATCGGCGCCCCTGAAGCGTAGGCTGCGTGCCGGGTCCAGTATGGGTCCCAGAGGTGTGCGCGGGCGAGACAGCAGAGGTCCGCACGCCCCGCCGCGAGGATCGTGTTCACGTCCATGAAGGAGGAGATGTTGCCCACGGCCATGGTCGCGATTGCCGCCTCGTGCCGGATGCGGTCCGAGAAGGGGGTCTGGTACTGGCGGCCGTAGACCGGCTCCTGCCAGGGGACGGTCTGCCCCGCCGAGACGTCGATGATGTCCACGCCCGCATCCCTCAGGCGGCGCGCGACCTCGACGGCCCCGTCCGGCGTCATCCCGCCCTCCGCCCAGTCCACCGCGGAGATCCGGACGGAAATCGGCTTCTCCGCCGGCCACACGGCTCGCACCGCCGCGAGCACCTCGAGCGGGAAGCGAAGCTGCCCGTCCGCGTCTCCCCCGTACTCGTCCTCACGGAGGTTCGTGAGAGGAGAGATGAAGCTGGCGAGCAGGTAGCCGTGCGCGAAGTGAATCTCCAGCAGGTCGAACCCGGCCTCCTCGGACATCTCGGCCGCGCGACGGAACTCGGCCGTCACCCGGTCCATGTCCCGCCGAGTCATTTCGCGCGGAACCGGGCTGTGCTCGAACCAGGACACGGGAGAAGCGGCCATGATGGGCCAGCCGCCCTCTTCCAGCGGTTCGTTGTCGCCCTCCCAGGACAGCCGCGTGGACGCCTTCCGTCCCGCGTGGCCGAGCTGCATCCCGATCGCCGCCTCGGAGTGGCGGTGGACGAAATCGACGATCCGCTTCCACGCGCCCACGTGCGCGGGAGCGTACATCCCCGTGCAGCCCAGCGAGATACGTCCTTCGCGGCTCACGTCCGTCATCTCCGACATCACGAGTCCGGCGCCGCCGATCGCACGGCTGCCGAGGTTCACCAGGTGCCAGTCGTCCGGCGTGCCGTCCTCCGCCGAGTACTGACACATGGCTGAGACGACGACCCGGTTCTTCAACTCGAGTTCCCGGAGACGGAACGGGGCGAGGAGCGGAGGAGGAGCCGGACCGGACGCGACGCTCCCGGGGGGAGGCCTCCCGGCTCCCGTCGCCGCATCCGCCGCGGCCCGCTCCGCGAACCAGCGGTCGACGCGCGCGGTGAACTCCGGGTCGCGCAGCGCGAGGTTGGAGTGGGTGATCCGGAGGCTGCGCGTGATGAGGTTGAAGGCGAACTGCACGGGTTCCGTCTCCAGGAAACGCTCCGTCCCCTCGAACCACTCGAGGCTCGCCTGGGCCGCCCTCTGCACGCTCTCGACCTCCGGCCGGCGGGCCGTCTCGTAGGCCTCCAGCGCGGGAGCGACGGCGAGATCGTGGGCGAGGAGCGATTCGTGGAGCGAGATCGCATCGATCATCGCGAGCCGGGTGCCCGACCCGATGGAGAAGTGGGCCGAGTGCGCGGCGTCGCCGACGAGCACGATGTTGCCGTGGCGCCAAGACCGGTTCCGCACGGTCGGGAAGCCCCGCCAGATCGAGCGGTTCGCGACGAGTCGATGGGAGTCCAGCTCCTCGCGGAAGGTGTCCTCGAGGAAGGCGACGGTCTCCTCTTCGGACCCGGCGTCCATGCCGGCGGCGCGCCACGTCGCCTCGGTCGCCTCGACGATGAAGGTGGAGACGGCTTCCTCCCCGGCGCCGCCGGGCCGGTACTGGTACGCGTGCACGCGCCACAGACCGTGTGTGGTCTCACGAAAATGGAAGGTGAAGGCGGGGAAGGGCTTCGTCGTGCCGAGCCACACGAACCGGTTCGGACGGAGATCGACGCGGGGGCCGAACGCGCGGGCGTATCGGTCCCGCATGCGGCTGTTCACTCCATCTGCGGCGAGCACGAGATCGGCGTCGGCGTACGCCTCCTCCGACTCGACTTCCACGCCGCACCTCAGATCGACACCGAGTTCGCGCGCTCGCGCCTCCAGGATCTCGAGAAGGGTGGTGCGGGCGAGGCCGCTGAACCCGTGGCCGGTCGACGTGAGCCGGTGGCCCCGGTAGTGGATGTCGATGTCGTCCCAGTGGTGGAAGGACCGCGTGATCGCCTCGTAGCTCTCGCGGTCCGCGGCGGCGAGTTCCTCCAGCGTCGCGTCGGAGAAGACGACGCCGAATCCGTAGGTGTCGCCGGGGCGGTTGCGCTCGAGGACGATGACGTCGTGCGCCGGATCCGAGCGCTTCATCAGGATCGCGAAGTACAGGCCGGCGGGCCCGCCTCCGACGCAGACGATCCTCAGGGGTCGCCCTCGGCGCGCGCGGCGTCGAGCAGATGACGCGCGATGATGAGACGCTGGATCTCCGTCGCGCCCTCGTAGATGCGGAGGGCTCTCACGGAGCGATACAGCCGGTCGACCGGGTGGTCCGCCAGCACGCCGCGTCCGCCGAGGATCTGCACGGCGTCGTCCACCACCCCCTGCGCGATCTCGGTCGCGAAGGACTTGGCCATCGCGGCCTCGAGGTCGGTGCGGTCCGCCCCGCCGTCGCGCTCCCACGCCGCCCGGTACACGAGGAGCCGCGCGGCGGTGAGGTCGGTGCCCATGCGTCCCACCTTCTCCTGCGTGATCTGGAAATCGGCGAGCGCCCGCCCGAACTGCCGCCGCGAGAGAGCGTGGTGGAGCGCCTCGTGCAGCGCGCGGCCCGCCATCCCGCACGCAGCGGCTCCGACGGTGGGGCGGAGACGGTCGAGCGTCGCGAGCCCGAGCTTGTACCCTTCACCCTCGCCTCCGACACGGGCCTTGGCCGGCAGTCGGCAGTCCTCCAGCGCGATCTCGCCCAGCGGGTGGGGGTCGGCCATCACAAGCGGCCGCACGAAGCGGAACCCCTTCGTATCCGCCGGGAGGAGGAAGGCGGAGATCCCATCCACGCCCTCGCCGGGGTCGGTGACCGCGAACAGGAGGTAGAAGTCCGCGATCCCCGCGTTCGAGATGAACGTCTTCACGCCGTTGAGGACGTAATCGTTCCCGTCCCGGACGGCGGTCGTGCGCATGGCGGCGACATCGGACCCGGCCTCCGGCTCGCTCATCGCGAAGGCGGCCACGGCTCGCCCCCGGACGGCGCGGTCGAGCCACAGTCGCCGCTGCCTCTCGTCGCCGGCCAGCGCGATCGGGGTCGAGCCCAATGCCTGGAGTGCGAACATCGCGTCCGCGAGCGGCGAGTAGAAGGCGAGCGTCTCGCGAATCACGGAACAGGCCCGGAAGTCCTGCCGGGCGATCGCCTTCAGCCAGCCGCCCCGCCCGAGGGACGCGCAGATCTCCCGTGCGTACCGTCGGGCGAGATCATCGTCGTCCCGATGCGCGTGTTCGGCGAACTCCGCGGCCGCATAGCGCCCGAGGCCCTCACCGAGTTCGAAGTGCCCCGGTTCGAGAAAGGCGCGGACGGGATGGAGGTCGATCACGAGAACACCGCGGCCCGCTTCTCGACGAAGGCCCGGAAGCCCTCGCGGAAGTTCGGGTCCTCCATGCAGGCGGCCTGCAAGCGGGCCTCCTCGGCGAGCGCGTCGCGCAGCGTCATGTGCGCCTCCTTCTCCAGAGCGCGCTTGGTGACGGACAGCGCGGAGGAGGGTCCCGCCGCCAGCCGCGCCGCCCACTCGGTTCCCGCGGCGAGCGCTTCGCCAGCGGGTACGACACGATTGTACAGTCCGAGACGAAGCGCCTCCCGCGCGTCGAGAAAGTCGCCCGTCATCAGAAGCTCCGTCGCCCGCCCGAGACCGATGATGCGCGGCAGGAGCCAGGCGATGCCCATGTCGGCGCCCGAAAGCCCGACCCGGGTGAACAGGTAGGCGATCTTCGCGGATTCCGCCGCGATCCGCACATCACAGGCGGTCGCGATCACGGCCCCGGCCCCCGCCACCGTTCCGTTCAGGGCGCCGACGACGGGCTTGCCGCACTCCCGCATGGCGGCGATCAGGTCGCACGTCATCTGCGCAAATTCCAGCAGTTCGCCGGAGTCCATCTCGAGGAGCGGTCCGATGATGTCCCGCACATCTCCGCCCGTGCAGAAGGCGGTGCCGGACCCCGTGATCACGACCGCGCGGACCCCCGGTTCCCGGTCGAGCGCGCGGAAGGTGGTTCGGAGTTCGTCGTAGACCTCGAAGGTCAGGGCGTTGCGCCGTTCGGGACGGTTCAGCGTGATCGTCGCGACGGAGGTCGCGGCATCGACCTCGTACAGGAATGAAGTCGGGTTCAGAGGCACGGCGCGCTTCCTTCCAGGGAGTGGTGCGGCGTCACGGCACGACGGCGGTCGCCTCGATCTCGACCTGCGCGCCGACATCGACGAGCCCGCCGACCTCGACGAGCGACATGGCGGGATAGTGTCGGCCCAGCCGGGCGCGCCACGCCGCCCCGAGTTCGGAACGCGCGTCCCGGTAGGCGGCGAGATCCGTAACGTAGATGGTCATGCGTCCGATGTGCGAAGGTTCTCCGCCGGCCGCCCGGATGACCGCCAGCACGCGATCGAGCGCGAGCGCGAACTGTGCGGCGAAGTCCGGCGTCTCGATGTCTCCGCCCGGACCGGTCGCGGTTTGCCCGGCGACGAACAGCACCCGCCCTCCGCGAGGCGCGAGGAGTCCGTGATTCCAGCCCTGCGGCTCGCCCAGCGCGGCCGGATTCAGGACCTCGAACGGGTCGGTGCGGGCATCGGCCCCGCCATCGGCGCTCATGCGGGCGTTCCCCGACACGTCACTGGAGGGCCGATGTGGCGCCGCCGTCCAGCACGACGGTCTGGCCGTTGATGCTCAGCGCTTCATCTTCGCACAGGAACGCGATGGACGCCGCGACCTCCCCGGGGGCGATGAGCCGCCGCTGCGGCGTCGTCGCGAGAATCGCCTCGACGGCGTCGGTCTCCTCCATGTCCGTTCGCTTCACGATGTTCTCTATCGTCGCATCCGTCATCGGCGTGTCGACGTAGCCGGGACAGACCGCGTTCACCGTGACCCCGGCTCGCGCCACTTCGGCCGCGGCAGAGCGCGTGAGTCCGAGAAGGGCATGCTTCGACGCGGCGTAGCCCCCCATGTAGCGCCCTCCCCGCAACGCGGCGACCGAGGCCACGTTCACGATCCGGCCCCAGCCGCGTTCCACCATGCCCGGCAGCACGCCCTGCATTGCGAGGAGCGCGCCGGTCGCGTTGATGCGCCACAGCCGTTCCCATTCCTCCAGCGCGAGCTTCACGACCGGGGCGGAACTCGCCACGCCGGCGTTGTTCACGAGGATGTCCACGGCTCCGAGCCGATTCGCGGCCTCGCGGCACAGGGCGTCCACGCTCGCCGGGTCCGACACGTCGCACGTCGCCGCCCACGCCTCTCCCCCGCGGTCCCGAAGCTCGGCGGCGACGGCCTCGATCTCCGGCGTGCTCCGCGCCGCGAGGACGAGTCGGACGCCCCGGTCCGCCAGCGTGCGGGCGGTCGCGGCCCCGATGCCGCGTCCTCCGCCCGTGATGAGAGCGCCACGTCCGGCGAGACTCACGACTCTTTCTCCTCTTCCAGGGCTGCGCTCACCGCTTCCGCGAGGATGTCTCCGAGCGTCTCAATCGTAGCACGTCCCTCTTCCGCCGTCGCCTGCGACGGATAACCGAAGTAGGCCCGCGTCCCCCCCGCTTCCGCGAAGTCTCCGAGTCCGGCCCCGATCGCGGCGGAGAGGGAGACCGGATTGTCCTCCAGTTCGCGCATTATTTCCATGCGCACGCGCCCGGGGCTACGGGCGAGAACGATCGAACCCTCGTACTGCCCGGCGTGACACGCCCCGCTTCGGAACTCCTCCGTCAGCCGGCTTCCCCACGGCCGGCGCGTGACGTCCGGAAATACGACGCGAATGGCGTCCCCCTCGCCGACCGCCGCGGCCGCCCCCCGAAGCGTCTCGACGTGAGCGGGGTCGAAGTGTGCGTTCGCGATCGCCAGCGTAGCGATCCCGGCCCGGCCCAGGCTGGCGGCGATATCGACGACGAGGGCGGTGAATGTCGCGGTCCCGATATCGATGGTGCCGGGGAAGTTCGCGGCGAAGGCGGCGGGCGTGTACCGGAGGCCGTCGAGGAGCACGGTCTCCAGACCGCGAGCCGAGAGTCGCCGGGCGCCGGCTTCCGCCATCGCTTCCGCGATGATGACGTCGGTGTCGAGAGGCAGATGGGGGCCGTGCGCTTCGGTAGCTCCCACGGGCAGGATGGCGACCGTTCGATCGAGGTCGAGCGCCCCGAACTCCTCCCAGGTGAGGTCCGACAGCCTGTACAGAGTCATGGAATCTCGCTACGCCGTGCCGGGGAGGGGCGCAAGTCCGGGAGGCTGGCGTCGGTTGTAGACGCGCCGGGCCGGACATACCCTGCGAAACCCGAACCCGACCCCGGACCGCCCGGAAGACCCTCGCCGACGGAGCCCGATGCGAGCCGCCGTTCCGCAGCCGATCTTCGATCCGCCCGAGCGCTTCAACATCGCCGAGTATTTCCTCGGCGACCGCATCCGGGAGGGGTGGGGCGGCCGCCGCGCGCTCCTCACCGATGGCGGCGAGAAGACCTATGCCGAGGTCGACGCGCTCGCGAACCGCTACGGTCACCTCCTGCGCCGCGCCGGCGTGCGGCCGGAGGAGCGGGTCCTCATCGCGCTCCCGGACGGACCGGACTTCGTCGGCGCCCTCTTCGGGACGCTGCGGATCGGCGCCGTGGGCGTCATGCTGAACCCGTACCTTCGGCGCGACGAGATCTCGTACTTCTTCCGTTATACGCGCGGCGCCGTCCTGCTCGTGGATTCCGGCCGCGCGGACGCCTTCCGCGAAGCCGCGTCGCCCGGTGTGGCCGATGCCGGAGCGGGATCCGCGGCGGATGACGGGGAGGGGCTCCGCTGGGGCGAAGAGATCTCCGCCCCTCGCGAAACGTTCGTTGTGGACCGGCCGCGGTTCAGGGAGCGTCTGCACGGCCAACCGGCGACGCTGGATCCGTTCCCCACTCACCGACACGATCCCGCCCTCTGGCTGTTCAGCGGAGGAACGACGGGACGCCCGAAAGGCGTCGTGCAGACGCACGCCTCGTTCGCGAATACGACGGAGTGTTACGGGAAGCGCGTGCTGGGCCTGACGGAGGACGACATCACGCTCTCCGTCCCCAAGCTGTTCTTCGGATACGCCACCGGGTCCAACCTCTTCTTCCCCTTTTCGGTCGGCGCGACGGCGGCCCTCTTCCCGGAACGCTGCACGCCCGAGGTCCTCTTCCATCGCATCGAGACGTTCCGCCCGACGATACTCGTGAATGTCCCCACCATGATCCGGCTCATGGTGGCGCAGCCGGACGCCGCCGGCCGCGACCTGTCCTCCCTCCGCCTGGCGACTTCGGCGGGCGAGGCGCTGCCGCCCGAGCTTCACCGGCGCTGGCGGGACACGTGGTGCGTCCCGCTCCTGGACGGACTGGGGACGGCGGAGATGTGGCACATCTTCCTGAGCAATCGCCCGGAGGAGGTTCATCCCGGGACCCTGGGCCGCGCCGTCCCCGGGTTCGACGTGCGGGTCTGCGACGACGAAGGCCGCGAGCTGCCGGATGGCGAAGTGGGCTGGCTCCGGGTCCGCGGGGGATCCCGGGCCCTGGGCTACTGGCAGCGGGCGGACGCGACGGCGGAGGCGTTCCGGGGCAAGTGGTACGTATCCGGAGATATGGTCGTCCGCGACGAACGGGGCGTCTTCCGCTACTGCGGGCGCGGCGACGACATGCTCAAGGTGAAGGGGAAATGGTTGTCGCCCGGCGAAGTGGAGGACTGCCTGCTGCAGCACGCGGCCGTGGCGGACGCGGCCGTGGTCGGCGTCCCGGGCCGCGACGGGCTCGTGCAGCCGGTGGCCTGGATCGTACCGGCCGGGGCGAACTCCGACGCCACCGGACTGGCGACGACGCTGCGGACATTCGTGGCTTCGCGCCTGGCGTCGTACAAGGCGCCGGCCGCCGTTCACGTCGTGGACGCGCTCCCCCGCACGCACCTGGGGAAGGTCGACCGCGCGGCGCTCCGCGAGACCGTGACGGGGGTCAGTCGTCGCCGAGGAGCGCCATGACGAGTCCGCTGCGGATCTTGGGCTCGAACCAGGTCGACTTGGGCGGCATCATCCGGCGCTGCCGACAGACCGCGACGAACTGGTCCATGGTCACTGCGGGCAGCGTGACGGCCAGGTCGGCGCGACCCCCGTCCACTTCGGCCGCGAGCCACGCCGCGTCCCTGTTGGCGCCGACGAAGGTGAGCCGCTCGTCGGCCGCATCGGGGATGCCCAGATCCGCGAGGAGCGTCCGCTGCACGATATCGTGGTCGATGGAGGCCGCAGCGTCCGTCTCGTCGTAGACGCCGGCCCGCGGCAAGGCGCGCCGCCAACCTCCGTCCGCCGTGTACACGCCGACCACGTGTGTTTCGTCCGGCTGCAGAGGCCCGTCTCCCGCAGGCGCCACGTCGAACGAGCGCGCCAGCGCCGACTCCACCGACGCGTCGCGATCGCCGGGGAGCCGGACCAGCCGGTTGTAGGGGGAGATCCCCATCCGGTCGGCCGGAAAGAACACCGCGAGAAAGGACTCGTGTCCCAGCATGGCCGCGGCGGCGCTCCGGTGGTTCCCGTCGGCCACGTACGCTTCCGGCTCGCCCGCCAGGAGACGCTGCAGGCGCGTGACGGCGCCCGGCTCCGAGACGAGCCAGATGCGATGCGTCGTCCCGAGGTGTCCCTCCACCTCGAAGTCGACCGCCGTTCCATCGGCGTGGCGCTCGAGGGCCGCCGCGAACGCCCCCGACGCGTCGGGCACCGCATTGTTGACGGTCCCGATGATGGCGCCGGTCGCCTCGATCAGCCGTGCTCGTCCCCTCGCCTTGGGCGGGCGGACTCCCTCGTTGCGGATAATCGGCCCGTTCGCCGTCGCCTCCGTCCGGATCTGGGCCGTGCGCGCCAGCCCCCCGAGGCCGATCTGGCGCACGCCGGGGCGCTGCGGATCCACGATCTCATAGATGTACAGGGTCCTCTGCACCTCGTGCGTGAGCGGGGAGCCGCACAGGCGCTCGAAGTTGCGGCGCGCCCGCGCGAGCGACTCCTCCGAGTCCCCCCTCAGGATCCGGTCCGGGCTCGCCACGGCGCAGTGCGCCATGGTGACGCTCAGCACCGAGTCCGGTGCGTCCCGAATGGCTTCCCAGATCTCGTGGTCTCCCTGAAACTCGTCGTAGTTGAGCGCGGAGACGCGGTGCGCGGCCGCCGAGTCGACGGGCACGAGCGCGCGGCGGATGGGGCGTATCGTGAGCATTTCGCAATGAACCGGGTTGGAGTATCAGTCGGCGCACGGTTGACCTCGCCAAGACCCTGCCAACCGGGGACATCCCGCGCAACGCCCGGCACGGACCGCTGGACGCCGGGGACGCGCTCCGCGGGAGCGGAACCCGGCCGCACCGGGCGGGTAGGCGGCTTCTTCGAAACCGGTGGCGCGTCAGCGGAAAGTCCGCGGCTTCGCGTCCCCCCATCACGTCGAGGACAACCATGAGATCGCGAACAATACTCTCCCTCGCCCTCCTCCTGGCCGGCGCGGCCGCGTGCGAACGGGACGGAAACCCGTACGGCGCCGCGTGGCAAGACGCCCAGTCCAATCTCGTCGGGGCGTACCGCCCGCTCACCAGCCTCTCGATCGTAAGCAATCTGCCGGACGACTTCCGCGCGCTGCCCCCGGGGGGAGACCTCCGGCTCGTCTTCGGATCCAGCGGGAGTCTCACGGGCTGGGTGATCCTGCCGTCGCAGATACCGGGAGAAACCGGCCTGAACGCGCGGCTGAACGGTTCCTGGGACTATGACCGGTCCTCCCGGCAAGTTGCGCTGAGCGTGGCCGCCACGGCCTCGACGGCGGCGTTCGAGCTGATCCTGCACGCGACGTCCTTCGACGGCTGGGTTCGACTCCAGGGTGCGGGCGAAATCGATGGGCAGCTGATCCACGTGGATCTCGGCAAGCCGACTCCGAGAACCCCGGAAACCATCGGCGGCGGCGGAGGACCCATGTCGCTCTGACGAGCAGGCCTCCCGGCGCCCGACGCGCGGACGGCGGGTTGCCCGCAAGAGGTAGGAGCGTTTCTTATCAGAGGGGTGTCGCGCCCCCCCGGGCCGGCCCGGCCGTGCCCGGGGGGCGGCGGCAGACCGGTCGAAACCAGTGCTGGAGGCTTCATGAGATACCCGCGGGTCCGGAACATGGTGTGCGCGGCCACGGTCGCTACCTTCGCCGGCGGCATGACGGCGTGCGAACTGGACAACAATCCGTACGGGCCCGCATACCGAACGGTCCATCACACCATCGTCGGCGCCTACCGGCCCCTCGAACTCCTCCAGCGCGAGGTGCCGGATCTTCCCGACGACTTCCAGCCTCTCCCCGCCGGCTCGGATGTTCGTCTCGTCTTCGGGTCTGTCCAGAACCTGAGTTCACGGATAACGCTGACCGGATTCGGGTCGGGCGGTACGACCCTCGACACCCGGCTCTACGGTTCGTGGGAGTACGACGTCAATGCGCGGCGGATCACGATGAAGATCGACCCCTCGGCGACGATCGCGGGGTTCGAGACCGTGCTCCAGGTGACGCTTCTCGACCGCTGGGTCCGCATACAGGGCGTCGCGGAGATCGGCGGCCGGCTCGTGCCTCTGGATCTGGGCAAGTCGCTCTTCGATCCGATCGAGGGCGGCGGTGGAGGTGGGCCGGCGAACCGCGTCTCGGCGCGGTAACGCGTACGGCGTCCCGGTGGCGAAGAAGGCGAAGGCGCGGCCCCGATCCGCGCGCGGCATCGAACTGACGGCGTTCCGGGTCGCGGACACCGCCCTCGAGATCGAGACGGGCGACCAGCGTCGCGAGTGGATGGACGAGACGCCCGACCGCTTCGCGTACCGCTGCCTGCCGCTCCTCATCGCGAACCAGGCCGGCTGGGATCTGCTCTGTCCGACGAAGTTCTGGCTTCGCTGGGACGGCGGGGTCGGGTTGGAGTCCATCCGTTTTCGCTGGGAGGACGAACCGCACCCGGCCATCTCGAGCCATTTCGGGAGCGGAGTCGTGACGTTCACGCCCGGCTACCTGTTCCGCACCACGAAGGGCCACAACCTCTGGGCGCGAGGCTGCCCGAACCTCCCCAAGGACGGCATCGTTCCGCTCGACGGGATCATCGAGACGGACTGGGCCCCGTTCTCGTTCACGATGAACTGGAAGGTCACGCGGCCCAAGCATTGGATCCGCTTCGACGAGGCAGAGCCCATCTGCCGGATCCTCCCCATGCCGCGGCACTATCTCGAGAACGCGCGCCCCCGCACGCGAGAGCTGTGGGACGACAGGCTCGTCGCCCGGCAGTACACGGAATGGAACGAGTCCAGAGCCCAGTTCATTGACGACCTCCACGCCCGGGATGAAGAGACGGTTCGAGAGGGCTGGCAGCGGACCTATATTCGCGGCCAGAACATGCGCGGCATGCGGATGCAGGACCACCAGACGAAGCTCCGGCTTCGCGATTTCCTCTCTGTGGGGAAGTAGGCGCATCCCGCCCGGCGCATGGACAACCGCAAATTGGCTGTGTATTCTGGGCTCCGGAAAATGCGAACCGGATCAGGTTCGCCGGCATTGTGGTCGGCATGTGCGGCAAGGCCCGTACTCTCGGCGACACCAATACCTTCAGGAGCACGGGCATGCGCAGAAGCGGCACAGTCAAGTGGTTCAACGATCAGAAGGGCTTCGGGTTCATCGCGCTCGATGATGGATCCGCGGAGGTCTTCGTTCACCACACGGCGATCCAGGCGGACGGTTTTCGGAGTCTGGCGGAAGGCGAGAAGGTCGAGCTCGATGTCGTCGACGGACCGAAGGGCCCCAAGGCCGAGAACGTGGTCAAGCAGGCCTACTGACCCACCGGCAGCATGGCGCATCGCGTTGAGGGGCACGTAGAAGGGAGGGGGCGTCCGGGATGGGACGCCCCCTTTTTTCGTGGCCTGGCGCGACCCTCCCCACCGCCACATCCGGTGTCGTGTCCGGAAATGTCACGGCACTCCCGGTAGCTCGCGGATTTCCGGGCACGCCACTAGCGGTCCCGCACTCGTTTAATCAACTTGAGGGTGTAACCGTCGCGTAACCTCCAGCGCCGGGATGGAATCATGGAGATCGACCGGAGAAGGTTCCTTGCATCGGTTGGTGCCGGTGCCCTCGCGGTGATGACGCCCGAGGACAAGGCGGAGGCTCTGGAGCACTACATGTGCGATCTCCTCGACGGCGAGGATCCGGGTCACGTCCACGACCATCATCACCACCACGGTCCCGTTCCGCGGACCGAAGACCTCGACCCGCGGCTCCTCGACGAGAACGACCTGCTGGCGGAAGCGGCGGAGGCCGAAGCCGAGTTCGCGGACGAACACCACCACGACGACGACCATGACGCCGGACAGGAAGTCCGCGCCCCGCGCGGAACCGGCAACCTGTTCAGGCCCAGCGATGAGGTCCTCGAACCCCTGCCCGCGAATCCGACGCTGGAAGATTTCTTCCGCCTGAGGTTCTGGCCCGCCCGTCATGTCCTGCAGAGCGCGACTCACGCGTTGAATGACGGGCAGCCCGAGGAGAATGTCCTCGCCGGCCTGCTCCACGACACCGTGCAGAACCTGATCAAGGTGGATCATGGCTGGTGGGGCGCACAGCTCTACGAACCGTATGTGCCGGAGTACGTGAGCTGGGGCATCCGGTATCATGGGGCGCTGCGCTTCTACCCGGACGAGGAGTACGGGTACGAATACCCGGAGCTGTACAACCGGATCTTCGGCGAGGATTACATCCCGCCGGATTACATCAAGCAGGCTGCGGAGTACGCGAAGGGTCATCCGCTGTATGTTTCGGCTCGCATGATCTGCGTGAACGACACGTATGCCTTCCAGGATGGCATGGAGGTCTCGCTGGATCCGTTCATCGACATCATCGGGCGACATTTCAAGCAGCCAAAGGAGGGTCTCGGGTACGACAACAGTCCGGTCGCACACATGTGGAGGTCCATCGAGATGCCTTGGGCTCCGCTCTAGCGCATCTTCGGACATCGGACGTCCCGCGGGCCCATCGGCTCGGGCCCTCGAGGACGGGAAGTTCAGAGCCGATCTGCTTGAACCGACAAACTTCGGGAATTGAGACAACCAACCTCAGGAGATGAGTATGCTGAAACGTGCATTCTTGGCCCTTGCCTTTCTGGCGGTGCCGGCGGCGGCCTTTGCCCAGGGGACGATCGAGGGCAGGGTCACCAACCAATCCGGCGCCGGCCTCAGCGGCGCGAGGGTCGCGATCCCCGCGCTCGACATATCGGTGGGCTCGGGTGCCGGCGGCGCCTATTCGATTTCCGATGTCCCGGCCGGCGACCATGTGGTCGAAGTCCGGATCATCGGTTACGCCATTCAGACGCAGACGGTCTCGGTCGTGAGCGGTCAGACCGCGAACCAGGACTTCTCGCTGGAACTCCAGGCGATCAACCTCGGAGAGCTGGTGGTCGTCGGAAGCCGCGCGCAGCCGCGAACGGTGACCGAGTCGATGGTGCCGGTGGACGTGATCCCGGTGTCCGAGATCACGAGCCAGGCGGAGACGAACATCGACTTCCTGCTCCGCACCGTGGTGCCATCCTACAACGTCCGGGTCGAGCCCATCAGCGACGCGGCGACGATCACGCGCCCGGCGAACCTGCGGGGGCTCGCGTCCGACCACACCATGGTGCTGATCAACGGGAAGCGGCGGCACCGCGGGTCGATCATCACGTGGCTCGGGGCCGGTCTCTCGGATGGGGCCCAGGGCGTGGACATCGGTTCCATTCCCGGCATCGCGCTGCGGCAGGTGGAAGTCCTCCGCGACGGCGCCTCGGCCCAGTACGGCTCGGACGCCATCGCCGGCGTGATGAACTTCATCCTCAAGGACGACCGCGACGGCGGCATGATCGAGGTGAAGACCGGCAGCTACTACGAAGGCGACGGCGACATGCTCACCGTCTCCGGAAACGTCGGGGTCCCGCTGGGGGCCACGGGCTTCGCCAACCTCAGCGTCGAATACGGGAACCAGGATCCGACGGACCGGGCCATCCAGCGCGCCGACGCCATCGCGCTCCTCGGGGCCGGCAACAGCGCCGTGCGCACGCCCACGGCCCAGATCTGGGGGTCGCCCGAGGTCAACGACGACCTCAAGGTGTGGCTCAACACGGGCTATACGTTCAGCGACGACGAGCAGTTCTACGCGTTCGGTAACCTCTCCACCAAGGAGGTGGACGGCGGGTTCTTCTTCCGTAATCCGAACACGCGGGGCGCCGTGTTCAGCGGCGACGGGGGCGAGTCGCTCCTCATCGGCGACGTGCTGCAGGCGAAGGGTCTCGGATCGGCGAACTGCCCCGAGGTCCCCATCACGAACCATGTGCCCGACCCGGTGGCGCTGGCGCAGGTCTTCGCCGACCCGAACTGCTTCTCGTTCCAGGAGATGTTCCCGGGCGGCTTCACGCCCCAGTTCGGCGGCAACGTCACCGACTGGTCCGTCGTGAGCGGCGTCAAGGGCGGCAACGAGGACGGCTTCACGTGGGACGCCAGCGCCGGCTTCGGCAGCCACACCGCCGACTTCTTCATCTACAACACGGTGAACGCGGCGCTCGGGCCAGAGACGCCCACGCATTTCGACCCGGGGCTGTACCGGCAGGATGAGTTCAACCTGAACTTCGACGTCGCGTACGAGGCCAGCGACGGGGTCCACCTCGCGGGCGGTCTCGAGCGGCGGGAAGAGCGCTTCACGATCGGGCAGGGGCAGGACGAGTCGTGGAAGATCGGACCCTACGCCGCGCAGGGATTCAGTTCGTCCTCCAACGGTTTCCCCGGCTTCAGCCCGATCGCCGCGGGAGAATGGGATCGCCAGAACGTGGCGGTCTACGGAGACGTTCAGCTGGGCGGCAGCGAAGATCCGTGGACGCTCGGCGCCGCGTTGCGCTGGGAGGACTTCTCCGACTTCGGAAGCCAGCTGACGGGGAAGGTCTCGGGTCGTCTCGAGGTGAGCGACGCGGTCGCCCTGCGCGCCGGCGGGAGCACCGGCTTCCGCGCGCCGACGCCGGGGCAGCAGAACGCCTTCAACGTGTCGACGGTGTTCGACGCGACGATCGGCGACCTCGTCAATCGCGGTACGATCCCCTCGACGTCGGCCGTGGCGGCCCTTCGAGGCGGGGAGCAGCTGAAGCCCGAGAAGGCGTTCAGCCTGACGGCGGGGGCCGTGTTCGACGCGGATGCGTTCAAGCTGACGATGGACTACTACCGGATCTCGATCTCGGACCGCTTCGCGCAGACGCAGACGTTCTCGCTCACCGACACCGAGGTCGCGCGACTCCTGGGCGAGGGGATCACGAGCGCGGCGAACCTCGCCGAGTTCCGGTTCTTCACGAACGACTTCAGCACGAGGACGCAGGGGCTGGACATCGTGGCGAACTACACGCCCCCGTCGATGGGCGGCGCGACGAGCTTCAGCGTGCTCTTCAACTACAACGGGACGTCGGTCACCGACTTCAACCCCGACGTCATCAACCAGGACCGGGTCGACCAGCTTGAGCAGTCCGTCCCCTCGTGGCGGGGCTCGCTCAACGTCCTGCACACGATCGGCGGGGTGCGCGGCCTCGTGCGCGGCACCTGGTACGATTCGTGGGTGGACGTTGGTGGCGTCGTGATCGGCGGTGTGGAAGGCACGGCCTTCCCCGGCCGGTTCCTCGTCGACTTCGAGTTGTCCACGGACCTCACGGACGACGCCGAACTCACGATCGGCGCGAACAACCTGTTCGACACGTATCCGGCGGCGCAGGATCCGGACACGGCGGACAATGTGGGCCTGCTCTATCCGGAGAGCTCGCCGTTCGGATTCAACGGCGGATACTACTACGTTCGCGTGAACTACCGGTGGTCGTGGCTCACGGGGTGAGTTCCGAAGCGTAGTCAGGCGGGACCCGGGGTCGCCGGTAGTCGAGGCCGAGCCCGGAGCGTAGGATCCGACCCCGGCGGGAGGCGAAGGCCGCCCCCCGCCGGGGTTGTGTATTCGTACCGAACATCATGGCGCCGCATCGCGCGGCGCGGGAAAGGGGATCCGTGGAGAACCTCCGCAAGTTCTACATCGACGGGGCGTGGGTCGAACCGTCGGTCGACGATACGCTGGACGTGGTCAACCCGGCGACCGAGGAAGTGATCGGAGCCATCGCGATGGGTGAGCAGGCCGACGTGGACGCCGCGGTGGCGGCCGCGACCGACGCCTTCGACGCCTTCTCACAGACCGACCGGGAGGAAAGGGTCGCGCTGCTGGAACGCATCTGTGAGGGCTACGCGGCCCGTTCGGCGGAGTTGGCCGCGACCGTCAGCTCGGAGATGGGCGCGCCGATGGCCCTGGCCGTGCAGGCGCAGGTCCCTTCCGGCATGGGGCACTTTCGAACCATGCTGAAGATCCTCGCGGACTTCGAATTCGAGACGGACCTCGGAACGTCTCTCCTCGTGAGGGAACCGGTGGGGGTGTGCGCCTTCATCACGCCGTGGAACTGGCCGCTGAACCAGATCGCCTGCAAGGTGGCGCCGGCGCTCGCGGCGGGGTGCACGATGGTGCTCAAACCGTCGGAGGTCGCGCCGCTGAACGCCCTGATCTTCGCGGAGATCCTGCATGAGGCCGGTGTGCCGCCCGGGGTCTTCAATCTCGTGAACGGGGCGGGTCCAGTCGTGGGAGCGGCGCTTTCCGCGCACCCCGACGTCGACATGGTCTCCTTCACCGGCTCCACCCGGGCCGGGGTGGAGGTCGCCCGGAACGCGGCGCCGACGGTGAAGCGCGTGGCGCAGGAACTGGGCGGCAAGTCGGCGAACATCATCCTGGATGACGCCGATTTCGGGCGGGCGGTGTCCCGGGGGGTCTTCGCGGTGTGCAACAACACGGGACAGTCCTGCAACGCGCCGACGCGCATGCTGGTGCCGCATTCGCGCATGAACGAGGCGGCGGAGATCGCGGCCGCGGCGGCAGGGAAGGTCGTGGTCGGCGAGCCCGGCGGCGAGGGGACAACGATCGGTCCGGCGGTGTCCGATGTGCAGTTCGACAGGATCCAGCGGCTGATTGAGCGGGGGATCGAGGAGGGTGCGCACCTCGCGACGGGAGGGCCCGGGCGGCCGGAGGGACTGGAGCGGGGGTACTACGTCCGGCCGACGGTTTTCTCGCACGTGAGCAACGAGATGGTCGTCGCGCGCGAGGAGATCTTCGGACCGGTCCTCGTGCTCATCGGATACGAGGACGATGATGACGCCGTTCGCATCGCGAACGACACACTCTACGGTCTCGCCGGCTACGTGTCGGCGGGCGACCGCGAACGTGGACGGTCCGTCGCGCGCCGGATCCGATCGGGCCAGGTCAACCTTAACGGCGCGCGTCCGGACTTCAGGGTGCCGTTCGGCGGCTACAAGCAATCCGGCAACGGGCGTGAATGGGGTCGCCACGGGCTCGAGGAGTTCCTCGAGCTGAAGGCGATCCTCGGCTATCACGAGGAGGCGAAGTGAAGACGGCATTGTCCTCGACCTCGGCGGCGGCGGTGGATGAAGCGGTCGGAAACGCCGCGGCGGGAGCGATCGAGCCTGTCCCGCACCTGGTTGGCGGTCGGGCGCGGCCCGGCGCTTCGGGCCGTACGGCGCCTGTCTTCAATCCGGCGACGGGGCGGCAGACGGGCGAAGTGCCGCTGGCGGGGGTCGGCGAAGTGGACGAAGCCATCGCGATGGCCGTGGCGGCGTTCGACGAATGGCGGGGTGTCAGCGTCGCGCGTCGCACGAAGCTCATGTTCGCGTACCGCAACCTGGTCGAGGCGTACGCCGAGGAGATCGCGAAGCGGCTCACCGCCGAGCACGGAAAGGTCCTTGCCGACGCGATGGGCGAGGTCGCCCGCGGCCTGGAAAATATCGAATACGCCTGCGGCCTCGCCGAACACCTGAAAGGGACGTACAGCGAGCAGGCTTCCACTGGCGTCGACGTCTATTCCGTCCGGCGGCCGCTCGGGGTTGTGGCGGGGATCACGCCGTTCAACTTCCCGGCCATGGTGCCGCTCTGGATGTTTCCGAACGCGGTCGCGTGCGGGAATACCTTCGTGCTGAAACCGTCACCCCGCGATCCCGGCGCCGCGAACTTCATCGCGGAACTCTTCCACGAAGCCGGCTTCCCGGCGGGCGTGCTGAACGTCGTGCACGGCGACCATGTGGCCGTGAACCGGTTGCTCAAGCACCCTGATGTGCAGGCCGTCAGCTTCGTGGGGTCCACGCCGGTCGCCCGTCACGTGTACGAGACCGCCACCGCGCACGGAAAGCGCGTGCAGGCGCTCGGTGGCGCCAAGAACCACATGGTCGTGCTGCCCGATGCGGACATCGACCTCGCGGCGGACTCCGCCGTTTCCGCCGCGTACGGATCGGCCGGCGAGCGGTGCATGGCGATCTCCGTCGCGGTCGCGGTCGGAGACAGCGCCGATCCGCTCGTCGACGCGATCCGCGCCCGCATGGAGAAGCTGCGCATCGGCCCCGGCGACGATCCCGCCTCCGAGATGGGCCCGCTCATCACGGCCGAGCACCGCGACCGCGTCGCGGAATACGTGCGCGAGGGCGCCGAGGCGGGCGCGCGCGTCGTCGTCGATGGCCGGGACGCCCCCTTCGAGGGCGACGGCTTCTTCCTCGGCGTCACGCTGCTGGACCGTGTCACACCGGATATGTCGGTCTATCGGGACGAGATCTTCGGTCCCGTCCTCTGCGTGGTGCGGGCGGACACGTACCACGACGCCGTGGACCTCCTGCGCAACAACTCCTGGGGGAACGGTGCGGCGATCTTCACCTGCGACGGGGGCGCCGCGCGACAGTTCCAGGAGGACGCGGACGCCGGGATGGTGGGCCTCAACGTCCCCATCCCCGTCCCCGTCGGATACCACTCCTTCGGCGGCTGGAAGGAGTCGGCGTTCGGGGCGCACGCGATCTATGGCCCCGAGGGCGTGCACTTCTACACGAAACCGAAGGTGATGACGGCGCGCTGGCCCGATCCCGCCGGAAGCCGGGTCGACCTCGGTTTCCCCACCAACCGCTGAATTGCGGATATTCCGTAAGTTCCGTATTATCAGCCAATGTCCAATACACGAAACGTGTCTCTGGATGCGCGGAGGGTGAGCGCAACGGAGGCGGCGAAGAACTTCGGATCGATCCTCACGGAAGTGCGGGAGCGCGGCGCCGAGTACGTCGTGGAGCATCGCGGGAAGGCGGTCGCCCGGATCAGCCCGGAGGAAGATCCGACGCTGACCGTGAAGGAGTTCTTCGAGTACATCGAGAATCGTTCCGTTCCTCCCGTCGGGGAGGAATATCTCCGAGCAGTCGAAGAAGGCATCGCGATCTGGAACCGCGAGGAAGTCCCCGGAGGGTCGTGGGAACGCTGATCGATACCAGCGTTCTGGTCGCGGCCGAACGGGGTCATCTGAATCGCGAAGCGGTGTTCGCGGCTATTGCCGACGAGGATGGCGGAATGGCGATGGCCGCCATCACCGCTTCCGAGCTCATGCATGGCGTCCACAGGCTTCGCGGTGCCGGGCAGGCGGCGGCCGAGCGCTCGTGCAGGACGTGGCTGTCGCTGCTTCCCGTGCTTCCGTTCGATCTCGATGTGGCCCGGGTGCATGCGACGCTGACGACGCACCTACGCGGTGCGGGCACTCCCATCGGCGCCCACGACCTGATTATCGCGGCCACCGCGGTCCACCACGGTCATGCCGTCGCGACGCGGGATCGGCGGAGCCTTGCCCGGATCGATGGACTGGAGGTCGAATACTGGTAGCCGACCGCAGGCGGGTGAGCCCCGACGTTCCCGCGGGAACGCGTCCCGGGGGAGCCGTGGACCGGAATCAGCCTCCCCCGCCCGCGGCGGCGACGCTCTCGCCCGGGGTCTCCAGGTTGCCGCTGTCGTCCACGGCGCGGCTCAGGATCGAGACCTCGTCGCCCGCCGTGGCGGGGTCGTACTCGTAGCTCCAGTCCGTCCGTCCGTGGGCGGGGTGCCACGTCTCGCCTCCATCGAGCGAGACTTCGACGGCCGCGACGACGCCACCGCCCGAATCCGAAGCTGTCCCCGAGATCGTGACCATTCCGCCTTCGGCGTCCGGCGCCGAAGGCGGCCCGAACGAGGACGCGGGCGCCTCGAAGTCCATCGACGCCGTCGCGCGAACGAGATCCGGCTGCATCGTGGCGGGCTGGACGCCCATGTCCGCGAACAGGTTCACCGTCGCCTGCTGCAGGACGAGGTCCGGACCGTGTGGATCCACGCCGACGCGCGTGTCCGCGCCGTTCATCCGTTCCGGCGGCACGCCGGTCTCGGTGTCGTGATGCGCATCGAGGCCCCACGACCACTGCAGCGTCCCCGAGCCGAACGTGAGTGCGCCGCTCTCGTGTCGATGGAGGACGGCGTGGTGCGTGGCGGTCCCCGTCTCGCAGCCCCGCCCCGGGTGTACGCAGTAGAGCGTGTTGTCGATCTCCGTCGCGGCCACCCGGAACAATCCGGGCGGGCGGAACCCGTTGTCGATGTCCGAGTCCCACTCGTGGCCCAGGATCCCCTTGATCGACACGTACCGCTCGCCGGGCCGCAGCCGGGCGACCTCGGTGTTTCGCCAGAACCTCAGGTCGGCGAACTCCGCGTCCACGATGATGGGGTCGTTCCGCCACGCGTTCACCGTGAACAGCGTCCCCGTCAGCGCGTTCTCGGGCCAGGCCCCCTCGGCGTTGATCGAGCGGTGGTCGCGGAACTCTCCCGTCCACTCCACCGGATCGAGCCGCCGATGATCCTGCGAATCCTTGTACGTGACGAGCGTCCGGTACGGCTCGCCGGAGCCGTCGATGCTCGCCTCCCACCGAACCTTCCAGTAGACCTCGTTCGAGCTGAAGAAGGCGAGGTGCATGCCGGCGGCCCGGGCCGCCTCCACGTTCCGCCGCTGTCGTCCGCTCCAGTACTCGTCGTGACCGACCGAAAGGAGGATCCTGTGCTCAAGCAGTTCCTCGCCCCGCCGGTCCGTGTCGATCCCCGAGGAATAGCTCACGTCGTAGCCGTTCCTCTCCAGCCACCGGACCATCGGGTATTCGGAGTTGAAAACCATGTTCACGGCCCGGTAGTGCCGCGTCTCGAAGGGCCGGTTATAGCTCACCTTCGGCGCGCGGGGTTCCCCGCCGTGGAGGCGAAGGCGCTCCGGGTTGAGGCGTCCGTACACGCTGTGCCCCCCGTAGCGGTTGTACGCCTGCCAGGTGACGTCCGACGTCTGGAAGAGCATGTCGGACTCGCCGTCATCGTCCCGCACGACGAAGTAGATGTGGCTTGCGCGCGGTTCGCGCAGCGGGTTCCGCATCACGGCCCGGAAGCCCGGCGCCTCCCACAGAGAGTCCTCTCCTGTCGGCGGGAGCGGCGTCGCCTCGAACTGGTCGTTCTTCACCCAGCCCTCGATCGGGTCCTCGCGCACGAGGCGGGCGAAGTAGATCCCGGAAGTCGCGTCCTCCGGCGCCTGCCAGGAGGCCGAGACCGACCAGTTGCCGCAGTCCACAAGCGGGGCGGGCCAGGTTTCCATGCCACCGCCCTCGGCCAGCACCGGGATCGGGCCCCGCAGGCAGTCCGGCTGGATCTGCGGCAGCGTCGCGGCCGGATCGAAGGAGTCCACTCTGCGCGCACCCATGCCGCCGTAGTAGCCCATGCGGTAGATGTCGATGCGATAGTCGTCCGAGTCCGTGTCGATCTTGAACTCGATCGTCTCGCCCTGCGCGATCGCGATGTCGGTGCCGAACCCCTGGATGCTGGGGTCGCCATAGCTGTTGATGTCCCACTCCGTGGGCGGGTGCCCCTCGAGACAGTTCTCGGCCACGATCTCGTTGGCGGGGTTCACGCACGGATCACCCGCCATCGAGACCTGCAGTTCGCAGCCGGCCGCCGCGACAGCCGCGACCAGGAAAACGGAGGATGCGGGGAGCGGACGAGAGCGGGCTGCTACGGACGCGATCATGGCGACATCTCCGGACCAGAGCAGGGCGTCGGCCGACACCCGGCCGCCGCGTTCCCGCAACATGCCCCCGCCGTCGGCCGTCTACAACGGCAGCGAAGGCTCGGGTCGGCTCAGGTCGAGTCCGTTCAGCCGCCCTCGCCCGGGGTCTCCAGGTTGCCGCTGTCGTCTACGGCGCGGCTCAGGATCGACACCTCGCCGTCCGTCGCATCCGGATCCCACGCGTAGCTCCAGTTCGCGCGGCCGCGGGCCGGGCGCCACGTCATCCCTCCGTCCAGCGACACCTCGACCGCCGCCACGACGCCACCCCCGGCGTCTGACGCCGTCCCCATGATCGTCATCATGCCGCTCTCCGGATCGGGCCCCGAGGGCGCCTCAAACGAGGAGGTCGGCGGCACCTCATCGGTCGAAGCCGTGGCCGGCACGAGATCCGGCTGCAGGGTGGCGGGTTGCACGCCCATGTCCGCGAACACGTTGAGCGTCGCCTGCTGAAGGACGAGGTCCGGGCCGTTCGGATCGACGCCGACCCGCGTGTCCATGCCGTTCTGACGCTCGGGGGGGACGCCCGTCTCCGTGTCGTGGTGTGCGTCGAGTCCCCACGGCCACTGCAGCGTCCCCGTGTCGAAGACGAGTGCGCCGCTCTCATGCCGGTACATGGTCGCGTTGTGCGTGGCCGAGCCCGTTTCGCACCCCCGCCCGGGATGGACGCAGTACTGCAGGTTGTCGATCGTCGTCGCGGAGAGGCGGAAGAGCCCCGGCGGGCGGAACCCGTTGTCGATGTCCGAGTCCCACTCGTGGCCGAGGATCCCCTTGATCGACACGTACCGCTCGCCGAGCCGCAGCCGCGCGACCTCCGTGTTGCGCCAGAACCTCAGGTCGGCGAACTCGGCGTCGACCATGAGCGGATCGTTCCGCCACGCGTTCACCGTGAACAGCGTCCCCGTGAGTGCGTTCTCCGGCCACGGACCCTCCGGGTTGATCGAACGGTGATCGCGGAACAATCCCGTCCATTCGACCGGATCAAGTTTCCGGTGGTTCTGCGTCTCCTTGTAGGTGACGAAGGTCCGGTACGGCTGCTCCGATCCATCGATGCTCGGCTCCCAGCGCACCTTCCAGAAGATGTCGTTCGAACCGAAGAAGCCCAGGTGTACGCCCGCCGCGAGCGCGGCTTCCACGTTGCGGCGCTGCTGGCCCGTCCAGTACTCGTCGTGTCCGACGGAGAGGAAGACCTTGTGCTCCAGCAGTTCCTCGCCGCGCCGATCCGTGTCGATTCCCGACGAGTAGCTCACGTCGTAGCCGTTGCGCTCCAGCCAACGGACCATCGGGTACTCGGAGTTGAACACCATGTTCACGGCGCGGTAGTGCCGCGTCTCGAAGGGACGGTTGTAGCTCACCTTCGGCGCGCGCGGGGGTCCTCCGTGGAGCCTGAGACGCTCGGGGTTCAGCCGCCCGTACACGCTGTGGCCCCCGTAGCGGTTGTACGCCTGCCAGTTGAGGTCCGAGGTCTGGAAGAGCAGATCGGACTCGCCGTCGTCGTCCCGCACCACGAAGTAGATATGGCTGGCGCGCGCCTCGCGCAGCGGGTTCCGCATCACGGCGTGGAAGCCCGGCGCCTCCCACAGCGAATCCTCGCCGGTCGGCGGGAGCGGCGTGGCCTCGAACTCGTCGTTCTTCACCCAGCCGTCGATCGGGTCCTCGCGCACGAGGCGGGCGAAGTAGATGCCCGAGGTCGCGTCCTCCGGAGCCTGCCAGGAGGCCGATACGGCCCAGTTCCCGCAGTCCACCAGCGGCGCGGGCCACTCCTCGATTCCGCCACCCTCGGCCAGCACCGGGATCGGGCTCCGCAGACAGTCGGGCTGGATCTGGGGCAGCCTCGCGGCGGGCTCGAACGAGTCGACACGGCGCGCACCCATGCCGCCGTAGTAGCCCATCCGGTAGATGTCGATCCGGTAGTCGGGGGAGTCCGTGTCGATCTTGAACTCGATCGTCTCGCCGCGGTTGATCGCGATGTCGGTCCCGAACCCCTGGATGCTGGGATCGCCGTAGCCGTTGATGTCCCATTCGGTGGCCGGGTGCCCCTCGAGGCAGTTCTCCGCCACGATCTCGTTGGCGGGATTCGAACACGCCTCCTCCATCGTCATCCGCGGAGGCGCGCAGGCGGTCGCGAGGAGTGCGGCCGAAGTGGTGAAGGCGAGGAAGGACGGACGGAAGCGCGGGCGTGGCTGGGTCATGGCGACATCTCCGGGCCCGGGTCAGCATGCGGACGGCCGACCCTCCGGCCGCCCCTTCCCCGCAACATGAGCCCGCCGTCGGAAGTCTACAACGCCGCTTGAACGCAGCGGGGTTCTTGCCACGGGCTGCTAGGGGAGACGCAGGGCCTCGGAATAGGGGCGGCCGAAGCGGTCCGTGGCCTCCACGCGCACCTCCGCCACACCGGGTTCGACGGGCGCGTAGAACATGTGGTTGGTGATGCGGGGCTCGACCCACGGACGATGCGGGGGCAGGTCGTCGCCGGAGTGAAGCTCGACGCTCAGCGGGTCGCGTCCCGGCCGCCGGGCCATGAGGCCGCGGGGATCGCCATCGGCGAACCAGCGCACGGTCCACTCGGGGTCCCAGTCCCACACGTTCGCCACGATCTCGTCCGGCGCGGAGGGATCGGTCCCCGGCGCGTAGGTCCGCATCTGGTGGGCCGCCTGGAATCCCGTGGACTTGTAGCGCCACGAGATTTCCTCGCCCGCGGCCTCGTAGACGCAATAGCCGTTCGGGGCGCCGTCCCAGCAGATCGGTCCGCTCCACCAGGCGCCGCAGATCGCGCCCGCCACATGCTCGTGCGTCCCCGCCTCGAAGACGTGCTCGAGTTCGTGCGTGTGTCCCGTGAGGATGTGCGCCTGGAAGGGCTCCAGCAGCCGGTACAGCGCGTCGCGGTTCATGATCGCGCCCGGCGGATCGGGCGAGGTCAGGCCGCGTCGAACGTGGTTGCTCCCGAGCGCCGGGATGTGCGTCGCTACGATGACCGGCGCCCCCGCCTCGACGCGGTTCAGATCCGCCGCCAGCCAGGTCAGCGCGTCCGCGTCCAGATAGCCGAGGTACCCGCTCCCGTGCCAGAACACGTCGTCCAGCACCACGTAGTGCACGGCGCCGCGGTCGAACGAGTAGTAGCGCGGCCCGAAGTGGCGCGAGAAGGTGTCCGTCGAGGCCTCGTCCGTACGGCTTTCCATGTCGAGGTCGTGGTTCCCGATGACCTGGAAGAAGGGGACGCCGATCCGCTGCACGCCGCGCTCGTACTCCGGATACAGTTCGAGACGGTCGTACATGATGTCGCCGTCGGAGATGCCGAAGACGTGCGTGTCACCCAACTCCCGCACTGTCTGCTGGAGGTCGGGGACGGAGCGCTCGTGGAACCACCCCATCTCTTCCTCGGTCTGGGTCTGGATGTCCCCGAGGAGGAGCAGCGTGTGCCGCTCATCCGACACGCCCAGCGGCGCGAGGTCGAAGGCGACGGACATCTCGCTCGCGGACGGATCGATGCGTTCGTAGAAGCGCGCGGTGCCGGACGGGTTCAGCGGGATCTCGTATCCTGCCGGCACCCGAACCCACACGAAGTCGCGGTCCGCCGAGGTCACGAGTTCGAAGCGGCCATCGGCGTCGGAATCCACGACCTGGAGTCCATCGGAGACCGACACGCGGCCCAATCCGCGACCTTCCCCCCGGACCATCCCTCGCACGCGAATCCGGTTCGCGGTCCGGCGAGCGACGGGAAGAGGATCGCAGGGCGCCGCGAGGAGGGACTCCGCACGAGTCGCCAGCGCGGCCGCGGAGAGGGCGCCGGTCTTCAGGAACGTCCGCCGGTTCAGCATTCGTCGTACCGTCAGCTGAAGTCGCGGCCCAGGATGACGGCGACGATGATCGCGCCCACCGCGATCGGCGCCACCCAGCGGATGAAGAAGCGCCACGCCCCGTAGTGGAACCAGCGCGGCTCCGTGCCGTCCACCAGTTCCTGCTCCGTCGCCTTCCGGGTCATGAACCACCCCGCCGCGAGCGTGATCGCGAACCCGCCGGTGGGCAGCATCCAGTTGGAGACGAAATGGTCGACGGTCGAGAACCAGCCCACCTTGCCTGCGAAGATCTCCAGCGTGGCCAGGAACGGCGTGCCCGTGAACGAGAGCGCCGCGAAGATCGTGAACACGAAGATCGCCGCGCCGCAGAGGACCGTCGCCTTGTGTCGAGGGATGCGGTGCTCATCGATGACGTAGCTCGACACGACCTCGAGCAGCGAGATCGTCGAAGTCAGCGCCGCGAGCGCCACGAGCACGTAGAAGAGCGGCCCCAGCACGACGCCGAACGGCACCGCGGTGTAGAACAGCTCCGGCAGCGAGATGAAGAGCATCCCCACCGGTGAGCCGCTGACCTGGTCGCTCATCCCCGTCACCGAGAAGATGACGGAGAACATGATCACCGTCGCCACGAGGGCGATCAGCGTGTCCAGCGCCACGATCGCCCCCGACGCCTTCACGATCGAATGCTTGCGCGAGATGTAGGAGCCGTAGGTGATCATCGCCCCCATCCCGAGGGAGAGGGTGAAGAAGGAGTGCCCCAGGGCCTCTAGAACCCCGCTCATCTCCAGTTCCCCGAAGTTGGCGCGGAAGATGAAGCGCATCGCCTCCCCCGACCCGCTCATCCCCAGCGCGCTCACCAGGAGGAGGAGCAGGATTCCGAACAGGATGGGGAGGAAGATGCGGGCGATCCGTTCGATCCCCTTGCTCACGCCGAAGTAAACGACCGCGATCGTGGCGACGCTGAAGCTGAGGGAGAGCGCGAGCTGGAGGCCGGCGTTCCCCACCTGCTCGTTGAAGAGGTCGCCCGCCGCCATCCCGGCGGGATAGCCGCCGAACGTCCAGCCGAGGGACTGGGCGAAGTAGTACAGCGACCAGCCCGCGATGACGGTGTAGTAGCTGAGGAGGATGAACCCCGCGAGCACGCCCCAGCCGCCGACGACGCCCCACCAGGGCCCGGCCGCCTCCTTGAGCGCCCCGACCGCGCTCTTCTGGCTCCTGCGCCCGATGAGCAGTTCCGCCATCATGATGGGCAGGCCCACGGCGAGGATGCAGACCAGGTAGACGAGGACGAAGGCGCCCCCTTCGTTTTCCCAGGTGATGAACGGGAATTTCCACAGGTTGCCGAGGCCGATCGCGCTGCCGGTCGCGGCCAGCACGAGGCCGACGTTCGAACTCCAGTTATCGCGGGGTTGGCTCATGGGACATGTCCAGTCGGGCGTTATCCGGGCAGGGGACTTCCGCCCCTGCATGAGTTCGACGATCCAACCTACCCCGTCGTCACGAGAGGCCACCAGACGCACGCCATGCCGAACCTGAACGAAGTCATCCGGAGCACGCCCAAGGCGGAACTCCACATCCACGTCGAAGGCTCGCTGGAGCCCGGAATGATGTTCGACCTCGCCCGCCGGAACGGCGTGCCGCTCCCCTACGGCAGCGTCGAGGAGGTCCGCCGGGCCTACTCGTTCGGCAACCTCCAGGAGTTTCTCGACCTCTACTACGAGGGGATGAACGTCCTCCGGACCGAGGAGGATTTCTTCGATCTCGCCGACGGCTACCTGCGGCGGGCGGCTGTGGACGGTGTCGTCCACGTCGAGATGTTCTTCGATCCGCAGGCCCACACCGGACGCGGCGTGCCGCTGGTGACGCTGATGGACGGGCTCGAGCGGGCCATCGTCCGCTCACGGGAGCGGGGCGTGAGCGTCTCCCTCATCCTCTGTTTCCTGAGACACCTCACCGAGAGGGAAGCGTTCGAGACGCTCGAGGCCGCGGAACCCTGGCGGGACCGGCTCCTCGGCGTGGGTCTCGACTCGAGCGAAGTCGGACACCCGCCCTCGAAGTTCGCGCGCGTGTTCGAGGCGGCGCGTGACATGGGCCTCCGGCTCGTCGCCCACGCGGGGGAGGAGGGTCCGCCGGAGTACGTATGGGAGGCGCTCGACATCCTCGGCGCGGAGCGCATCGACCACGGCAACCGGGCCCTCGAGGACGACGCCCTGGTCGCCCGACTGCGCGACGACCGCATCCCGCTCACGGTATGCCCGCTGTCGAACCTCGAACTCCGCGTCGTGGAGGACCTCGCCGCCCACCCGATCAAGCGCATGCTGGACCTCGGCCTCCTCGCGACCGTGAACTCCGACGACCCGGCCTACTTCGGCGGCTACATCAACGACAACTTCCGCCGGGTCGCCGCGGCCGTCGGCCTCACTGCCGACGACATCGAAACGCTCGCCCGCAACTCCCTTGAAGCCTCGTTCGTCGCTTGACGCGACAGACGTTCGTGACAACCGTCGGGCTTGAACTCCACGCCGAGGAGTTGACTATCGCTTCGTCCGGATCCTGACGCGTGACTCTCAACGTAGTTCGAGCGCCGGCGGCGGCCCCGCTGTGGGAGGGGTGCGTCGACCGTTTTCTGGCACAGGCCGCCTCATCGGCCGAGGCGGGCGCGGGGGCTGGCGCGTGGATCTGGCTCAACCACCGGAGCCTGCGGGATCTCCTGTTCGAGGCCGCGCATGAACGCGGCCTCCCCGGCTGGCTCGATCCTCCCGTTACGCTGTTCGGAGAGCTGACCGACCGTTTCGGTATCCGGGAGAAGTCCGTCGGGCTCCTCACGCGCCGCCGGCTCGTGAGCCGGCACGCGGCGCGGCTGGGGCAGCGGATCCTCGGGCGGGAGCCCGGCCGCGGGGACGGCGTGATCCGCGGACACATGCTCGACCGGCTGTTCGGCGACCTGCTGCCGGAGGGCGTACCGCCGGACGAGTTGGAGCGGGCGCTGGCCCGGCTGGGCGGCGACGACTTCGCGCGCCGCCGCAACGACTGGGCTGTGGCCGTCTACCGCGCGTATCTCGCTGCGCTTGAGAAGCGCGGGTTCCTCGACCGGCGCTCGGTGAACGCCCGCATCGCGGAGCGGATCGAGGCGGGAGGACTGGCGGCGGCGATCGGCGGCGCCCGGGAATTGCACGTGTACAGCATCGCGAGCCCTCGAACGCGCCGACGCATGCTTGAGGCCCTCTCCCGTCAGGAGGAGGTGGACGTCCATCTCTACCTCCCGTCCGAATCGGAGCCTGACCGCTTCTTTGACGAACTCGCCGACCGGACCGAGGTGATCGGCGTCCCCCGCGATGGCGGCGAAGATGGTGGGGGCGGTGCCGGGGCCGGGGCCGGGCCGGTGACGGTACAGCCGGTTCCGGATGCCGCGCGGGAGATGGCCTGGGTGGCACGGCAGGTCAAGGAGATTCTCGCGGCGGGTACCGCGGAACCGCATCGGATCGCCGTCGTCGCGAGGTCGGGTCGCGAGAACACGCATCGCGCGTACCGGGCGCTGCGGCGGGCGGGCGTCTCCGCGACGGCTCGCATCCGGACGCCGCTGGACGAGGTCCCGGCGCTCAGAGCGCTCCTCCTCGTGCTGCGGGGCGTCGGGCGGAACTGGGACTACCGGTCTCTGCGCGCCCTCCTCGCGCACCCCTACTTCGACACCCGCGTCGATCTGCGCAGCATCGACGCCATCGCGGCGCTCCGGCGCGTGGTGGGGCTCGAGAGCTGGACCGGTGCCCTCGAGCAGTTGCGTCCGCTCGTCGAGAACAAGGCGCGCGAGGTCCGCGGACGGGGGCTCTTCCTCGATCGCGTGGAGAAGGACATCGAGGCCTTCGGCGCCTTGCGAGAGGTGCTCGATCCGCTCGCCGACGCCCGCTCCGAGGCGGATTGGATCGACCTCACGCTCGCGCTCCTCGGGGAGGATCGCGGCCTGTTCCGGCTGAGGCGCCGCGTGTGCGACCCGGTCGAGGAACGGTGGGAGGTCGTGCGCTCCGACCAGCGCGGAATCCTTCTCCTGGAACGACTGCTGCGGGAGTGGAGGGAGCTCGACCACCCGGACGACCCGCTCCCGCCGGCGGGGTGGCACGCGCTGCTCGGCAAGCTGTTGCAGGCGAACGAACTCGTCCTCTCGACTCCCGGGCAGAAGGGCGTCCAGGTGCTGGAGGCGCACGACGCGGCGCTCGTGCCCTTCGCCCATACCTTCGTCGTGCATGCGAACGACCGCGAGTTCCCCCGCGCCGGGGGCGCCACGGGCGTGTTCACGGACACGGAGCGCCGCCGCCTCGCAGCTCTCGGGTTGCCGCTGGCCCACCGGGACGAGACGCTGCGCCGCGAGCGGGGCCTATGGCGCGCGGTCACGCAGCAGGCCGGCCCGGTCTGCATCAGCTACCGCACCACGGACGCGGGCGGCACGCCGCTCCTTCCGTCGCTCATGGTCCCGAGTCACGAGGACGCCGCTGAGCTGCCCCGGATCCGTCGCCCCTCGGACGAGCTCGACCCCGTGACCCCGGCCGAGGCGGACCGGCGGGCCGCCTTCGCGATCCACAGGGCTCTCGGGGTTCCGGACCCGACGGAACGGCCGCGAATCGCGCCCGCCCGCCCGGAACGCGTCGCGCGTGCGATCGTGGCGGCGGCGGCCGAGATCCACCGCGGTCCGGGACTCGAGCGCTATCCCGGATTCCTCCTTCCGGCGCCAGCGCCGGGCCCTGGGAGGGCCGTGCACCCGGCCTTTCGGCCGAATCCATGGAACGGCCACCTGCGCGATCCGGATGTGATCCGGGAACTGGAGCGTCGCTTCCACGACGACTATCGATGGTCCGCCGGCCAACTCGAGGCCTACGCCCGGTCTCCCTTCACCTTCCTCGTCGAACGCGTGCTCTGGCTGGAAGGCGTGGAGGAGGCGGAGGAGGAGACGACGCCCCTCACCTTCGGCAGCGTCGCGCACGAGATCCTCGAACGCTTCTACGCCGAGTTCATGGAGAGGCTTCCCGTCGCCCTGGAGGCGTCGGTCGAGCACCGCCTCGCGGAGATCTCCGATGAAGTCTGTGCCGAGCGCGCGGAGAAGGGGGAGTGGCTCGGCGTCGCCAGCCTGTGGGAGCAGACCCGGGAGGGGATCGTCGCCGCCGTCCGCAACTACATCGAGTGGGAACTCGGACACATGGCCAGGAAGGGCGAGTGTCCCATCGAGACCGAGGTCGGGTTCGGCTTCGACGACGAGCGTGCGATGCTCGCGGGCACCGACATCCGCGGCCGCGCGGCCCGCCTGCGCATCTGCGGCCGCATCGACCGGCTCGACCGGGACGCGGGCGGGACCGGGGTATTTCACGTCCTCGACTACAAGAGCGGCAAGCCCCCGCCGGCGCCGAGATTCGATGACGCGACCGCCCTGCAGGGGGTGCTCTACGCGCAGGTGATGGCCGACCGGGGCTACGCGATGGGCAGCTGCCGGTACCGGTCCATCAGGAGTCCCGGGAGTCCTCTCAACGGAGGGCTGGTCAGATTCGGAGAGGAGCGGTACGAGCGGGCGCTCACAATGGCGCTCTCCATCCCCGCCCGCGTGCGGGCCGGGTGCTTCGAGGCGGTCGTCTCGCGGAAGGGGGATTGGTGGTCCTGGGATCCGCCTCGCGAGGTGCGCCGCAGCGACGCCCAGCTCGCCGAGGGCCACCGCTTCGACGACTTCGGAGACGTCGCCGGTGGCTGAGATCCGGTGGACGCCCGAGCAGGTGCGGGCGATTCGGTCGGAGGACGACACGTTGCTCGTTGCGAACGCGGGCACGGGAAAGACGACGACCGTCGTGGGCAAGATCATGTGGCGGCTGGGCCTTCCGTTCGGCGTGAATGGGGAGACGGGAGAACCGCTCGCGCCGCCGGCGGTCTCCTGCCGGCTGGACGAGATCGCCGCGATCACGTTCACGGAGAAGGCGGCCTACGACCTCAAGCGACAGCTTCGCAAGCGCATCGAGGCATCTCCGCGTGCGGACGACCTTCGCTGGGACATCGACCGCGCCTCGGTCGGCACAATCCATTCCTTCTGTGGCGAATTGCTGCGCGAACACGCCCTGCGGCTCGGGATCGACCCCACCTTCGAGATCCTCGATGAGGACGAGGCGTGGGCGGAACAGGACGACCTGATCAAGGCGCTCCTGCTCGAGCGGCTGGACGAGGAAGACCCCGCCGCGCAGCGGCTCCTGCGACGCTGGAAGCTCACCGGGTGGCAGCACTCCAAGGGGGCGATCGACCACGTACGGGACGTACTGCGTGACCTCCGCTGGCGGGAACAACGATACGCAAAGTGGCTCCGCGGCGACCCGCCGCCGGAGACCGGCGACACGCTCGACCTGTTCCCGCACGAAGGCCCCGGCCTCGACCTGCCCGTGCTGAGGACCCTGTGCAGGGAGAGTGAGGCCAGCGACGAGGAAGCGCTCGCGATCTGCGCGGACCTCGTCGAACTGGGCCTCGAGGCCCGCGCGCGCTGGGACGCATGGCTGGAGGAAGAAAACCGGCGCGATTTCGACAGCCTGGTGCTCGGCGCGGCCGACCTCCTGGCCGGCCCCGCGGGCGAGGCCGCGCTCGCCGCGATCCGCGACCGCTACCGGATCCTCATCATCGACGAGTTTCAGGACACCGACTTCACGCAGCGCGACATCGCCTTCGCGATCGGGCGCGGCGTGGATCGCCCGCAGCTCTTCCTCGTCGGCGACCCGAAGCAGAGCATCTATCGCTTCCGCGGCGCGGATATCTCGGTCTGGAACGCGGTCGCCGACGATTTCGCCGAGAGCGGCGAGATCCTCGACCTCCCGAGGAACTTCCGCAGCGCTCCACCGATCGTCGACTTCGTGAACGTCGTCGGCCGCGTCTCGATGGACGAGACGGGCCGCGCGCTCGCGGAGGAAGAGCTCCCGAGCCGGATCGACTACGCCGAGCTCGTGGCCGGCGTGCCCGACCATGCGCAGACCGGCGTCGAGTGGGTCTGCGCTCAGGGGAAAAACGTCGCCGAACGCCGGGAAGCCGAAGCCGTTCGCATCGCGTGCCGGATCCTCGCCTCGGTGGGCCGCGACGAGGTCCGCGACTCCGACAGCGGCGAGCTTCGCCCGCTCGCGTTCCGCGACATCGCCGTCCTCTACCGCGCCCGCACCGGCATCGGGCATGTCGAGACGACGCTCAAGCGCTACGGCATCCCCTACTTCGTCTCCGGGATGGCGCACCTCGGCGAGCGCCAGGAGATCCTCGATGTCCTCAACGCGCTGCGCCTGCTTCAGAACGAGCGCGATGACGTGCGGGCCTTCGGCTACCTGCGCTCGCCCTTCGTGGGTCTCCGGGACGAGACGATCGCCCGCATGCACATGCTCCAGCGGTCCGGGCCGCTGCTCCGCCGCGCGAAGCGGTGGCTGGCGGAAGGGGAGTGGCCCAAGGCTCCGGACCATCCGGAACTGACCGGCATCGAGCGGGGCGCGCTGGCGCAGGGTCTCTCGGTGCTCGACGATCTGCGCCAACTCGCGCCGCGGCTCGCGCTGGACGAGATCATCGAGGAGTTGCTCGAGCGTACCGGATATCGTCTCCACGTCCTGCTCATGGAGGGCGCGGAGGAGGTTCTCGCGAACCTGCAGAGCCTCATCCACTTCGCGGAATCCCATCGCGCCAGCGACCTCTCCACCTTCTTCGAAGTGTGGGATCGATCAACGAACCGGGAAATCGGACTTCCGCAGGCCCCGCTGTACTCGAAGGAAGACGATGTCGTCACGCTCTCGACGGTCCACCAGGCGAAGGGGCTGGAGTGGCCGCTCGTCTTCCTGATCCGCGTCGAGCGGAAGCTCTGGACCCCCCGTACGAACGAGTACTGGTCCGATCCCGAACTCGGACCCCTGTTCTGCCTCAAGGCGTCCGACCGGGGGGCGCGGGGCCACCGCATCCTGCGTCGCGAGGAACTCGAAGCGACGGCCGAGGAAGCCCGCCTCCTGTACGTGGCCGCGACGCGGGCCCGGGACCGGCTCGTCCTTGCGGGACCGAAGGAGGGCAAGGGCTACGACCGCTGGCTCGTCGAGGGGGAGGCTCCCGAGCGGGGTGATCCGGCCGCGCGCGCCGCCCCGGAGACGAGCCGACCCCCGACGCTCGCGTGGCTGGACGGATACGAGGTCGCCGAGCCCCCGGCGCTGATCCAGCCGCTCCCCGAGCCGCCGTTGCGCTGGACCCGATCGGCGACCGAACTCATGCTCCTGGAAGAGGATCCGGAAGAATGGGAGCGCCGGTACAGGCACGGCGCCCTCGCCCCATGGCACTTCGCGCCCGAAACCTCGGCGCAGGAGACGGGACTCCCGGCCCTGGTCCGGGGCCAGATCATCCACGGCGTGCTGGAGCGGCTGGAGGCGGAGGCCGAGATCGCGCGCGTCGTCGAAGAGACCATCGGTTCGCTGGACGAGCCCGAACTCGAGGCCATGCTTCGTCCGGGGAGCGAATACCGCGAGCAACTGGAGGATGAGATCCGCCGCGTGGCGGCGAGCGAGGAGTGGGCCTGGTACACGGAGGGCGACCTCGGACGCGACTACTGGAAGGAACTCACCTTCACCCACCTCGTGGGAGCGCGGGATTGGCGGTTCGGCGCCTTCGACCTGTACCGGCGCCTCCCCGGCTCCGGCGCCGCCCCGGACCACGGCACCCCGCCCTCCTTCCTGGCCGGAGCCCTCGGCCTGAAGGAGGGACTGGACGCCCTCGTCATCGATTTCAAGACGCACGACATCACGGCGCCCCAGGCACCGCACGCGGCGCGCAGCTACCGGATCCAGGCCGACGTGTACCGGGCGGCCGCCTCGAGCATGGCCGGCCGCGTCGCCGTCGGCCTGCACTTCACCCACCCCAACGCGCTCGTCCCCATGCGCAAGAAGCCGGATCCGACCTGACCACCGGTGACGGTTTCCTGGCGTTTGGCGCTCATCGTGAAACGATTCGCAAATCCGTGAAGTGTTTTTGACGCCCAGCGGCCAACTTGCGAGCTTTTCTCCCGCATCGAGAAAATCGTGAAAGGTTTCTTGCGTTTTGCCAGATTTGTGATAGTTTTCGGCGTTCCGTGACGGTTTTCTTGCGAGAACGGCAACTCTGTGAATTATGCGGTTTCTCCCATGAGCTTCCGATGGCGGCCTCCAGAACCCGCGCAACCTGCGGGTTACGCTGCGCTCATTGCCCGGCACGACCTTGAAGTTCCGCTACCGCCACGGATGGCTGCCATCGCCAAGCGTCATCGTCCCGCCTCGACACGCGAGTGGCTGTTGCTTCCTCCCGGCCACGCCCCGGAGGAGAGTCTTCGAGGACACCTGGAGTTCGCTTTGAAGTGGGAGGGCGTGAGTTTGGGGGTGCTCTCCGCCCTTTTTGGGAAAATCGACCCTCGCGAGATCGTCCGTATCGTGCGTGACACGCCGACGGGCGCTTACGCTCGCCGCATCTGGTTTCTGTATGAATGGCTGACGGACAAACCTCTGGGCCTCCCTGAAGCCGCAAAAGTGAAGGCCGTTCCGGTGGTGGATCCAAAGCAACAGTTTGCTTCGGCGAGCGGCCCTCTCTCACGACGGCATCGTGTGCGCAACAACCTGCCCGGCACGAACCGGTTCTGTCCGCTCGTCCGGCGGACTCCCGAGCTTGAACGCTATTCGGACATGCGCCTCGGCGAGCAGGCTCAAGATGTCGTTGGTCATACTCAGCCGGATATCATTCGCCGCGCCGCGTCGTTTCTACTCCTCGAGGACAGCCAGGCATCGTTTCAGATCGAAGGCGAGCATCCGACGCCGGCCCGTGGGCTCCGTTGGGGCCAAGCGATCGGCGAGGCCGGCCAGCGAGACCTTGAGGTCGATGAACTGGAGCGCCTTCAGGAACTCGTGATCGGGGACTCGAGATTCGTCGAGCTCGGGCTCCGGACCGAGGGCGGGTGGATCGGCGAGCGCAACCGGGCGACGGGTGATCCGATTCCGGAACATATCAGTGCACGTCCGGATGACCTGGCCGATCTCATGCGAGGAGTGGTCGAGTATGGCCGACGGACGGAACAGGCGGCCGTCGATCCGGTCGTATCGGCGGCCGTTGTGTCGTTCGGGTTCGTATACATCCATCCCTTCGAAGATGGGAACGGCCGCCTTCACCGCTGGCTGATTCATCACGTCTTGGCACGTGCCGGATATGACCCGCCTCATGTCGTGTTCCCCGTGAGCGTCCCCATGCTGAGGCGGATCTCGGAGTACCGTGAGGTGCTTCGCAGCTACTCCTCGCAGGTGCTGCCCCTGATCGAATGGCGCGCGACGAGACGACACAACGTCGAGGTCCTGAACGAGACGGGCGACTTCTACCGGTTCTTCGACGCCACGGCCCACGCGGAGTTTCTGTATGGCTGCGTCGAGGAGACGGTGACACGGGATCTCCCCGAAGAAGTCGAATACCTGGAGCGGTACGACGAGTTCTCGCGGCGCGTCCAGGAGGAAGTGGCGGACATGCCGGACCGGACGATCGACCTGCTGTCCAGGTTCCTGCGGCAGAATCGCGGCACGCTGTCGGAGCGGGCGCGCACCGGCGAGTTCGAGCGACTTACCGCGGATGAGGCGGAGCGGGTCGAGGCGCTCTATGCGAGTTGCTTTTCCGCAGAGGTCTCTTGAGGGACAGATCACCACGGAACAGTCGGAGGTGAACCGATGACCGGGAAGCTGGAACGCTGGTTCAGGCTGTCAGAGCGCGGCTCCGACGTGCGGACGGAGGTGACCGCCGGGGTCACGACCTTCCTGACGATGGTCTACATCGCCTTCGTCAATCCGTCGATCCTCTCCGAGGCCGGCATGCCGTTCGGCCCCGTGTTCGTCGCGACCTGTCTCGCGGCGGCCTTCGCGACGCTCGTGATGGGGCTGTACGCGAACTATCCGATCGCCCTGGCGCCCGGGATGGGGCTGAACGCCTTCTTCACCTACGGCGTCGTACTCGGAATGGGGTACCCTTGGGAGGTTGCGCTCGGGGCTGTATTCCTGTCCGGGACGCTGTTCGTCACGCTGAGCGTGCTCCCGGTTCGGCGCTGGATCATCGACGCGATCCCGCGGGGCCAGAAAATGGCGATCTCGGCCGGCATCGGCCTCTTCCTCGGCGTGATTGCACTGCGGAACGCGGGCATCATCGAGGGGAGTCCGGCCACGCTCGTCACCGTGGGAGAACTGACGTCGGCGCCGGCCATGCTCGCCCTGCTCGGCTTCTGTGCGATCGCGGCGCTCTCCGCGCGGCGGATCCCGGGCGCGGCGATCCTCGGGATGCTCGGCGTGACGGCGCTCGGCCTGATTCTGGGCGTTTCGGAGTGGCACGGGTGGGTGTCCCTGCCCCCGGATCCGACCCCCACGCTGCTCGCGCTGGACATCGGCGCCGCGCTGCAACTGGGCATGATCGCGGTGATCTTCACCTTCCTCATCGTCGACCTCTTCGACACCGCCGGCACGCTGATCGGCGTCGCGCACCAGGCCGACCTCCTCGATGAGGATGGGAGACTGCCGCGCATCCAGCGCGCGCTGATGGCCGACTCGACCGGGACCGTGGCGGGGACGCTGCTCGGGACCTCGTCGGTCACCAGCTACATCGAGAGCGCCGCTGGCGTGAGCGCGGGCGGCCGCACCGGTCTGACCGCCGTCGTCGTTGCCGGCCTCTTCCTCGTCTGTCTGTTCCTCGCGCCGCTCGCCGAATCCGTCCCGTCCTTCGCGACCGCGGCGGCGATTCTCTACGTCGCCTGTCTCATGGCCCGCGCGTTGAAGGATGTGGAGTGGGACGACATCACCGAGTCCGCGGCGGCCGTCGTAACCGCGATCGCCATCCCCCTCACGTACTCTATCGCCGACGGAATCGGACTCGGCTTCATCACGTACGTCGCGATCAAGATCCTGGCCGGCCGCTGGCGCGAGTGTCCGCCGATGCTGGTCCTGGTGGCGCTGGTGTTCGCCGCAAAATTCATCTGGCTGTAACGTCACGACGTGTGAGCGCCCTGGCCCCGATCCTCCTCGACAGAGAGGCTGAATGAATCTCAGCACACGGCTTTCCGCCGGACTGCCCGCCATCGTCCTCCTCCTCGCCGCGCCGGGAGCCGCGGCCGGCCAGACGGAGTTCCAGCTCCAGCTCGGCAAGCTGGTGAATCCCTTCTCGGATACGGGGCACGGGACGACGGTCGTCACCTTCCAGAACGCGTCGCAGTGGTCGTTGGGCGACCACTTCATGTTCTTCGACTACACGGCGGACGGGGGGAACGACGGGTTCAACGAGAAGGACCTGTACGGCGAGTGGTATCCGTCGCTGAGCCTGGGGAAGATCAGCGGGAGCCACGTCGGGTTCGGCCCGATCCGCGACTTCGCCCTGCTCGGTGGCGTGAACTACGGCTCGCAGGCGAAGGTGCTGAAGTACACGCCCGGCCTCCGGGCGTCGTGGGACATTCCGGGGTTCATCTTCCTTAACACGGAATTCGCCCGCATGGTCGACGCCTCGAGCGGTGTGGACAACGGCGGTGCGCCAGCGACGGACGACGGCTGGATGTTCGACGTGAACTGGCTCGCGACGTGGGAGATGCTGGGGCAGACGTTCACGTTCACCGGCCATGCGGAGTACATCAGCGCCGTGACGAACGAGTTCGGCGACGAGGTTCGCGCCTGGATTCTCGCCCAGCCGCAGCTGACCGTGGACGTGGGCCGGATCATGGGCGGCGACGGAGGTCGTCTCATGAGCGGGATCGAATACCAGTACTGGCGCAACAAGCTGGGGACCGACGTGTCGGAGAGCGTGGTCCAGTTTCTCGTCGTGTGGCGGTTGTGAACGCCAGCCCCGCCCCTCGCGTGACGAACCGGCGGCCTGGACGCTGCCTGCTCGCGGGTTCTTTGCTTACCGCCGCGGCTGCGGCCACGGGAGACATCGGCCGGCTCTCGGCGCAAACGCCGGAGCAGCGCTACTCGGACTGGGTCCGCCCGGGCTTCCGCCCGCAGGAATACGAGTTTCGCCGCAACCGGATCCTCGACGGCCTGCGCGCCACCGGAGGCGGCCTCCTGCTCGTTCCCTCCTCGGACGGGATCACGCACGGCGAGACCTTCCGGCAACTCGAGGACTTCTGGTACCTGACGGGACTGGAAGTCCCACAATCGATGCTCGTCCTCGATGCGCGACGCGACGCTTCAATTCTATTCATGCCGCAGCGCGACCCGCGCTTCGAGAACCCGGGCCGACCCAACGATTTCCCGGGCCGGCCGCTGCTGGACGACTACCGGATCCGCGGCATCGGCGGCGCCGACGACTACCGCGACATCGCCGAACTCGGCGGCTTTCTGCGCGAACGCGCGGGAGCGGGGGAGGTGCTTCGGGTCAACGCGGGCGCCCCGGGTGAGGTCCCCGACCCGGTCGTCCCCGTCGTCGGGAGTCTCGACCCCACGGCTTCCCTGATCCGGCGACTTCGGGACGACCATCCGGACGCGCGCCTGGTGAACGCCTTCGAGATCGTCGCCCGCCTGCGCATGGTAAAGTCGCCCGCCGAGATCATGCGCATGCGCCGCGCGGCGGACGCCACCATGGCCGGAATCCGGGCCGCTGCCGCCCTCGTTCGGCCGGGGGTCGACGAGCGCACGCTGCAGGGTGAGTTCGAGCGCGCCTGCCGGCAGGCGGGCGCCCAGTCCATCCCCTTCACGCCCATCATCAAGTCGGGTCCCAACAGCCTGTGGCCGTGGCGCGTCCTCGCCGCCCACTACAACCGCCGGAACCGCACAATGCGGGACGGGGACCTCGTCATCTTCGACGTCGGGTGCGAGATCAACGGGTACGTGAGCGACGTCGGGCGGACCTTCCCCGTGAACGGCACCTTCACCGACGACCACAGGGAGAAGCTCCTCGTGAGCACGCGGGCGGCGGAGGCCGTGATCGCCGCCGTGCGCCCCGGCGTCACGCTGCGCGAACTCACGCAGGTGGCCTACGACGCGATCCCCGACGAGGAGGAGCGGTACATGCAGACGCCCTCCTTCTTCGGCCACCACATCGGGCTATCGGCCGGAGATCCGGCCCTCCTCGACGAGCCGCTCGCGCCCGGCATGGTCTTCACCGTCGAGCCGTGGTACTACAACCACGACCTCGGCGTCTCCGTGTTCGTGGAGGAGGTCGTCCTCGTCACGGAAGACGGCGCCGAAATCCTCACCGACGCCCTCCCCCGCGACCCCGACGCCCTGGAGGCGCTCGTCCCCTGAAGGACCCTCGGCGTCGGGCGTAGCTGGCGCTACCCTGGGGGTTCCTCCGTTCCCTCACGGAGAACGGCGAGGTAGCTGTCGCAGGCGAAGATCTTGCCCCGCTGGCGGCCCGTGATTTCGCTTACGAAGCCCAACTCTTCGAGGGACTGCAGAGCGGCGGCGACCGTCGGACCGGAGAGACTCGTGCGCTCAGCGAGTCCGTTGATGCTGTCGACCGGGCGTTCCACCAGCGCACGGTGTACCCGTAGAGTTGAACTTGCCCGTCGTCTCTCCTGGATCCGGGCACGGTTGTCCGCGACGAGTTCGAGTGCGGATCGGGCGGTCGCGACGGCACCCTCCGCCACCTCGCGCACGCCTTCGAGGAAGAAGCGCAGCCACATCTCCCAGTCTCCCGTGCGACGCATTTCGTTCAGGAGTCGGTAGTAGGTGTCCCGATGCTGTTTGAAGTAGAGGCTGAGATACAGGAGGGGCTCACGCAGAAGCCCTGCATCGCACAACATCAGGGTAATCAACAGGCGCCCCAATCGTCCGTTGCCGTCCTGGAATGGATGGATCGTCTCAAATTATGCCCTCTCGGGACGGCGCTAAGAAAAGAAAACGACGCCTTTTTTCGTTACGCGTCGGCTAACGAAGGAACTTTTCCTTACGCCCCTCCTGCCGCCGGGTTGCACGGCCCGGGTTGCCGGGCGCATGCTGCGACATGAGAACGGTGCGGAGGTCGACCGGTACCGGCTGGAAGGCAGTCATCGGATTGGCGGTGGCGCTGCTTTGCGCCGCCACGGTTGGCTGCACCCGCACCGGGTGGCCGGATCCGCAGCCGGTGGAGTCCGAGGTGCTGGCGGCCGAGCATGAGGAGTGGCGCGAGGGGCGGCGGCGCAGCCTCGCGAACCCCAACGCGGGCGTCATCAGTTGGGACGGGCTCTTCGAACTGCGCGAAGGCGCGAATGCCTTCGGGTCCGATCCGGCGTCGTCAATCGTCCTGCCGGGGGAGGACGCGCCGCCCCTGGCCGGAACGCTGTACCTCGAGGATGGGGCCGTGCGGCTCGTCCCCGAAGCCGGGAGCGGTCTGCATCTGAGAGATCCGGTTTCCGGCGCGGCCGGCGACGCCGTCACGGAACCGATGCCGCTGCCGGACGACCGGAGCGAGGGGACGATCCGCCTGGGGCTGGGGTCGCTCGGGATGCGGGTCCACGCGGAGCCGGGAACCGAGAGGCTGTGGCTCCGGGTCTGGGATACGGACGCCCCGCGCCTCGCTGCCTTCGAGCTTCCCGAGTACTTCCCGATCACGAACGAATGGCGCGTGACGGCACGGTTCGAACCCTATGCGGAGCCGCGCACGGTCACGCTGGGGGATGTGCGGGGCGGTACGCTCGAGAACACGGCGCCGGGGGACCTTGTCTTCCGCGTGAACGACGCCGAACACCGCCTCATGGCCTTCGCCGGCGCGTCGAGCCGCTCCTACTTCATCAGCCTGTGGGACTCGACCGCCGTGACCGACACCTACCAGGCGGGCCGCTACATGCGCGCGCCCTTCCCGGACGACGACGGCTGGACGACGATCGACTTCAACCGGGCCTACAATGCCCCGTGCGCCTTCACGCCCTACTCGGTGTGCAGCCTCCCACCGCGCGAGAACTACCTCCGCTTCGCCGTCACCGCCGGAGAAAAGCGGCCGTAATCGACGACGCTATAAGCGGCAATATTTGGCTGTTTATCTTCCATTGAGGTCTGTAAAATGCCATATATGGCCTCTTGACGTATCGACCATCCGGCGACAATATGGGGCATGGCGGACGAAACTCTGACTTCCCGGGCGCTGCGGATCGAACTGGGGCGTCGCCTTGCGAAGCTGCGCCTTGCGAGAAACGTGACACAGCGGACGCTGGCCGAAGATGCCGGAATAGGACTGCGTACGCTTCGCCGTATCGAGGCCGGACAGTCGTGCGGTGTGGACAGCCTGCTGCGCGTCGCGATTGCGCTTGACTTGGGGGAGGGTCTGCTGAACGCGGTGCCGCCGCGGGAGGTTCGACCCATCGAACGCGTGGACTCGGGCGGCAAGGAACGGCAGCGCGCGCGCCCTCGGAAGGGTGCGTCGCCCGACGATCCCTGGTCGTGGGCCGAAGATCCGAATGACTGACGCCAGCGTGAACCTGTGGGGTCGCCGAATCGGCGCGGTGTCCTGGGATGCGGGGCGGCAAGTCGGCGTGTTCCAGTACGATCCCGCCTTCCTGTCGGCCGGCATCGAGGTCTCTCCGATGGCGATGCCCGTGCGGGAGACTCCGTATGCCTTCCCGGCACTCGGGGAGGCGTTCAGGGGATTGCCCGGCCTGCTCGCGGATGCGTTGCCGGACCGTTTCGGCCACCGGCTGATCGATGTCTGGCTGGCGGAGACCGGGCGCCGCCCCGAGGAGTTCAGTCCAGTGGACCGCCTTTGCTACATCGGCGGGCGCGGCCTCGGGGCGCTGGAGTTCGAACCGGCGCTGCGTAGCGGGGACGGGGGCGAGGTTGAGATCGCCCAACTCGTCGATCTCGCCAATCGGGTTCTCGACGAACGGGGACGGCTGTCGGGCAGGCTCGATGGCGAAGACGATGGCGGAGCGCTCCAGGACATCCTCAGCGTGGGAACCTCCGCGGGCGGCGCACGGGCGAAAGCGGTGCTTGCGTGGAATCCGGCTACGGGCGAGTTCCGGTCCGGTCAGGTCGACGCGGAGGTCGGCTTCGAGAACTGGATCCTCAAGTTCGACGGCGTCTCCAACAACCGGGACCGGGAACTGGCCGACCCGCTCGGTTACGGGCGGATCGAGTACGCGTATCACCTGATGGCGCGCGAAGCCGGGATCGAGATGGCGGAGTGCCGTCTGCATCATGAAGGCGACCGGAGCCACTTCATGACGCGGCGGTTCGATCGCGACGCGAAGGGACGGAAGATCCACATGCAGTCGCTCGCGGCGCTGCGCCACTTCGACTACAACCTGCCGGGCGCGTATGCCTACGAGCAGGCGGTGGAGACGATCCGGAGGCTTGGGCTCGGCATGGCGGTCGTCGAGGAGCAGTACCGCCGGGCGGTGTTCAACGTCATCGCGCGGAATCAGGACGATCACGTGAAGAACATCGCGTTCCTGATGAGCCGCAGCGGGATGTGGCGACTGTCGCCGGCGTATGACATCGCGTACGCCTACAACCCGCAGGGGAGATGGACAGGCCGGCACCAGATGAGCATGGCCGGCAAGCGCGACGGTTTCGAACGCGCCGACCTGCTGAAGTTCGCGGAGACTTCCGGACTCAGGATTCCGACGGCGGGCCGCGTCGTCGACCAAGTACTAGCCGCGGTCGGGAGTTGGCCGCGTTTCGCATCCCAAGCGGGCGTCGAGGAAAGGGATGCCGGGCGGATCGCGAAGACGCATCGCCCCGACCTGAGGTGACCGCTCAGGCCGAGGGGAGTTCCTTTTGCATCTCCTCGGCGGACATGAGGGAGAGGGCGCAGAAGGTGAGCGTTCCGTTCGCGCAGCCGCCGGAGACGATGGTCGGGGCGCCCACGACGAACAGGTTCTCGTGGTCGTGGGTGCGACCCCGGCGGTCCACCACGCTCGTGGACGGATCGTCGCCCATCCGGCATCCGCCGCCCGGGTGCTCCCACAACTCGGACGGCTGCCCGATGCTTCTCATGGAGCCCCCGGCGGCGCGCGCCAACTCCTCGAAACGTCCCGAGATCGTCCCGACCGTGTGGTCCTCGAGGTCGATGCTCTCCTGCGCCGGGCGGTAGTCGATCCGGGGCATCGGGTCGCCCAGCTCGTTCGTCTTTCCGGCGTCGAGCGTGAGGCGGCTCTCGCGGTCCGGGAGCAGGTCGTAGTAGGCGCGGACGCGCGCGGTGGACTCGGACTCCGTGCGGGCCCTCCAGTCCGCCATGATTTCGTCGCCCCACAGGAGCTGTCCGTCTTCGTCCCTGAGTTTCGCGGTGCGGCCGACGTTCGACTCCCACAGGCGGAGGTCATGGCGCACGTAGCGGTCCAGGGGTCCCGGACTCGCGAAACGGCGGGACAGGAGGCTGTTGTAGACGAACATGCCGGGATAGAGCCGCATCGGCAGGTTGATGAAGCCGCTGAGGTACCAGTGCCCCGTCATGTACCGTCCCACGTTTCCCGCGCGGTTGGCGAGGCCGTCCGGGAAGCGGCTGTTCGCCGAGAGCAGGAGCAGGTGGGAGCTCCAGGCGTGCCCGGAGGCGATCACGAAGGTGCCCGCGCGAAACTCGACGGGCTCATCGGGCGCGTCCCGGTCGACGGCTTCCGCGACCGCGATCCGATCCGAACCCGGCTCCAGGCTCAGGCGCCGGACGAGCGTGCGCGTGACGAGGTCGATGCGCCCGTCCGCCAGCAGTCGGTCGAAGGCGAAATCGGGCGTGTACTTGGCGCCCGTCGGACAGACGGAGCAGGTGTCGCACCGCCGGCAGACGTTCCGCCCCTGCCAGGGCTCCGTGTTGCGGGCCCAGGGCTGCGTCCAGAAGGGGATGTCCGTCTTCTCGGTCCACTCCCGCATGCGTTCGAGGCTGTACGACAGGGGCAGCGGGGGCATGGGGTAGGGCTTCGAGCGCGGGTCGTACTCCGGCGGACCCTGTTCGCCCGCCACGCCGATGCGCTCCTCCGCCTCCTGGTAGTACGGCTCGATGTCGTCGAAGGAGATGGGCCAGTCGGACGCGACGCCGTACAGCGACCGCAGACGGAAGTCCTCCGGCGAAAAGCGCGGGACCGCGCCGCCCCAGTGCATCGCCGCGCCGCCCACGAGCATGGAATTGTACATGGCGCCCGTGCCCGTCTGGCCGCGGATATGGTCGTTGGGCCAGGGATTCTCACCGTAGGCCAGCATCCGCGCCCGGGTGTCGGACCGTTCCTCGAGAGCCGCCGTCCGTCCGCCGGCCTCGACCACGGTGATCGAGGCGCCGGTGCGCTCGGCGAGCCGTTCGGCCACCATCGCGGCCGTGATCCCGCCGCCGATGATGCAGACGTCGCTCTCGACGACGCGCCTCGCCGCCCGCCCACCCGCGGGGCTGCGTGGGCGGCTCACGGCGCGGCTCCCAGCGGCGCGGGTTCGTCCTCGGCCCCCTCGATCGAGCGGCAGAGTTCCCTCCGAATGGACCGCCCGTAGCAAATGTCCGTCGCGATCGCGGAGCCGAAGAAATGGGCCGCCAGGGCCAGCGCCACGTGGTCCGCGTTCTCGGGCGCCCCCAGGTCGGGCCCGGTGTCCGCGAGCGGACGCGCGAGGAGTTCCCGCCGACCGGATACTCCTAGGTCGGAGAGGGACACGCCGTGGCGGCTCTCACACTCCTTCTCGATGCCGTCGAGTTGCGCCACCCATCCCGGGCGGGGATCCGGCCCCGAATACCGGATCTCGGGTACCAGGTACGCGTGGCTCAGTTCGGCGACGGGCTCCAGCGCCTCGGACCAGCGCTCGAAGGCGCGCACGGCGCGTTCGCGACCGTCCTCCTCCAGTTCGTCCGGGAGGACGGCTTCGGCGACGGCCCGGAGGGTCTCGGTGGGGAGGGGGACCGGGGTGGCGCCGTCGGCGCGGGAGAGCGCGTCTCCGCCGGTCTCGGCCGCTCGCGCGCCAGCGGCTTCGGGAGCGCAGCCCGTCAGGGAGACGGCGGCCACCGTCGCGGCAGACTGCTTCAGGAACGTCCTGCGAGACTCGGCCATGGCCACCGGCCTTCCGGAAGTTGAGCTAATCGAGTCCTCAAGTGAGCGTAGGTGCCAGGCTTGAAGCGTCGCAACCCCGACCGGCCTCGACCGAAGCGGGGTGCTACGAAACTGGCGAGCGGAGCGCGGGCGCCCCATCCTTCACCACCCGGGGGCACCGCTGTGTCCCGCTTGTGTCGAGGGGCCGTAGCTCAGTTGGGAGAGCGCCTGCTTTGCAAGCAGGAGGTCGTCGGTTCGAATCCGATCGGCTCCATAGACTTACGCGATTTGGTAGGATCCGATTCCCGCTATTTTTCCCGCTAAATGGGGTCATGAACGGGCGATCCGGCGATCCTCGAGGGCCTTCCTGAGCTGGTCCTGGTCGGCCTTCTGGTAGCACTGGAGCACCGTTCGGGCGGTCTTCCAGCCGCCGAGTTCGCAGAGGATCTTGAGCGGCTGATTCATGAGGTCGGAGGCGAACTTCCGCCTCAGCGAGTGCCAGCCGCGGCCACGCTTTCGTTCCATCCCCGCGAGCGTCTCGGCCCTCCCCCACCAGTCGCGGAGCAGCCAGCGGCTCACGCACTTCGATGGGTCCTTCGGCGCGGGCAGTAGCGGAATGTCCCCGATCCCGGGGTTCCGCTTCCGCGCCTCCTCCAGCACCCGGAGCACCTCGGCCGTGACCGGCGTCCGGTGCTCGTAGCCCGTCTTCTCATGCTCGGCGCGCCACCGGATGACTCCGGCTTCAACATCGACGTCCGACCACCGGAGTTGACTGATGGCGCCGATGCGGTGTCCCGTCTCGTGGGCGACCACCAGAGCCACGCGGAACCGCCAGTCCATCTCCCAAGACACCCGGAGCAGTTCGTCGTACTCCGCCTGGGTGAGGACCACCCGGGTCGGGTTCTTCTCCTTCGGCACCTTCAGGCCTCTCAGCGGATTCGACTCGAGGAAGAGCCTTCCCTCCTCATCTCTCGACCTCGCGGCCCAGTTGAGGACCGCGAGCAGGAACCGCAGGTCGTATTCGATGGTTCGATCGGAAACCGGCCTGCCGCTCGGACCCACGTTGCCCGACCGTCGCTCCCTGATGAAACGGTCCCAGTCGCGCTGGGATAGTGTGGCGGGCCTGCGGTCCCGGCCGAAGCACCCGAGAAACATCTTCATCGCGACCCTGTCGTACCTTCGCGACCGCGCCGACTTGGTGGGGGTCACTTCTTCACCGTAGATGTCAAAAAGCCGCTCCAGGGTGAGTGGCTCGGGCTCGGCATGCGGGCCATCTTCGATCTCCGACCCGCTGTAGCCTGCGGCGAACTGATCCGCCTGCCTCTTCGCTAGGGCCCAGTCGCTGTGCTTCAGCGACCTCGTGAGCCTGCGCCCGTTTTCCCGCCATTCGATCTGGAGGATGCCGGTCTTGGGATCGGGGAACACCCTCACCCGGTTCCGGCCCCATTCGCCGGCGCCGTAGCTCCGGCGGCTTCGTTTCGTGCGTGCCATCATTCGATTCCTTTTTCGATGATGGACTGCACGATCTGCACGTTGGAAACATCGCGGCGCGGGGACTTCTCCGCCAGTCGCGTTGGGTCGAGCGCCGCGGCCTTCCGAGGCAGGTCCTTCAGCGCGATCCTGGGCGCGCCGGGCCGTCCGGCGTTGGGGATCTTGCCGTCGCGGACGAGCCTTCCGAGGTGCTCGGCGGTGTATCCGCTCTCGCGCGCGGCCTCGACCAGCGAGAACGTGGTCTCGTCCCTTTCGACGAGCGTGGCTTCGAGATCTTCGGCGCAGCGCTCGATCGCGGTAGCCGGCGTCTCGCCTCCGTAGCGGCGGAGCGCCTTGGCCTGCTTCCGCCAATCGGCGGGCAAGCCCTCCACCGATGCGGGTCTGGTCTTCCGTCCGCGCTTCCGGGTCATTCCCAGTCTCCTTGCGTATCCTGGCGGAGCGCGTCCGCGAGACCCGCATCGCCCTCGCCGCGCCGCACGGACCGTTCGGCGAGATCGACGCGGCGGCCAAGGTCGGCGAGCCCCGTGGTGCGGGCGACGGCATATATCGCGGCCGCGACGGCGGTGAGCGCGAGCACGGCGTGGAGGAGGAGTGCGACTCCCTGCCCGGCGAAGATCGCGGGCCAGTGGGGCGAGAGGTATTCGAGTCGGGCCCCGCCGAGCAGGAACGCCGACCCGGCGAGTGCCGCGGTGAGTCCCACGCTGACCTTCCATGGCTGCATCGTGTTTCTCCTTCCGGGTCAGAGTTCGACCGAGGCGGGGTCGCGGTCGGCCGGCCCCTTGAGCCAGGAGCCCTTCTCCCTTCCACCGAGCCCGAGCTTGCGGAGCAGCCCCGCCGCGGCCGGGCCGTTGGCGTGCATGACGAACCCGGCGGCGGCCTTGGCGCGCAGTGCCGGTTCGCGGTAGTTGCCGGACGCGACCTCGACGTTGACGCGACCGGTCCGCCCTTCGGCGTCCGCGTACTCGATCTGCGCGTCCGGGTAAAGCACCTTGCCCCGCTCATCGAGGGGAAGCCCGAGTTCGCCGGCGATGCGGCGGCGCTCGGCGTCGGCCGCCTGTCTGCCGTGCTTGAGCCGGGCGGCTTCGCTCCCGCGCGCGACGGCGCTCTTGAGTTCTGCGTCGAGCCGGATGCGCCTGATGGTGGCGCCCTGTTCGGCGAGACGCTGACGTTCCTTCCGACAGGCGCGGTAGATGGCGGTGTCGTGCCCGGCCTCGGCGGGCCGCATGCGGTGGGTCCGGATCCGCTGTTCCGGATCCAACCCGCGCCGGGCGGCTTTTTTCCGGGCCTCGACGACACCCTCGCGGGTGAGCGAGAGGATCTTGAACGGATTGCCTTTCGGTCCGGTGGCCCGGTGCTCTTCGACCCATCCATTGCGGATCCAGGCGTTCACGGCCCGACGGGTGGTGTGGGGGTGGCCGCCGAAACGCGCCTCGGCGAGGTCGCGGTAGGAGACCGCTCCGAAGACGCCGATGTCGGTCAGCGCTCCGGCACAGCGTTCGGAGAAGGCGATGGTGGACCCGCGCGCCCGCTCGGCGGCGTGTTCTCGGCGGTGGCCGTCCCGCAAGCGTTGGCTGCTGCGGCTGGGTGGCGCGGCGGGGCGCGGGTCCGGTTCGGCCGGTCGGCCGAACATCTCCCTCCCTCTCACGGTTCAGCGGCTCGGCCCGAAGCCGCGCTCGGGGACCGGGACTCGGGGCACCGGAACGACGATCCGCTGGGGTCCCTGCGCGGGCGTGCGGAGTGCGGCCACGGCGACGGGGTCGCGCTCGGCCACGCGCTCCCGGTGTCGGGCGAGCACGAAGTCGGAGATCTTCTGCGCGTCAGCGGCCGCGCGCCGGATCTCGCGGGGATCCTCCTCGAGTGACTGGATCCAGCCCTCGACGTAGGCCGCGCCCCTGCTCGGGTCGTGTCCGACGCCGACGCGCTCCCCGGTCATCATGGCGCTGATCTCGGCCCGGAGTTCCTCCCTCGCGTAGGCGGGCGAGCCGAACCCCTTGTCGATGCCCTCGATGAGCGTCTCGCGGTTCATCCGGTCCTTGTGGCCGGTGCTGTGGCCCAGCTCGTGGAGCGCGGTCTGGTAGTAGTGGTTGGCGGAGGGGAACTGTCCGCGCTCGGGCAGCACGATCTCGTCGCGCTTCATGTGGTAGTAGGCGCGGTCGC
>VXMR01000034.1 GCA_009841005.1 Gemmatimonadales bacterium
TCGACGCGGTCGCGCTGATCACGGCGCAGGGCTGCCTCGCCTGCCACGCGCTCGGTGGAGAGGGCGGCATGGTCGCCCCTCCCTTCGAGGAACTGCGGGGGCAGGACCCCGCCGTCGTCCGCGAGGGGATCGTGGATCCGATGGCGACCATCAACGAGGAATACTCCGCCTTCGCCGGGACGATGCCGACGATCTTCGGCGATCTCATGTCTCCGGTCGAGCTCGATGTGCTCGTGGACTTCTTCGTGGGAGGCTCGGGTGCCGGCGCGGCGGCTCCCGGCGACGCGGCCGAAGTCCCGCCCGACAGCGCGGGAGGTAGCCGATGAAACGTTACCTGTCCCACCCGTTCTGGCAGGGCGCGATCGTCGTCGTGGCGTCCTACGTCGCGTTCGAGTACGTGATCGGCTACGTCCTCCCGGTGGTCGGCGTGGCGAGCGCGCCGGTCCCGAGTTCGGTCATCGTGGAGTACATGCTGATCGTGCTTGTCGGCGTCCTCCTCTACATGAGCGCGGACGAGGACCGGTGGCAGCGCTTCCGCGAGCCGATCCGCGCGACGATGGTGCAGCCCGACCGGCGGACGGTGCGCGGCATCCTCATGGTCGCCTTCCCGGTCCTCATCGGCTGGCTCGCCTACGAGCGCGTGAAGCCGAGCTACGCCGCACCGGCCACGCTGCGGGCCGTACACCCGGCGCCGCCGAACCAGCTCACCTTCCGCGGGGAGACGATCGAGCTGACGGGGCTCGAGAATCCGCTGCGCGAGGAAGGCTCCATGGAGGAGCACCTGGCGGTCGGGAAACGGATCTACGTGCGAAACTGCGTGCCCTGCCACGGCGATCTGCTCGACGGCCAGGGCCACTACGCGCCGGCCTTCAACCCGGTGCCCGCCGACTTCACGAGTTCGGGCAACCTGCCCCAGCTCACGGAGAGCTACGTGTTCTGGCGCATCGTCAAGGGCGGCCCCGGCCTTCCGCGCGAAGGGACGCCGTGGGACTCGGCGATGCCGGCCTGGGAGACGATCCTCGAACAGGACGAGATCTGGGCGGTGATCCTCTATCTCTACGACCAGACGGGGTTCCCGCCGCGCACCTGGGAAGAGGAAGGGGGGCACGAATGAGGGCGCCGCGCGGAACGGAAATCGTGCTCATCGCCCTCTTCGCGGGCACGCCGTCCGCGCTCGCGGGACAGGAAGACGCGGCCGCCGCCGGCAAGGTCGTGTACGATCGCTGGTGCGCGGAGTGTCACGGCGAAACCGGGCAGGGGGATGGCTCGGCCGCCGCGTCGATGCTGCCGCGGCCGCGCGACTTCACGCAGGCGCTCTACCAGATCCGGACGACCGGGAGCGGGCAGCTCCCGACGGACGCCGACATCCGGTTCGCGATCGAGAACGGACTCCCCGGCACGACGATGCCGGGCTGGCCCAATCTCTCCGACCAGGAGATCGACGACCTCATCGTCTACCTGAAGAGCTTCTCGAGGTTCTTCGCCCAGGGTCCCGCTCCCGAGCCGTTGGACTTCGGATCGGATCCCGGCGGGGGTCCCGCGGCGATCGAGGCGGGGGCGGCGGCGTATCTCACGATGCTGTGCGAAGAGTGCCACGGCCTCTCCGGGCGGGGCGATGGGACCTCGGCGCCGACGCTCGAGGATTGGCGGGGGCTCCCCATTCGCGCGGCCGACCTCACGGAGGCGTGGGTCCTGAACGGCGGCAGCAGCGTCGAGGACATGCACACGAGGATGTTGACGGGGCTGGACGGCACGCCGATGCCGTCGGCGATCGACGCCATGAACTCGGGCGTCGTCTCGCCCGATGAGGTCTGGCAGCTGTCGCACTACCTCGCCTCGTTCGGACCGCGCGAGGTGCCGCCGCTGCGGGAGGTGATCCGCGTGGGGCGGGCGGAGGGCGGGCTTCCGGCCGATGGCGGGGAAGAAGCCTGGGCGGGCGTCGAGGCCTTCTACTTCCCGCTGTCCGGCCAGGTCGTGCAGCTGCCGCGCAACTTCTCTCCGACAGTCGACGGGCTCTGGGTGCAGGGGCTCCACGACGGAAACGACATCGCGCTGCGCGTGCAGTGGAACGACCCGTCGAACAGCCCGGACCCGAACTGGGACGAGTGGCAGAACAAGATCACGGCCGCGCTCGATCTCGACGGAGCGGAGCCGATCGCCCTCGACAGCGCCGGCGCGCCGACTGTGCGGCCCCCGGACGCCGTGCTCCTCCAGTTCCCCTTCGAACTGCCGGAGGGCACCGACCGGCCGTACTTCCTGATGGGAGACGCCCGCGAACCGGTCTATCTCTGGACGTGGGACTCGGAGACCGGCATCGGCGCGGGCCGGGGCCGGGGCCTGGACTCCGTCGAACCGCTCGCCGAGGATCCGGTAGCCGGCGAGGCGACGTGGGAGGAGGGGCGCTGGACGCTCTATGTCCGCCGCTCGATCGAGGTCGAGAGCGACGGCCTCGACTTCGTGGAGGGCACTCCGACGCCCATCGCTTTCCAGGCGTGGGATGGGTCCAGCGCCGAGGTCGGAAAGCGCAGTTCCGTGAGTACGTGGTACTACATTCTCCTCGAACCTCCGGCATCCAGCACGGTCGTCGTGACGCCCCTGCTGGCCATGCTCTTGACGGGGGCCTTCGGTCTCGTTCTCGTGCGCCGGGCCCAGGACCGCCGGAGGGATCGATGAAGCAACGGGGAAGGGCTCTCAACAGCCAATTGCGCAACAGCTTCTGGTACGGAGGTAAGTCAATGCGATCGCATTTCTGGAACCGCTCGGCCGCCATGCTGGCCGTCGCGGCGATGGCCGCCTGTGGCGGCGGCGGCGGATCGTCCGAAGGTGCGGCGGACGACGCGGGCGAAGCGGCGCCGGCCGCCGCCGCGGTGGACCCGTCCACGGTGGGTACGATCTCGGGCATGGCCAACTTCGGCGGGACGGCCCCGACGATGGAGGCCATCGACATGTCGGCCGAGGCGGACTGCGCCGCCGGCTATGGCGCGGACGGGCCCATGGCCCAGAACGTCCTCGTCTCCGGTGGGGGCCTCGCCAACGTGTTCGTCTACCTGAGCGAGGGGGTTTCCGGCGCGCCGGCCGCGTCGGGCGCCGCGACGCTCGACCAGGTGAACTGCCGCTACACGCCGCACGTGCTCGGCGTGCAGAGCGGGCAGGACATCGAGATCTCGAACAGCGACAACCTGCTCCACAACATCAACGCCACCCCGACCGAGAACCGCGGCTTCAACATCAGCCAGCCGCGGGCCGGGATCACGAGCACGCAGCGCTTCGCGGTGGCCGAGGTGATGGTTCCCGTGCGGTGTGACGTGCATGGCTGGATGCAGGCGTACATCGGCGTCGTCGACCACCCGTACTTCGCGGTGACGGGCACCGACGGGAGCTACTCGATCGCCAACGTCCCCGCCGGCGACTACACGATGACGGCGTGGCACGAGGAGTTCGGAACGATGACGTCGAGCGTGACCGTCACGGCGGGCGGGACGGCCGAGGCCTCGTTCGACTACAGCGGCGAGATGATGGGCGCCGACGTCCCCATGGGCGAAGCGCTGGTCCTCGAGCACGGTACGAAGCGTATCCGGGTGGAGCGCACCCAGTAACTCCAGGCGCGGGATCCGGCGGCCCGAGCGGGTCGCCGGGTCCCGCTCGCGTTCCCGTTCCCCCGAAGGGCTCACCTGGAAGGAGATAGCTCGTGGATTGGGCGCTGCCCCCGAACTATTCGACATTCGGCGTCGTGATCGACCAGTTGTTCTGGATCATCCTCGTCATCACCGGAATCGCGTTCCTCCTGGTGGAGGGCGGGATCCTCTGGTTCTGCATCAAGTACCGGGGACGCGAAGGAGCCAGGGCGCATTACACGCACGGATCGAACAAGCTGGAGATCATCTGGACGGTGATCCCGGCAATCATCATTGCGATCCTCGGCGCCTACTCGGCCGCCGTGTGGCATGACATCAAGGGCGCCTCCAACCGTCCGGAGGACGCGCTCGAGTTCCTCGTCGTCGGCAAGCAGTTCGAGTGGAACATCACCTATCCGGGAGCCGATCTGGAGTTGGGGACGGGGGATGATTTCACCGTCCGCAACCAGTTCCACTTCCCCGTGAACGAGGACATCACGATCCTGCTCGAATCCGAGGACGTGATCCACTCCTTCTTCATCCCGGAGCTGCGCGTGAAGCAGGACGCGGTTCCGGGCATGACGATCCCGGTGTGGTTCGACGCGACCCAGACCGGGGACTTCGAGATCGCGTGCGCCGAGCTGTGTGGCCTGGGCCACTACTACATGATGGCGAGCGTAACCGTGCACAGCGCGGCGGACTTCGACGCCTGGCAGGCCAGCCAGGCGACGGCGACCGCCCAGTGATCGAGAAAGGCTGATATGGCGACGATCGTAGCGGAGGCGACCGGGCAGGCGATCCTGCACGAGGAGCACGAGCAGTCCTTCCTGCGCAAGTACATCTTCTCGACCGACCACAAGGTCATCGCGATCCAGTTCCTGATCTACACGCTCTTCTTCCTCATGATCGGGGGACTGCTGGCGATGCTCATGCGATACCAGATCGCATGGCCGGCACGGGGCGAACTGCCGCTCGGCGGGATCTTCCCGGAGACGATGGTGGCGAGCGGGTACATCCTGCCGGAGTTCTACAACGCACTTGTCACGATGCACGGCTCGGTGATGGTGTTCCTCGCCATCATGCCGATGCTCGTGGGCGTGTGGGCGAACTACCTCATCCCGCTGCAGCTGGGGACGCACGACATGGCGTTCCCGCGGCTCAACATGCTCTCCTTCTGGGCCATGGTGCCGGCCGGGATCCTCACCCTGGCGAGCTTCTTCGTGCTGGGAGGCGCGGCGGGGGCCGGGTGGACGCTCTACGCGCCGCTCAGCGCCCGTCCCGACCTGACCGGCGTAGGCCTGGGACAGGTCCTGTGGCTGGTGGCGCTCGTCTTCATCGGGCTCTCCTCGATCCTGGGCTCGGTGAACTACATCACGACGACGATCAACATGCGCGCGCCGGGCATGACCTGGATGCGCATGCCGCTCACGATCTGGTCGCTGTTCATCACGGCGATCCTCGCGCTGCTCGCCATGCCGGTGCTCTCGGCGGCGGGGATCATGCTCATCTTCGACCAGACCATAGGAACGAGCTTCTTCCTCCCCGAGGGGGGCGGACAGCCGCTCCTGTGGCAGCACCTGTTCTGGTTCTTCGGCCACCCGGAGGTCTACATCCTCATCCTCCCGGCCATGGGCTTCACCTCCGAGATCCTCTCCGTGGGCTCGCGGAAGCCGGTGTTCGGGTACAAGGCGATGGTCCTGGCGCTCGTCTCGATCGCCTTCCTGGGCTTCATCGTGTGGGGCCACCACATGTTCCAGAGCGGGATGAACCCGACGCTGGGACTCGCGTTCACGGTCTCGACGCTCTTCATCGCCGTGCCTTCCGCGATCAAGACGTTCAACTGGATGGGCACGATGTGGCGGGGGAACCTCCAGCTGCACTCCGCGATGCTCTTCGCGATCGGGTTCGTCGCGATGTTCGCGATCGGAGGCCTGTCAGGGGTCTTCATGGCCTCGACGCCGGTCGACATCTACATCCACGACACGTACTTCATCGTCGCGCACATCCACTACGTGCTCTTCGGAGGAAGCCTGTTCGCGCTCTTCGGGGCGATCTACTTCT
>VXMR01000104.1 GCA_009841005.1 Gemmatimonadales bacterium
GCCGCTGCATGTTCGATCCCATCAGCGCCCGGTTCGCGTCATCGTGCTCGAGGAACGGAATGAGAGCGGGCGACACGGCCACCAGCTGATCGGGCGCGACATCCATGAAGTCGATCTCGTCCGGCGGCAGCAGCGGATAGTCGTCGCGCCGCCGGCAGAGGACGAGCGAGCGGGCGAACGTCCCATCGGGGTTGAGTTCCGCGTTCGCCTGCGCGACGGAGTATTCCTCCTCTTCGCTCGCCGAGAGCCAGACGATTTCGTCCTGCGAGACCCGCTCGTTGACCACCCTGCGGTAGGGGGTCTCGAGGAAGCCCAGCTCGTTCAGGCGGGAGTAGGTGGTCACCGAAGTGATGAGCCCGATGTTCGGCCCCTCGGGGGTCTCGATCGGACACATCCGCCCGTAGTGCGAGTAGTGCACGTCCCGCACCTCGAAGCCCGCGCGCTCCCGCGTCAGCCCGCCCGGACCCAGCGCGCTCAGGCGACGCTTGTGCGTGAGTTCGGAGAGCGGGTTCGTCTGATCCATGAACTGGCTGAGCTGCGAGCTGCCGAAGAAAGCCTGGATGACGGCGCTTACCGTACGCGCGTTCACGAGGTCGTCGATGGAGATCTTCTCGGGGTCGCTGTTGATCGACATCCGCTCGCGGACGAGGCGGGCCATGCGCGACAGTCCGACGGAAAACTGGTTCGCGATGAGCTCGCCGATGGACCGCACGCGGCGGTTCCCCAGGTGGTCGATGTCGTCCGTGTACCCGCGGCCCTCGTGCAGTTCGACCAGATAGCGGACGATCGCCACGAAGTCGGACGGGTCCAGCACCACGAGATCGCCCGCAGGGATATCGAGGCCGAGCAGCCGATACACGTCCTTGAGCCGGTGGTTGATCTTGTGTCGCCCCACCCGGCCCAGGTCGTATCGCTTGGGGTTGAAGAAAAGCCGATCGAGCGCGCCCCGGGCCGTCGCCAGGTTCGGCGCCTCGCCGGGCCGCACGAGGGAATAGATGGAGTGCAGCGCGGCCGCCTCGCTCGCCGTCGGATCCTTCGCGAGCGTATTGCGCAGCAGCGGGGACTCCCCGCGCGGACCGCCCGTGAACACCAGGGCCTCGCGAGCCTTCTCCGCCTTGAGTTGCGCGAACAGGCTCGAATCGAAGCGCGCCCCCTTCTCGGCCAGGACTTCTCCGGTGTCCTCGGCCACGACATCGGCGGCGAGTTGCGGGCTCGAACTCCAGTCGCGGCGCATCGCGAGGTCTTCGTAGGTCCCGCGCAGCGGTACAAAGGTCGCGCTCGAGTACACCTCGACTTCGGACACACCCGCGCGCTCGAGGCGTTCGAGGGCTTCTTCGCTCAGGGTCTCCCCACGGCGCACGATGAAAGCATCCTCCGCCTCGAACACCTCGACACTCGTGATCTCCTGATCGAGGATGCGCTGCATCAACTCCGCGTCGAGCGGGTCGCCGAGGGCCGCAACCGGCTCCCCGCCATCCGAGCCGGGAAGGTCGTCCGCCAGCCAGTGCGGCGCGTCCGGCGCGGGCTCGTAGCCGCGCAGTTCCAGCGCCTCGGGATCCTCCCCGAAGTCCGGGTTCGCGATGCTCCGGGCCACCAGCGTGCCCGTGACCTCGCGATGCGTCGAGGACTCCTCGTCACCCTCCGCATCGATCCGCACGAGCCGACGCCGGCAGAAGCATTCGAGGATGTCCACGTCCCGCCCGTAGCCGAACGCCCTCAGCAGTGCGGTAGCGGGGAACTTCTTCTTCTTGTCGATGTGGACGTGGATCACGTCGTGGATGTCGAGGGTGAACTCGACCCAGGATCCGCGGAACGGGATGATCCGGGACGAAAACAGGCGCGTGCCGTTGGGGTGCAGCGTCTCTTCGAATACGACGCCGGGGGAACGATGAAGCTGGCTCACGATGACCCGCTCCGCTCCGTTCACGACGAACGTTCCCTGCTCCGTCAGGAGCGGCAGGTCCCCGAGATAGACTTCCTTCTCCAGGATATCGCCGGGACGCTTTTCGTCGTCCTTCCCGACCGTCTCGAAGATGACCAGCCGGAGCCGCGCCTTCAGCGGCGCGGAGTAGGTCATGTCGCGCTCGATGCACTCCTCGACCTCGTACTTCGGATCTCCGAGCGAGTAGCTGACGAACTCCAGCGAGAAGTTCTCGTTGACGTCCGTGATCGGAAAAATCTCCCGAAAAACACGCTCGAGACCGAGGTCCCGGCGCTCCTCCTCCACCGCCTTCGATTGCAGCAGACGCTCGAACGCCTCGCGCTGCACGTCCAGGAAATGCGGCATGTGCATGGGGCGGGCGAGCTTGTCGAACGAGACCGCAGGTCTGCCGTTGGCCGTCAAATCGTACCTCCCGCGGGGAACCCCGCGAGTACATGGGAGATGCGCAAATACCGGAGACCACCCGCGAGCGGTCGCGCCGGTTCGTGCACGGTGTGAGGTCGGACCCCTGCGTCATCGGCCCGGCTGCGGTCTCTCCGCAGTCCGGAACCGATCGGATGATCGACGCCGGGGCCTGCCACGCTCTTCAGCGCGGCTACTTGAGATCCGCCGTGGCGCCCTGCTCTTCGAGCTTGGCCTTGATCTCCTCCGCCTCCTCCTTGGACACGCCTTCCTTCACGGGTCCGGGGGCGTTGTCGACGACGGCCTTCGCCTCCTTGAGACCCAGGCTCGTCACTTCCCGCACGACCTTGATCACCTGGATCTTCTTGCTGCCCACCGCCGTGAGGACGACATCGAACTCCGTCTGCTCCTCCTCGGCGGCGTCCCCTGCGCCGCCGGGAGCGGCGGCGACGGCGACCGGCGCCGAAGCCGACACGCCGAAGGTTTCCTCCATCTTGTCTTTCAGCTCGGCGGCTTCGAGCACCGTCAGCGAGCCGATCTGCTGCAGAAGATCGTCGATTTTGGACATGTTCTTCCGTTCCCTGGATCCTGTACGCATTCCGCACACCCGCACATCGCGGGCATGCGTCCCACCTCAGGCGGACTCGTTCTTCCTTCCGACCTGTTCGATCATGTCTGCGATGTCGCGGAGGAGCGCATTCAGCACGCCGGCGATGCCACCGACGCTCGCCGTGAGCCCGCCCGCGATGCTGCCGAGCAGAACCTCGCGCGATGGAAGATCGGCGATGCGCCTCACTTCCTCCGGCGACGTTTCCACCCGATTGATGACGCCGACCTTCACCACCGGCCGGTCCTCGTTCGCCTTCGCGAAGTCCTTCAGCACTCTGGCCGGCGTCACGGGGTCGGCGTCGCTGAGGATGAGCCCCGTCGGTCCCTCGAGATGGGCGCTCAGATCCGGGAGATCCAGATCTTCGAGCGCCCGCTTCATGAGGGTGTTCTTCACGACCCGATAGCTCAGGCCCTCGTCTCGGAGCCGCGTTCGGAAATCCGTGATCGCCTTCACGTTCAGTCCCGTGAAGTCGGTCAGGTAGATCGTCCCGCTCTCTTCGATCTGCGCAGTGAGTTCCTGCGTGACGCGCTGCTTTTCTTCGAGTCTCATGGATCTATCGGTACAGGTCCTCGTCGACGGAGACACCGAGACCCATCGTGCTGGTCACGGTCACGCTCTTCACATACCGGCCCTTCGCCGCGGCGGGCTTCAACCGCACGATCTCGTCCATGAGGGCATCGAGATTCTCGTTCAGCTGGTCGAGTTCGAAGCTCACTTTTCCGATCGGCGCATGCACGTTGCCGGTACGGTCCACCCGGAATTCGATCTTGCCCGCCTTCGATTCGCGAACGGCCCGACTCACGTCCATGGTGACCGTGCCGGCCTTCGGCGTGGGCATGAGGCCGCGCGGACCGAGTATCCGGCCCAGCTTGGCAACGTCCTTCATGAGATCCGGCGTCGCGATCGCTACATCGAACTCGAGCCAGCCCTCCTGAATCTGCTCGATGTAGTCGGTTCCCACGTAGTCCGCGCCGGCCTCCTCCGCCTCGGCCGCCCGGTCCGCCTTCACAAGGGCGAGCACGCGCACTTTGCGGCCCGTGCCTGCAGGCAGGATGACCGTGCCGCGCACGATCTGGTCCGCCTTGCGCGGGTCCACGCCGAGGCGTACCGCGGCCTCGACCGTTTCGTCGAAGTTCGCGAACGCCGCTTTCTGCACACACTCGAGCGCCTCGCGCGGTGCAAGGGCGCCGTTCGATGGAACGGCCTCTACCGCGGAGCGATATTTCTTGCCGTGTTTCGGCATGTTGCGCGATCTCTCCCGATCAGTCGGCCCGCTCGATCCCCATGGATCGTGCGGTGCCCGCGATCATCCGCATCGCGGCCTCTTCATCGGCCGCGTTGAGATCCTTCATCTTGATCCTGGCGATCCTGCGCAGCTGGTCGTCCGTGACCTTGCCGACCTTCTCCCGATTGGGGACCGGAGAACCCGACTGGAGGCCGAGTTCCTTCTTGAGCAGCTCCACCGCCGGTGGCGTCTTGGTGATGAAGCTGAACGTCCGGTCCTTGTAGACCGTGATCTCGACCGGGATGATCGTGCCGGCTTCCTGCTGCGTCTGGGCGTTGAACGCCTTGCAGAAGTCCATGATGTTGAGGCCGTGCTGGCCCAGGGCAGGACCCACGGGCGGGGCCGGATTCGCCTGCCCCCCCGGAATCTGCAGCTTGATGAACCCGGTAACCTGTTTCTTCGGCGGCATCAGAACCCCTGCAGCTGCGTGTAGTCGAGTTCAACCGAGGTCGGGCGTCCGAACAGGCTCACCTGCACGCGCACCTTGCCCTTCTCCGCAAACACTTCTTCCACCGTTCCGCTGAAATCGCTGAACGGTCCTTCCATGACTTCCACGACCTGTCCCGGACGGAAGGGGATCTCCGTTTCCGGACCCGCCTGCTCGAGTTCATCCGCGATGCCGAGGATCTTGTTCATCTCCTCGGTCTTGAGCGGCTGGGGGTCTTTCCCGCTCCCCACGAACTTGATGACGCCGGGAACGTTGTTGACGACGTACATCGTGTTCTGATCCAGCAGCATCTGAATCAGCACGTAGCCCGGGTAGAGCCGCTTCGTCGACTTGACGCGCTTCCCTCCCTTGATCTCGACGACTTCCTGCGTGGGGACGATGACCTCCCGGATCGGAGGCTCATCCCCGTACTCCTGGATCTTCTGCTCCAGGAGGGTCTTCACCTTCTTCTCGTGACCCGAGTACGTCTGCAGCGCGTACCAGCGCGGCGCGTCCCCGGGAAGACCGGTCTGCGCGGCTCCCCCGCCCGCGGACTCAACCACCGAACGACCTGACGATGAATCGCACCGCCGCCGCGAAGACCGAATCCATTGCCCCGATGATGATGGCCATGATGAAGACGAAGATCAGGATGCCGATCGTTGCACCGCGCAACTGATCCTTGTCGGGCCACGTGACCCGACGCATCTCGACCTGTACCTGTTCCGCGAATTCCTGGGTTCTTCTGACGATGCCGGCCAATCGAACCTCTTACCGTGTTTCCTTGTGCATTTTATGTCCGTTACAGCGGCGACAGTACTTCTTCTGTTCGGCCCGCTGCGGATGGGTCCGCCGGTTCTTCGTCGTCGAATAGTTGCGCTCCTTGCACTCCGTACATTCGAGCGTAATCCGAACCCTCATTTTTGCTCCCTAGTCGTGGATGGCGGTGACGACCCCGGCGCCCACCGTCCGGCCTCCCTCGCGG
>VXMR01000044.1 GCA_009841005.1 Gemmatimonadales bacterium
CGGATATTTGTAAAACAGACAGCCGCAAGGAGATCTCGCCCGCCCCCGTCTAGCCTGCGCCCGTCCGGTCGACAGCCGGCGTCAGGGTCGGATGACGCCGACGCCGTTCTCGATCGTCATCGTCGTCCCGAACTCGGCGGAGAGCTTCGCGAGACCCTCGAGGATCTCCTGCCCGTGCGCGTCGTCGGCCATCATCGGCCGCCCCCGCACCGGCCGCGGCAACTGCCAGCCCATGGTGATCGGGTGGAGTTGGACCTCCTTCAGCTTCCCGCCCTCGTACTCCACGACGGGGACGACGCTCTCCCAGAACCCCTTCCCCGCCGGGAAGGATGAGGCGCCGGCCCGCTCGATCCGCACATCCTGGAACCGGCCCGGAAGGTCCTGGTACCCCAGCCCCTGGGCCTCGTAGTTGTCCTGCGGCTGGAACTCGATCGTCTCGTTCTGCATGGCGAAGTTCGCCAGCGAGTAGAAGATCGGCTTTCCCCGGTACATCTCGACCGCCCGCAGGATGTGGGGGCCGTGGCCCACGAACATGTCCGCGCCGGCGTCGACGGTCGCCCGGGCGACGTCGACGAGGAAGTCCGCCGGCACCTCGCGGCGGTCCGCGCCTTCGTGCGAGTGGCTCGTGACGATGACCCACTCGGCCTGACGCTGCGCCTCCTTCACGACTTCGATGATCTCCGCCAGGTCCCCGGCGTGCGGCACCGTCTTCACGTCCGGCTTGTCGCCCACCACAAACGTCATGCCGCCGAAGTTCAGCGTCGAGCCGGAACCGCCGTTCCGTCCCGCCACAGAGAGCGCGTCGCGGAGGCCCGCCATTTGATCGGCGCTCACGGTCACGTGCCGCTCGTACCGGATCGGGCTCAGCCCCGGCCGCCCCCGCACGTCCGGCCGCTGGTGGCCGGCCCGCATCGCGTCGGCGAAGGTCGAGGCGATCGAAATCAGCGCGACCCGGCCGCCGGGCGTGTCCACGTAGGCCGGGGCCCTCGCCCGCGCGAGGTTCTCGCCGAAGCCGGCGACGGCGAGTCCCGCCGCCTCGGCCGCCGCCACGGTGCGCCTCGCCCCGCCGGCGCCGAAGTCCATCGTGTGGTTGTTCGCGAGGCTCACCATGTCGAACCCGAACCAGGCGAGTTCGTGCGCGATTTCCGGCTCCGCCCGCATGTAGGTGCCGCCGCTCGCCGCCGCCGGGATCACGTCGTCCTCGTAGTCGTGGAACAGGATCTCGAGGTTCACGAACGCGGTGGTCGCACTCTGGATGATGTCGCGCAGCGCGAGAAACTCGGGCTCCCGGTACGGAGACATCTTCCGGGAGATGATCGCGTCGCCCGCGAGGGCGATGGACATGTCCCCGCGCGCGTCCTCGAACGCCTGCGCTTCGAGTGCGACGGGTTTCGCGAGGGAGACTCCGGCCGCGAAGAAGACGGCGGCCGCGAACCCGGCCAGCGGGAGGGAGAGCGAGAGCGGAAAACGATACCGGCGCATGAGTGCCTCCGATGAGGGTGCCTGCGGGAACCTTCTCCGTGCGGGCCCGCTTCGGGCACCGCTTTCTTGTGCGGGTCGCGTGCGATCCGACAGATTCGAGCGCATGGACGACAACATGCTTTCCCCAACCCCGCGCCGCCACGCCGGACGGGCGCTCCCGGCCGTCCTCACCGCGGCGGGCCTGCTTGCGGGGACGGCCGCCGCCCGGCCCGCCGCAGCCCAGAGTTACGACCTCGTCATCCGCGGCGGCACCCTCGTGGACGGTTCGGGTGGGCCGCCGCGCGCCGGCGACGTCGCGATCGACGGGGACCGGATCGCGGCCGTGGGCGACTTGGGCGCGGCCACCGCCGGCCGGGTCATTGACGCGAACGGCCTGCACATCTTCCCCGGCTTCATCGACACGCATTCCCACGCCATGCCGGCGCTGCTGCGCGACGAACTGCGGACGGCGCGCCCCCTCCTCGCGCAGGGGATCACGACGATCTTCGCGAACCCCGATGGCGGCGGCACCGTCGACCTCGCCGACCAGCGGGCGCGGATTCGGGCCCCCGGCGTCGGGGTGAACGTGGGGCAACTCATCGGGCACGGGAGCGTCCGCCGCGCGGTGCTCGGGATGCAGGCGCGCGAGGCCACGCCCGAGGAACTCGACCGCATGCGGACTTTCGTGCGCGACGGGATGGACGGGGGCGCCTTCGGGCTCTCCTCCGGCCTCTACTATTCGCCGGGGTCGTACGCCCCCACCGGCGAGGTCGTCGAACTCGCGAAGATCGCGGCCGGGTACGGAGCCGTGTACCAGAGCCACATCCGCGACGAGTCGGACTATTCGATCGGCCTGCTCGGGGCCGTCGACGAGGTCATCGAGATCTCGCGGGGCTCCGGCATCACCGGCGTCGTCACTCACGTCAAGGCGCTCGGTCCCCGGGTATGGGGCGAGTCCGCCGAGGTCGTCCGCCGCATCGAGGCCGCCCGGGCGGAAGGTCTCCCGGTCTACGCGGACCAGTATCCCTACGGGGCCTCCGGCACGAGCATTATCGGAGCCCTGGTCCCCCGCTGGGCGCTCGCCGGCGAGGGCGGCGACCTGTACGAGCGCATCGAGGATCCCGGTGAACGCGCCCGGCTCGTGCCGGAGATGTGGGAGAACCTCGACCGCCGGGGCGGCGCCGACCGGCTCATGCTCCAGGGCGGCCCCCACGGGGGCCGGACGTTGGCCGATGTCGCGGAGGAGCGCGGGGTGGACGCGATCGAGACCGCGCTCGCCCTGCTCGTGGAGGCGCGCGGAGGCGGCGGAGGCACCGGCCTGACCTCCTTCAACATGAACGACGAGGACATCGAGCGCTTCATGGCGCAGCCCTGGATGATGACCGCGTCCGACGGTTCGCTCTGGGTGCCGGGCGAAGGACACCCTCACCCGCGCGGCTTCGGCGCCTTCCCGCGGCGGATCCGCAAGTACGTGATGGAGGAAGGCGTCACCACGCTCGAACAGGCGATTCACGCCATGACTGCGCTCCCGGCCCGCGTGTACGGGATCGAAGGTCGCGGCGTGCTCCGAACAGACGCGGTCGCCGATGTCATCGTCGTGGACCTCGAGCGGTTCCGCGACACCGCCGAATACGACGACCCGCACGGTCTCGCCGAGGGGGTCGAGTACTCCCTCGTCAATGGTACGCTCGCGATCGACGGGGGCCGCTTCACGGACGCCCTCGCAGGCGAAGCGCTCGTCAAGGCACGATAACTCAGGAGCAGGCATGCGATTCTCCGCCGCGATTCCCGGAACACGAACCGTTCTCGCACCTCTGGTTGCCGTCGCCGCCCTCGCGGGGCCTCTCGTCGCACAGGATGGCGCGAGCGCGGGTGAACTTCCCGCCGGCGTCCGAAACCCGGCCCCGTCTGCGGACACGGTCGATCCAAGTCTCTTCGGCGGCCTCTCCTTCCGCTTCGTCGGCCCGTCGCGCGGCGGCCGCGTCACGGCGGTCGAGGGACACCGGTCCCATCCCCACACCTTCTACCAGGGGGCGACCGGCGGCGGCGTGTGGAAGACGACGAACTACGGGATGACGTGGGAGAATATCTCCGACGGATATTTCCGGTCTCCCTCCATCGGCCATATCGAAGCGGCCGACTCGGACCCGAATATCATCTATGTGGGCACGGGCTCGGACGGCATCCGCTCGAATATCATCATCGGGAAGGGCATCCATAAGTCGACGGACGCGGGAGAGACGTGGGACCACGTCGGACTCGAGGACGCGGGCCAGGTCCCGTCCGTGAAGGCCCATCCCGAGAATCCCGACCTCGTCTATGCGGCCGCGATGGGAAACCCGTTCATCAACAATGAGACGCGGGGCGTCTATCGTTCCTCGAACGGCGGCCTCGACTGGGAGCGCATCCTCTTCACCTCGGACTCCGTCGGGGCGGTCGACCTCGAGTTCCACCCGGCGGATCCCGACGTGATCTACGCCGCGATGTGGCGGGCGCAGCGGTATCCGTGGTCGATCATCTCCGGGGCGAGCGACGAAGACGGGATCTGGAAGACGACGGATGGGGGCGACACGTGGCGGCGGATCACGGCCGGGCTCCCGGACGGCCTCATCGGCAAGGTCGACTTTTCCGTCTCGGCGGACATGCCCGACCGGGTCTACGCGCTAGTGGAGGCGCCCGAACCGATCGAGGGCCTGTACCGCTCGGACGACGCGGGCGAGACGTGGGAGCTGGTCAACGACGACCCGCGGAACCAGCTCATGCACCGGCCCTTCTACTTCGCGAACGTGATTGCGGACCCGATGGATGGGAATGTCGTCTATGTCCTCAATCTGTCCACCTGGAAGTCGACGGACGGCGGAGAGACCTTCAGCACGATCCCGAACGTCCATGGGGATGACCACGATCTGTGGATCAACCCCGACGACTCGCGGATCATGGTGCACGGGAGCGACGGCGGCGGAGTCGTGACGCTGGATGGCGGTCAGACGTGGTCGCCGGTCAACAACCAGCCCACCGCTGAACTCTACCAGGTCGATGTGGACGACCGCTTCCCGTACTGGCTCTACGCCGGACAGCAGGATGATGCCTATACGGTCGCGGTGCCGAGCCGGCAGCCTTCGCTCTCCGCGCCGGGCGGCCCCGACGCCTACTGGCGCTCGCCGGGCGGGTGCGAGACGGGTCCCGCCGTACCGAAGCCGGGCGATCCCGACGTCGTGTACGCGAACTGCAAGGGGCGTTTCGGGGTCTACAACCAGCGTACCGGGCAGGAACAGCAGTACTACGTCGGCGCGGTGAACATGTACGGGACGAACCCCGCCAACCTCCCCTACCGCTTCCAGCGCGTCGTGCCCATCGAGGTGTCGCCGCACGACCCGAACCTTGTCTATCACGGCTCGCAGTACGTGCATCGCACGCGCGACGGGGGTCGCACGTGGGAGCGGATCTCGCCGGACCTCACGGCGTTCCCTCCCGAGCGGCAGATGGTGTCGGGCGGGCCGATCACGCGCGACGCGACGGGCGAGGAGCACTACTCCACGCTCTACGTGATCGAGGCCTCGCCGCACGACCCCGAAGTGATCTGGACGGGTGCGAACGATGGCCCGGTGTACGTGACGCTGGATGGCGCGGCGTCCTGGGAGAATGTGACGCCGGCGGACATGCCGCCCGAGGGCCGCATCAACTCGATCGACATCTCCCGGCACGATCCGGACAAGGTGTACGTGGCCGGGTACCGCTTCCTGCTCGGCGACTTCCGGCCGTACGTCTACCGGACGGAGGACGCGGGCGAGACGTGGACGCTTCTCACCGACGGGACGAACGGGATCCCGGCGGACGTGCCCGTGCGGGTCGTGCGCGAGGATCCGGACCGCGCGGGCCTCCTGTACGCGGGGACGGAGTTCGGGCTCTTCATCTCCTTCGATGACGGGGCGACGTGGCAGTCCTTCCAGCTCGACCTCCCGCTGACGCCGGTGACGGACATCGAGGTGTACCGGCAGGACCTCGCGCTCTCGACGATGGGCCGGGGGTTCTGGGTGCTGGACGATGTCACGCCGCTGCACGAGATCGGCGCGGACGGGTCGGTCGCGGCGGGAGGCGGGGCCCACCTGTTCGAGGGACGGCCGCAGTACCGCACGCGGCCCGGACGGAACTCGGGCTTCGAAT
>VXMR01000028.1 GCA_009841005.1 Gemmatimonadales bacterium
GCCAGTTCGATGTCGACGATGAAGGCGTCACGCAGCACGAGCCCGACGCGCGGAACGTCTCTGATCGCGAACGTCCCCACCTTGAACGGTTCCACGAGTACGATGCCCGCCACGTCCTGGGCGGCGAGGGAGGCCGCGGAGAAGAGGACCGCGATCATTCCAAGCGGAAGGGCCCGTGCGGTCGGGGTCCGTCTGAGCAGCGCTGTTCTCATGGGTCTTTCCTCTCGGTTGGGGACAGCCGGCCTCAAGGCACCAGCCCGTCCAGTTCCTCGATCGTGGCCATGGAAGGACCGCGTTCGGCCTGGAGCCGGCGCGCGGTCGCTTCGGTGGCCCTCATGACGCGAAGCAGGTTGTCGGCCGCGAGGGCCCGAAGTTCGGATTCGGTCCACCCGCGGCGGGAGAGTTCGGCGAACAGGGCGGGGTAGGTCGACACGTCCTCCAGTCCGACCGGCCCCCGGTCGATTCCGTCGTAGTCGCCCCCGATCGCGACGTGGTCGATCCCCGCCACGTCGCGGATGTGCTCGATATGCGCCACGACGTCGGCCATCGTGGCGCGCGGGCGTCCCTCCGATGGGCCGACGTAGGTCGCGACGTCCTGGTTCACGAAGGACTCGACGAACGTGACCATGACCACGCCGCCGTTCTCCGGCAGCCGCCGCAACACATCGTCCGGGACGTTGCGGGGGTGGTCCGTCACCGCCCTGGCGGAGGAATGCGAGAAGATGACCGGCGCCTCGGCCACGTCGAGCGCATCGTGCATGCTCCCCGGCGACACGTGGGAGATGTCGACCAGCATGCCCAGCCAGTTCATCTCGCGTACGACTTCCCGGCCGAACGGCGAGAGCCCTCCGAGTTCGGGCAGCGCGCAGCAGGAGTCGGCCCACGGGAGGTTGGCGCTGTGCGTGAGCGTCATGTACCGGACGCCGAGCGCATAGAAAGCACGCAGGGCGCCGAGCGAGTTCTCGATCGCGTGGCCTCCCTCCATGCCGAGCATCGAGGCGACCTTGCCGCGGTGGAACTGGTCCATCACCTCGGCGGCGGTATACGCGAGCCCCAGATCCTCGCGGTGATCGGAGATGATCTGGAGCGCGATGTCGATCTGCTCCAGCTGCATGCGCGCGCCGCCGCCCTCCCCCATGACCGAGGCCGGGACGTAGACGGACCAGAACTGGGCCCCGACGCCGCCGGCCCGAAGGCGGGCGAGATCGGTGTGCCCCGGCGTGGGGCGCGAGATGTCGTAGGCGCGGACATCGCGGGGCGCGTCCGCGTTCCGGATCGCCCAGGGGAGATCGTTGTGCCCGTCGAACAGCGGGACGCTCGACAGCACGCGTTTCGCGATCTCGAGATGTTCGTCCTGCGCGCGCGCATCCGAGGCCGCGAGTCCAAGAACGAGCGCGGACAGAACCGCCAGCGCCATGGTCCGGGTGAGTCGTCGCTTCATATTGCACGGGCTCCCGTTGACAAACGCGGTAGCCAATATGGCGCGGTAGCCAATATGGCCCTCAATGGATTCTCGCTTGGCGGACGGCGCGCCGCCAGCCGTGCCGCGTCCCGGGCGGCCGTGGCGAGAGTCGTGGCGGGAGACAGGTGCGGGCGCCCTTCCGGCATGGGTATCTTCCCGTATGCTGATCAACTGCGACATGGGAGAGAGCTACGGGCCCTGGGAGAAGGGGGCCGACGAAGCGGTGATGCCGCTGATCGACCAGGCCAACATCGCCTGCGGCGGCCATGCCGGGGATCCCGATACGATGGCTCGGACGCTCGAGCTGGCGGCCGCGCACGGCGTGCAGGCGGGGGCGCACCCGGGCTATCCCGACCGACGGAACTTCGGGCGCCTGCGGTTGGACTGGCCGCTCGACTCGATGGTGCTTGAGATACAGGCGCAGATCGGGGCGCTGCAGGGCGTCGCGTCGGCGATGGGCGTCCGGCTTCGGCACGTGAAGCCCCACGGAGCGCTGTACCTCGCCATGATGAAGGATGACCGGCTTCTCACGCGGCTGGCGGAAGGCGTGGCCGCCCTGGACCCGTCGCTCGCTTTCGTCCTGCAGGCGACGCCGGAGCGCCGGCGGCACCAGGCGATGTTGGAGCACACGGAGCTGAGGCTGGCATTCGAGGCCTTCGCCGATCGGGCCTACGCGCCGGACGGGCGTCTCCAGGCGCGCGGGATCGACGGGGCCGTCCTCTCCGACGCGGATGCCGTCGCCGGCCACGTGGCGAATCTCCTCGACGGATTCGTGGAGACGCCCGAGGGTCCTCTTCCAGTCGAGGCGGAGACGCTCTGCGTTCACGGCGACAACCCCTCCGCGACGGCGGTGCTCCGCCGCATCCGCGAACTCGTGCCGCGGAAGAAGTAGATCGCCGGTGATCACCTTCCCGGGGCCGGTGAGCGCCCTGGTCACGCTTCCGGTGGCGCCCGACCGGGATGCGATCGCCCGGGTCCTCGATCTCGAACGCTTCGCGCGCGAGGCGCTGCCGGATCTTCGCACGACGATTCCGGCCTTCAACCGGCTCCTCGTCGAGGGCTCGCCCCACAGCTGGAACGCGACGGATGTCGAGTCCAGGCTGGCCGCGGGTGCTGAAGCATGTCTCGCGGAGGCGCCCGGGATCGACGCGGGCGACCCCGTGTCGCTGCCTGTGTGCTATGACCCGGAACTCGCGCCCGACCTCGAGGCCGTGGCGGCGAACGCGGGCGTGGGCGTGGCGGAGGTGGCGCGGCTCCACAGCGGCACGACGTACGCCGTGCTCGCGACCGGGTTCGCACCGGGGTTCGCATACATGGGTGACGTGGACGCGCGGATCGCGATGCCGCGCCTCACAACGCCCCGTCCGCGGGTCGAAACGGGATCCGTCGGGATCGCGGACCGGCGCACCGGCATCTATCCGGCGGCGGGGCCGGGGGGCTGGCGTCTGATCGGCCGCGTTCCCGAGGCGTTCTTTGCGGATGCCGCCGAGCGGATCGCGCGCTTTCGACCCGGAGGCTCGGTCGAGTTCCGCCCGATCGACCGGGACGAGTACGAGGCCGCGGGCGGATGAGCCCGCACGGCGTCGTGGACCGTCCCGGCCCGTTCTGCACGATCCAGGATCTGGGCCGCCGGACCGGCCGCCGGGCCGGACTCGCTCCCGGGGGCGCCATGGACCAGCGCGCGTACCTCTGGGCCAACCGGCTCCTCGGCAACGAGCCGGCGGCCGCCGCGCTCGAGATCACCCTGGGCGGCTTCGCCCTGCGCTTCGCCGTCGAGACGGCCGTGGCGCTGACGGGGGCCGACTGCGCCGCCACGCTCGACGGCGCCGAAACGGGGACCTGGCGCACCGTCCGGGCACGACCGGGCCAGGTGCTCCGGCTCGGCTACAGCGCGACCGGCATGCGCGCCTTCGTCGCGTTCCCCGGCGGACTCGATGTCCCCACGGCGTTCGGCTCCGCGTCGGCCGTCGTGCGCGACGGATGGCCGGGGCTGCTCGGCCGGCCCCTGCGCGCGGGCGAACCCCTTCGGTGGGCCGAACCTCAACGCGCGTGTCCGGTGCGGCGGGTGCCCCGCGAACTCGTTCCGCCCAACACGGCCTCGCTGACGCTGCCGCTGATCATCGGCTACGAGTGGGCCGAGTTCTCGAACGCGGATCGTGAGCGGGTGTTCGACGCCGAATGGACCGTCGATCCGGCGAGCGACAGAACCGCCGGCCGACTGGTCGGCCCCGCCCTGGGTTCGGGCCCGCGCGTCCTCGACTCGACGCCTCTCGTGGACGGGACCGTGCAGGTCACGGGCGACGGTCTGCCGCTCGTTTTCATGCGGGATCGCCCGACGATCGGCGGCTACGCGAAGCTCGGCTCGGTGGACCCGATCGCGCTCGACGCCTTCGCGCAGGCGCGGCCGGGCACGCCCATCCGTTTCGCCCGTGCCGACACCGATGCGCTCCGCCGCGCCCTCGCCCGGCGGGAACGGTTCTTCGGGATCCACCACGCTCCATGATCGGAAAAAAGTTGAACGGCGACGCCCCGTTTGCTTATGTTTCAGGTTCGGGTGCAGTTCAGGTGGGGTGGATCAGCGGGGCGGAGGCATCGTGAAAACCTGGGCAACCTTGCCGTTTCTTCTGGCCGTGGCCGTGCCGGGCGAGATCTCGGGACAGAGTCTGCGCGGGTCCACGAGTTCGCTGGATCGCCAGAACCGTGTCGCCCGTCAGCACGACTTCACCTACATCGCGACGCCCGAACAGGTGCAGCGCTTCGTCGACGCCGGCTATCTCGTCCCCGTGACCGCAACGGCGGACTTTGAGCTTCACGAAATCTCGTTTCCCTACGCGCGGCCCGAAGTGAGGCTGTTCATATCCCGGCTTGCGTCGCAGTACCGGCGTGCGTGCGGCGAGCGACTCGTGGTCACGAGCCTGACGCGCCCGATGAACCGGCAGCCGCTAAACGCCTCCCCGCGCTCCGTACACCCCACCGGCATGGCGCTCGACCTGCGCGTCCCCGGCCCGAAGTGCCGCGGGTGGCTCGAGCGCGTACTGCTCCAGCTCGAGGGCTCGGGGGTGCTCGAGGTTTCCCTGGAGCGCCGCCCGCCCCACTACCACGTGGCGCTCTTCCCGCAGCAGTACGCTGCCTACGTCGAGCGAATCACGCGTGCCAGCGGGCAGCAATACGTCGCCGGCGGGGGGCGGTACCGGGTGAGGGCGGGCGATTCGCTCTGGGAGATCGCCCGTCGACACGAGACGACCGTGACGCGCCTCCGATCCGCGAACAACCTGAACGGGAGCCGGATCTATCCGGGCCAGGTCCTGACGCTTCCCGACTGAACCCCGCCGAGGACCTCGGCTTCAGGCGGAGGACGTCATCCGCTTCGAGATAAGAGCAGCGCTGACGATTCTGTCCCTCACGGGGGCCGTGGCGGCGGTCGGCGCCGGCGGAACGCACGCACAGGAACCCGAAGCGGTACGCCTCTCGGGCTATGTGCGGGTCGCGGAGAACGACGAGGTCATCCGGGCCGCCCGGCTCGACATCGTGGAGCGTGACCTCGTCATCGGGACCAACCGGTTCGGCTTCTACTCGATCGAGTTGCCCCCCGCGCGGTACTCGATCCGCGTCTCCAGCCTCGGCTACGAGACCGTGAGCGAGGTCGTGGATCTCAACGAGACGACGTCGCTGGACTTCGCGCTCCCCCTCAGGCCCGTCGTCGTGTCGGAACTCAGGGTGACGGCCGACCGGGAACCTCCGGACCTCGACCCGGCGAGCGTGGACATGAGCGTCGTCCGGCTCGACATCCCCTCCCTTTCCGAACTCCCGCTCGTACTTGGCGAGGCGGATCCGGTCCGCACGCTGACCCTCTATCCCGGAGTCAGCACGGCGAACGACGCGACGACAGCGATCAACGTGCGCGGGGGCGCGGGCGACGAGAACCAGATTCGCCTCGACGATTCCGAGGTCTTCAATCCGGCCCACGCCATCGGCCTCTTCTCGACCTTCAACTCGGACGCGGTGGGGGACGTCACCCTCTACAAGGGCGGGATCCCGGCCCGTTACGGCGGCCGCCTCTCCTCCGTGCTGGAGATCCACCAGCGCGAGGGGAATTCGCGCGAGTTCGAGGGGGCGGCGACGCTGGGCCTCCTCTCCAGCCGCCTGAGCCTCCAGGGGCCCCTCTTCGACGGGAGGGGGTCCTGGCTCGTCGCGGGCCGCCGCACCTACGCGGACCTCTTCCTGGGCCTGTCGAGCGACCCCTCGATCCAGGAGAGCGCCGCCTACTTCTACGACCTCAACGCCAAGGCGAACGCGCGCTACGGCGCCACCGGCCAGGTCATGCTCTCCGGCTACTTCGGCCGCGACCGGCTGCGGATCGGGACCCAGGCCTCCGCCGCATGGGGGAACGCGACGGGCACGGTGCGCTGGAACCACGTGTTCGGCCCGGTCTTCTCCCACGTGACCGTGACCTACAGCGACTACGAGTATCACATACAGAACAGCTTCAACGCCAAATCCGCCTCGCTCGACGCGGGGATCCGCAACTTCAGCGTGACCGTCGACGAGTCATGGGACCTCAGCCCGTCGGACCGGCTGGAGTTCGGGCTGGGGCTCCGCAGCTACGAGATCCAGCCCGCGAACATCGCTCCCGGCGAGGGCTCCGCGGTCATCGCGACCGAGTTCGAGTCCCGGAAGGGCCTCGCTCCCGAGGCGTACCTCGAACACGAAACGGAGATCGGACGCCTGGGGCTCCGCTACGGGCTGCGGGCGAGCGGGTTCATCCGGCGCGGTGGCGCGACGATCTACGACTACGAGAACGACGCGCCCGTCGTCTATCGCCCGGCACTGGGCCGGTACGAGCCCGGCGCGATCGTGGACAGCACGCGGTACGGAAACGGCGAGACGATCGTCTCCTACGGGGGGATCGAACCGCGGCTCGGAGTGCGCTTCGGGGTCAGCGACGCCTCGTCGCTCAAGGCGAGCTACTCCCGCACGCGGCAGTACCTGCGGTTGGTGACGAACACGAACTCTCCCACTCCGCTCGATCTGTGGGATCCCGTGGGGCCGTACGTGAAACCGCACGTCGCCGACCAGTTTGCGCTCGGCTACGTCACCACGCTCGCCGGGGGGCGCTACGCGCTTTCGGGAGAGGTTTACTACAAGCGGGCGCGCCATCTGATCGACTACGTGGATGGCGCGGACATCTACTTCAGCCGGCGCCTCGAAACGCTTCTCCTGCCGGGCGAGGGGCGCGGGTACGGGGCGGAATTTCTCCTGAGGAAGACCCGCGGACGCCTCACCGGATGGGCGAGCTATACCCTCGCCAGCTCGGATCAGCGGACGCCCGGACTCACGGCGGCGGATCCCGGGGTCAACGGCGGAGACTGGTATCCATCCCCCTACGACCGAACGCACGACTTTGCGCTCACGGGACTGTACAGATTCGGCGAGGACTGGAGTCTGGGAGCGAACTTCGTCTTCGCCACGGGACTGCCGACGACGTACCCCGTCGCGCGGTATCAGTTCGCGGGCCTGATCCTGGGAGAGTACGGGCCGCGGAACGCCAGGCGCCTTCCGGACTATCATCGTCTGGACGTGTCGGCCACCAGGAGGTGGGGGCGGGGAGAACTCCAGTTCGGGCTCTTCAACGTGTACAACCGCTTCAACGCGCAGGCCATCGCCTTCCGCCAGAACCGGGATTCGCGCACGGTCACCGAGGCGGTGGAGACCGCCGTGTTCGGCTTGGTGCCGAGCATCAGCTACCGGTGGAACTTCTGATGCGCGGCGGCGGCGGGCATCGGGTGACGACGGCGGGCCGCCTGCTCGCGTTGGCGGGGTGCGTTGCGGCGGCGGGCTGCGAACGGGTCGTGGACGTCGACATTCCCGACCCGGTGCCGAGACTCGTCGTGGAGGGACGGATCGAGCGCCTCAAGGAGGCGCCGACCGGGAGGCAGCGAATCCGGCTGTCGACGACGGCGGGCTTCTTCGACAGCCGGCCGACCCCGCCCGCGACGGGGGCCATCGTCACGGTCGTCGATGGGGCCGGCCGCGCCTACCCGTTCCCGGAGATCGAGCCGGGCCTGTACGGGACGGAACATCTCGTCGCGCGCGTCGGCGAGACGTACACGCTCTTCCTCGAGTACGCGGGAGATGTGTACGAGGCGTCGGCTCTGCTGCGCGAGGTGGCCCCGATCGACTCGCTGTACTTCGTGTTCGAGGAGGAGTCGCTCTTCATCGACGATGAAGGCTATCGGGCGGCGATCGACTTCGCGGACCCGGCCGGAGTCCCGAACTACTACCTGTGGGAACAACTCGTGGAGGGCGTGAACGAGATCCCGCCGGACCCCGGAAACGCGATCAATCTCGTGAGCCGGGACGAACTGTACGACGGGCAGGATGTGGTCGGCTTCCAGCCGAACGACGAGATCGCCATCGTGCCCGGCGAACACGCGGAGATCCGCCAGATCTCGCTCTCGAGGCTGGGCTACGACTACTACTACGCGCTCTTCGAGCAGAACGCGCTGGGGTCGGCGAACCCCTTCTCGATCCCGCCCGCGAACGTGCGCGGGAACGTCACGAATCTGGACCGCCCGTCCCGGTTCGCGTTCGGCTTCTTCGGCGCGGCCGAGGTGAGCGTCGCGGAGGGGGTCGCGCCGGCGCGATAGAGGGTCGCCGGCCGGTGCCGGAATCCGGCCCGCCGGGCTATGTTCGCTCCCGTGTTCGATGATCCCACCACTCTGAAAGCGACGGGAGCCGCCATCGCGCTCGCCATCCTGTGGCTGGTCGAGGGCGTCCTCCCAATGTTCGAGGGTCGGAGCGCGAGGGCGGGGCACGGAGCGCGGAACCTCGCCCTCGGCGTGGGGAACGCGGCGGTGGCGGCCGTCCTCTTCGCCGCGGCCACGCTGTTCGTGACGGAAGGGGCGAGGGAACGCGGCTTCGGGCTGCTCCACCTGCTCGAACTCCCGGCGTGGGCCCGAATCGGGCTCGCGGTCGTGATCTTCGATGCGTGGCAGTACCTGTGGCACCGGCTGAACCACCGGGTCCGGTTCCTGTGGCGCTTCCACCAGGTCCACCACTCAGATGCGGAACTGGACGCCACGTCGGGTCTCCGCTTCCACACGGGGGAGATCGTGCTCTCCTCGATCGCGCGGCTCGCCGTACTTCCCCTCCTCGGGGTGACGGTGGCCGAACTCCTGGTCTACGAGGCGATCCTCCTCCCGATCATCCTCTTCCACCACAGCAACGTGCGATTGCCCGACCGGGTGGACCGATGCCTGCGCTGGCTCATCGTCACCCCGTGGATTCACTGGGTCCATCATTCCGACTACCAGCCCGAGACCGACTCGAACTACTCGAGCATCTTCTCGTTCTGGGACCGGGCCTTCGGGAGCTTCCGGCTCCGATGCGAGCCGCGCGAGATCCGCCTCGGGCTCGAGAACGTGGACCGCTCGGAATGGGGGACGCTGCGCGGGATGCTCTCAATGCCGTTCCGGCGGAGGCGCCACGAGTAGGCAGGCCTCGCGAGGGCGAGGTGGGAGGGTGCGGGCCGCCTGCCCGGGCGAAGCCTTCCAGGCGGCGACGCTCGGAGCGCTGGCGGCGCTGGCAGCGTGCGGCGACCCGGTTGCGCCGGCGGTTCCGGAGGATCCCGGGGCCGGACCCGATCCGGTGCCCGCGCCGATCGATCTTTCGCGAGCGTGGGCGATGTCGACGCCCGAAGCGGAGGGATTCGATCCGGAGCTGCTGGGGAGTGCATTCGAGGACGCGGCGGGCGCCGTGCCGAACATCCGGGCCCTCGTCGCGGTCCGGAACGGGCGGCTCGTCGAGGAGGCGTACTTCGGCGGCATGCACCGGGATTCGGCCTTCGACATGCGGTCCGTCACGAAGACGGTCACGGCGCTGCTCGTCGGCCTCGCCTCGGACCGCGGACTTCTGGATCCGGAGGATCTGATGACGGACCGGCTGGGGCATCCGTCGCTGCGGTCCGAGCATGGCGGCATCCGCGTGCGCGATCTCCTCACGATGACGAGCGGCATGCAGTGGTCCGACGAGGAGGACTTCGGCCCGTGGGTCCGTTCCGGCCGGCCCGTCGGATACGTCCTCGACCTGCCCATCGTTGCCCCGCCGGGCGGGCGGTTCATCTACAACACCGGCGGGTCGCACCTGCTCACGGTGATCGTGGAGAACGTCGTCGAGGGCAGTGCGCTCGAGTTCGCCGAGCGGGAGTTGTTGGACCCGCTCGGGATCGGGAACAAGCGCTGGCCGGTGATGCAGGACAGCGTGATCGTGGGCGGCGCCGCGCTGGCGCTCCGTCCCCGGGACGCCGCGAAGGTCGGCCAGCTCCTGCTGCAGGGCGGACGTTCCGGCTCGCGGCAGATCGTGTCGCGGATGTGGGTGGAGGCACAGATCGGGCGGCTCGTCGAGGTGGGCGAGATCGGCTACGTCCTGCGCGACGCGGGGTACGGCTATCAGACGTGGAGCGACCGCCAGGGCGGCGGCGACGTGTCCGCGTTCGTGCTGTGGGGCTACGGCGGCCAGTTCGTGTGGGTCGTGCCGGATCGGCAACTCGTCGTCGTGGCCCAGACCCACTGGCGCGGCACCGGCGACCACGATGGGATACAGGCCGACGCGGTGGCCGATCTCATCGTGCACCGCGTGATCGGGGCGGCGCGCCCCATCCGCCGCTAGCCGCTCGCCCCAACCGCCGCCGGCGGCGCGCCGTGCCGCAACGGAACGTGAGGGCCTATGTTCCACGGGTTCTCTCGACCCCGTTCCGGAGAAACGCCCGATGCGCATTGTTGCCGCTGCTGTCACCGGCGTACTGGCCGGCATTGCTCTGACTGTCGGTGCCGGGCCGGCCGTCGCCCAGGAGCCGGCGCGGGGGCTGCTCGATCCGCCCCTCATGGATGACAGTCCCGGCATGCGCGTGTACGCCGCCTCGTGCGCGGAGTGTCATTCCGGGCAGCGCACGGTGCGCGCCCCGGGCCTCACCACGCTCGGCGCGATGACGCCCCGGGCGGTCCTCAGTTCGCTGGAGGGCGGCCGCATGCGCCGACACGGCGAGGATCTCACACCCGACGAGCGCCGCGCCGTGGCGGAGTGGCTCACCGGCCGGACGCTGGTCGAGACCCGCCTCCCATCCTCCGCCTTCTGCGCGAGCTCGCCGCGGGCGGAGGGCGTCGTGCACTGGTCGGGCTGGGGCGGCGGCGGCGGCGAGACGGGCTTCGCGGATGCGGCCCGCGCGGGATTCACGGCTGCGGACCTGCCGAACCTCGAACTCGCCTGGGCCTTCGGCTTCCCGGACGTGAGCGAGGTGCGCTCGAAACCGGCGGTGATCGACGACCGGATCATCGTCGGCTCGGCGTACGGCGAGGTGTATTCCATCGACCTGGAGAGCGGTTGCGTGCATTGGGTGTTCTCGGGCGACGCGGCGGTGCGCGGCGCGATCGCGATCGGCGACGGCCCCGACGGCGGGCAGTCCGCCTTCTTCGCCGACTTCGCCACGAACGTGTACGCGATCGACGCGACGACCGGCGCCCTCCACTGGCGGGCCGCGGCCGGGACCCACCCGGATCACGTCGTCACGGGGAGCGCGACCGTCCACGAGGGCCGCGTCTTCGTCCCCCTCTCCTCGATGGAGATCATCAGCGCCGGCGACCCGACCTACGAGTGCTGCACATCCAGCGGAGGCGTCGCCGCCTTCTCGGCGGAGACGGGCGAACCGCTCTGGGAGTTCCGGACCGTGGCCGAGGAACCGCGACACACGGGAGAGAACGAGGCCGGGACCCGGCTCTTCGCGCCCTCCGGGGCGCCCGTGTGGTCGAGCCCGACGGTCGACGCCGCGCGAGGCCTCCTTTACATCGGGACCGGCGAGAACTACACGCGGCCGACGACGGGCGGGAGCGACGCGATCACCGCGCTCGACATGGAGACGGGCGAGGGCCGCTGGACCTTCCAGGGGCGCGCCGACGACGCCTGGAACATGTCCTGCCTTTCGCCCCGCTTCCAGAACTGTCCCGCGCCGACGGGGCCGGACCACGACTTCGGGATGGCTCCGATCATCGTCACCGCCGAGGACGGCTCCCAACTCCTCATCGCCGGGCAGAAATCCGGCATGGTGTGGGCCCTGGATCCCGACTCGGAAGGCGAACTCGTGTGGGCGCGCCGGGTCGGTAGGGGGAGCTCGCTCGGTGGCATCCACTGGGGTCTCACGTCCGACGGACGTCGGGCCTACGTGCCGAACGTCGACAACCCGTTCGCGATCATCTCGGACCCGCGTTCCGGTGCCCCCACGCAGATGAACGCGGAGGAGCCGCCCACCCCCGGCGTCTACGCCCTGGAACTCGCCGGCGGAGAAGTCCTCTGGCACGCTCCCCCCGATCCGTCCGTGTGCGCGGGCCGCGCGGGTTGCATGCCCTTCTTCTCCGCGGCACCCACCGCGATCGAAGGGGCGGTGCTTGCCGGGAGCCTGGACGGCCACCTGCGCGCCTTCTCGACGGAGGACGGCTCCGTTCTCTGGGATATCGACACTGCGCGCGAGTTCGAGACCGTAAACGGCGTGCCGGGCCGGGGCGGCGCCCTCGACGGCCCCGGACCCGTCGTCGCGCGCGGCTACGTCCTCGTCAACTCGGGATACGATCTTTTCGGCCAAATGCCCGGAAACCTTCTTCTCGCCTACCGGCTGCCTCGCTAGGCAGCCGGATCCGCTCCAGGAGGCTCGCGATGCGCGTTCGCTTCTCGTCCCTGTTCTCGTCGGTCGCGGCGGTCGCGGCCTTCAGCGTCCACAGCGCCGTCGTACCGGCCCCGCTCGCCTCGCAGGAGGGACGGCCGCTCGAACTCGCGGACTACTACCGGTTGAAGGACGCGGGGAGCCCGGCCCTCTCGCCCGATGGTTCGCGCGTGGCCTACGTCGTGACGACGGTCCTCGAGGAGGAGAACCGCCGCCACAGCGAGATCCGGCTGGCGAACGCCGACGGCTCCGGGGAGGCCACGCGGGTGACGAGCCCGAGCTTCAGCGCCTCCTCGCCCCGCTGGACGCCGGATGGGCGCCACCTCGTCTTCACGTCGAACCGGCCGGACCCGGGCGGGTCGGGCGCCGGGAGCACGTGGTTCCTCCGCATGGACCGGCCGGCGGGGGAGGCGTTTCAACTCGAGGGACTCGGCGGTTCTCCCGTCTTCAGCCCGGACGGCCGCTGGATCGCCTTCACCCGGCCCACGCCGCCCGGGCCGCCACCGGAGCCGTCCTACGCCTCCGACTTCGAGCGCCGCACGGTCGAGCGCTTCGACGGACGCGAGTACGACTGGATGAACTACCGCTTCGACCGGCGCGGCTATCTCCCGGATCCGCGCGACCCGAACGCGACGCCTCCCCGCGAGGTCTACCTGCTGTCGGCGGAGGGGGGAGAAGCGCGGCGGCTCACGGAACTCGGCTTCGACGCCTCCGGGCTCGCCTGGAGTCCCGACGGCCGACGGCTCGCGTTCACCGCGGACGCGCACCAGCGCGATGAACACTCGTACGAGCGGTCGGATCTCTGGGTCGTCGACCTCGATGGCGACGTGAACCGGCTCACGGACGACGGATACAACTACTCCTCCCCCGCGTGGTCCGCCGACGGCGCGCGGCTCGTGGTCCGGGGCAACGAAGGCCTCGACATCATCATCGCGGAGGCGCGCGACCGCGGGGCGCCGAACGACCTGTTCGTATTCGACGCGGAGAGCGGGACGCGGCTCCGCAACCTCACTGCGGAGTGGGACCTCATCCCCGGCGGACCCACCGTGAGCGCGGACGGCGGGCACGTCTACTTCTCCGCCGGGATTCGCGGCAACACGCACCTCTTCCGCGTCGCCGAGGGAGGGGGGGCGGTCGAGCAGGTGACGGCGGGGGACCGCCGGCTCGGGAGCTTCTCCTTCTCGGGGGATTTCTCGCGCGTCGCGTTCCGAGCCACGGCGCCGACGGAACCGGGGGATGTCTGGGTCGCGGACGTGGGGGCGGACGCGGATAACGAGGTGCGGCTGAGCGAGGTGAATCGCGACCTGCTCGCCGAGATCGCACTGTCGAGCCCGGAACGGCTCTCGTTCCGGAGTCCGGATGGGACGGAGGTCGAAGGGTGGATGCTGCCGGGGCGCGGGTACGCCGCCGGGCAGGGCGGATTCCCGCTGGTCCTGCAGATGCACGGCGGACCGCACGGCGCCTACGGAAACACCTTCTCGTTCGACCAGCAGCTCCTCGCGGCGCAGGGCTACATGGTCCTGTTCACGAACCCGCGGGCCTCGACCGGATACGGCGAGGACTTCCGCTGGGGGACGTGGGGCGGCTGGGGCTTCAACGACTACGACGACGTGATGGCGGGCGTCGACCACGCGATCGAGACGTACGACATCGACACCGCGCGCATGGGCGTGACCGGGTATTCCTACGGGGGATACCTCACGAACTGGGTCATCACGCAGACGGATCGCTTCGCCGCCGCCATCGCGGGGGCGTCGATCTCGAACTGGGTGAGCGACTACGCGGTGGCCGATATCCCGCGCACGAAGGAGAGCGAGTTCTATGGGCCGCCGTGGGAGGAGCGAGGCCTGGAGAACCTGCTGCGTTCCTCCCCCATCATCCACGCGAAGGGGGTGACGACGCCGACCCTCTTCGTCCACGGGGAATCGGACCACCGGGTGCCGATCGAGGAGGCCGAGCAGATGTACGTGGCGCTCCGGAAGCAGCAGGTGCCCGCGAAGTTCGTGCGCTATCCCGACTCCTACCACGGGGGATGGACGCCGTGGCGCATGGTGCACCGGATGTGGGTCCAACTCGAATGGTGGGAACAGTGGCTTCGTCCGTCCGCGACGTCCGACCAATGAGCCCGGCCGCGAGTCGTTCCGCGCGCCGCTCGGCGGGCCGATCCGTACGTGGCCGCCCGTTCGCGCGCCTCGCCGTCGTCCTGGTGCTGGCGGCGTGCCAGGCGGAGCCGGATCTCTCGCCGGAGCGCTGGGCCGCCGACTACGAGCGGTTCATGGAGGCGCAACTCGTGGACCGGACGGAAGCCGGCGTCGCCACCGGCGAGAACGGAGCGGTCACCGTCGCCTACAACGGGCTTGCGGCGCGCGCCGGACTGGAGGCGCTGAAGCAAGGAGGGAACGCGATCGACGCCGCGATGACGACCTCGCTCATGCAGGTCGCGCTCACCGCGGGCGCGCCGATCAGCTACTTCGGCATCATGTCGCTCGTGTACTACGACGCGGGCACGGATCGCGTCCACACGATGAACGCCGAGTGGAACACGGTGCTCGGCGAGGACGATCCGGCGAACATCCCCGGCGGGATCGATCTGTCATCTCCCGACGGGATGTACGGGACCGAGGTCAGCGGGCGCACGGCGCTCGTGGGTGGGTTCATGAAGGGGGTCGGGGCGGCGCATGAGCGTTTCGGACGGCTCCCGTGGGCGGAGATCTTCAAGCCCTCGATCCACGTCGCCGAGCAGGGCTTTCCCATCTCGAAGAAGGTGGAGGGCTACTGGGAGGGGCGGGCCGCGGATCTCGCGCGACTTCCGGAGACGAAGGCGACGTTCCTGAGGGGGGATGGCTCTCCGTACGTCGAGGGGGACGTCCTGCGCCAGCCCGCGCTGGCGGCGACGCTGCGCGCGGTGGCCGAGCAGGGGACCGGCTACATGTACGGCGGGCCGTGGGCCGAGAAGGCGGCGGCCGCGATCCAGGCCGACGGGGGTCGGATGACCGTCGAGGACCTCGCGGCCTACAAGGTCATCTGGGACGAGCCGCTCGTGGCGGACCTTGGGGAGGGCTGGGAGCTGTACACGAACCCTCCCCCGAACGGTGGCGGCGTGACGATGATCGAGGCGCAGCGGCTCGCGGCGGCTTCCGGGCTGCTCGACGCGGGCCACTGGACGGAATCGCCGGAGGCCCTGCGGACCGCGCTCGACGTGACCCGCGCCTCGCTGCTCGATTTCGTACCGCCAGAGGTGGCCGCGTCGATCGTCGGCGGCGAGTTCACCCCGGAGGCGCGCGTCACGCCGGATCACGCCGACCGGCTCTGGAACGTCATGCAGGCCGGGCTGCCGTTCGGCACCTGGGCGCCGCGCGGCCCCGGCCACTCCGATGACGTGGTTGCCATCGACGGCGAAGGCAACATCGCCGCGATCACGCACAGCATCAACGCGGTCCTGTGGGGCAAGACGGCGATCGTCGTGGACGGGATCACGATCGGCGACCCCGCCTCCTTCCAGCAGGCGCAGATCGCCCGGCTCGAACCGGGGTCGCGGCTGCCGGCGCCCACGCAGACCGGGATCCTGTTCCGGGACGGGCGGCCCGTGCTCGGCTTCGCCTCGATGGGATCCGGCCTCCACCACCGGACCTTCCAGGGGTTGCTGAATTTTATGCGCTTCAGGATGACGGTGGACGAGGCGATCGATACGCCCGATTTCTTCATGCCGAACTCGGACCCGTCGACCGGAGCCCTCACGTTCCGTGTGCCGGGCGGGAGGTTCCCGCCGGAGGTTCTCGACGGGACCGGGTACGCGTACGAGGAGATCTACCCCCTGGAGGCCCGCTTCGGCGGCGAAGGGTTGTGGGTCGCGATCCAGCGCGATCCCGACACGGGGGCGCTGCGCGCCGCATCCCACAACCGCAACAACAGCGCCGCGGTAGCCTGGTGACACCGCGCCGGCGGATCCCCGCGGCGGGTGTATTGGCGATGGCGCTCTTCGCCGCCTGCGCGACGGGCCGCGGTCCGCCGGCGACCCCATCGGCTCCGGCGGCGCCCCCCACCGCATCTTCACCCGCGTCCGCCGCGGCGACGTCCATCGCCGCGACGCGTTCCGCCGCAGCCGGCGCCCCGGTTCCGGCGACGACCGCGGGACCGCCGTCCGGAACGGTGCTCTTCAACGACTCCCACTTCCATCTCCTGAACTACATCCAGCGTGGCCGGACGGCGCGCGAGTTCCTGGACATGACCGCCGGGCGGGTAGGGCGCGTGGCCATGTTCGGGATCCCGCTGCAGCAGAAGTGGGACTACTTCCTGTCGGGCGACCACGCGCCCGACTACTACCTGAGCACGAACGCCGACCTGTACTACTACTCGTTCGTGGACGCCGTGATCGCCCGGGAGTACCTGTCGCTGCCCGAGGAGGACCGCAGCCGCGTCGACCCCATGATCACGGGCTTCAACCCGTCGGACATGTACGCCTCCGACCACATCGAGCGCGTCCTGCTCACCTTCCCCGGCGTGTTCGCCGGCATCGGCGAGTTCACCATCCACAAGGAGTTCGTCTCGTCCAAGGTCTCCGGGCACGCGGCGAGCCTGCGCAATCCCGCCCTCGACCGGATCCTGGACACGGCGGCGGAGATCGGCCTCGTCGTCATCCTCCACAACGACGTGGACAACGTCCGCCCGGGCGAACCGCCGGATTACGCGGCGGAGGTGCTGGATCTGTTCGCCCGGCACGCGGAGACGACGATCATCTGGGCCCACACCGGTCTGGGCCGCTTCGTCGGACCTTCGGAAGGGCACGTCGCGTGGCTCGACGGATGGCTGTCCGAACCACGCTACGACCACGTGGCGCTCGACATCTCCTGGGACGAGGTGGCTCGGTACATCGTGGGCGATGGCGCGAGCGCCGATGCGTGGGCTACCCTCATCGGCCGCCACCCGACGCGCTTCCTGTTCGGCACCGACGCCGTGGCCCCCGCCGACTGGGAGGGCTACGTCGCCAACTACACGGTCTACGACCCGCTGTGGGAGCGGCTCGATCCCGACGTACGCGCCCACGTCGAGCGGCTCAACTACGAGCGCATCTTCGACGCCGCCCTCCCCCGCGTCCGTGCCTGGGAAGCGCGCCAGCCGGCCCGCGGCGCGGGCCGCTGAGCCCTGGATTCGATCCCCCGATGCGCGGCCGTACCTTGACGCGCAGGAGCGTGCGTGCGATTTCGGCATCGCTTCTTCCGCTTTGCGACCCAACACGGCAATTGGATCAGGGGACGACGGCATGGCTGTGACGACGACGGTGCCGCGGTGGCGGCGGCGACTCAAGGAGGCGCGCGAGATTTACGAGGGGCTGTACATCGCCCCCTACCGCGCGACGATCCACCGCGAGTACCTGCGGCAGCACGACGCGTTCATGCTGATGGGGTTCTCGGATCTCCTCGGCGTGCCGAACCCGGTCCAGTTCTACATGCTCGAACTGTATCCGTCGCTCATCGAGGAATTTCACGAGTGGCACGTCCGGGTCGGAATGGAGCGCGGGCCCGAAGGGGGCTTCCGCTGTTGCTGAGCAACGAGGGTTCGCGGCGGGCCGCGACGCCGTCCGGGGCGGCACCGCGCGGGGGTACGCGGGCCCCGCTGCCGTTCCCCGACCGGCCCGTCCTTTTCTTCGGCGGCAAGGGTGGGGTGGGGAAGACCACGATGGCGGCGGCCGCCGCGCTCGACATGGCGGCGCGGGGGCACCGGACGCTCCTCGTGTCCACGGACCCGGCGCACTCCACCGCGGACGTGCTTCAGGCTGAGCTGGGAGACCGGCCGCGGCGGGTCGCCGACGGCTGCTGGGCCATGGAGGTGGACCCGGAGCGCGAGGCCGACCGCTACATCGACGCGGTCAAGGAGCGCGTCGCGTCCGCGGCCCCGCCCCGCCTCCTGGGCGAGGTCTACCGGCAGATCGACATCGCCCGCGTCTCCCCCGGCGCCGCGGAGTCTGCCCTCTTCGACCGTTTCACCCGCATCCTCGAGGACGAGGGCGGCGACTACGACCGGGTCGTCTTCGACACCGCCCCGACGGGACAGACGCTCCGGCTTCTCTCTCTCCCCGAGTTGATGGCGACGTGGATCAGCGGACTCATCCAGCGGCGCAAGAAGATCGGTGCTTTGGCGCAGATGTGGAAGAACGTCGCGGGCTCCGAGGAGGTCCCGACGCCGGAGAACGACCCTCTGCTCGGGGCGCTGGAGGCGCGGCGCGACCGCTTCCGCGCGGCGCGGCGAATCCTGACCGACCGCCGGCGGACCGCGTTCGTCTTCGTCGTGATTCCCGAGCGCCTGCCGATCTGGGAAACGGAGAAGGCGGTCGAGGCCCTCGCGAAACACGACGTCCCGGTAGGGGCCATCGTCGTGAACCAGGTGCTCCCGGCGCCGGCCGCCGGCGCGGGCGACGATCCGTTCCTCGCCGCGCGGCGGGAACGTCAGGCCGCCTATCTTGCGAGGATCTCGCAGTCTCTCGGAGATTGGCCCGTCCTCCGCGTCGCCCTCCTCGACTCCGATCCGGTGGGGGTGGACGCTCTGAGGCGGATTCCCGTAGAACGCTAGTCGATGCCTGAAACGGACTGCTGGGAGGTAACACGATGAGCGCGATCGTCCTGCTGGTGATTGGTCTCTCGGCGTTCCTGACCGGAGTTCTCATCTACTCGCGCTTCATCGCCGGCAAGATCTTCAAGCTCGACCCCGACTTCGTCACGCCCGCGCACGAGTTCAAGGACGGCGTCGACTACGTGCCGACGAACAAGCATGTGCTCTTCGGGCACCACTTCACGTCGGTGGCGGGGGCGGCGCCCATCGTGGGACCCGCGATCGCCGTCATCTGGGGCTGGCTGCCCGCGTTCCTGTGGGTCGTGCTCGGGACGGTCTTCGCCGGGGCGGTGCACGACTTCAGCGCGCTGTGGATCTCGACCCGCCACAAGGGACGGTCGATCGGGACGCTCACGGAGTCGATCCTCGGCCAGCGCGCCCGCGTCCTCTTCCTCCTCATCATCTTCTTCCTGCTCCTGATGGTGAACGCGGTCTTCGCCGTGATCATCGCGAACCTGTTCATGGCGAACCCCGGCGCCGTGGTTCCGGTGTGGGGCTCGCTCGTCATCGCGCTCATCGTCGGCTTCCTCATCTACCGCACGGGGACGGGGATCCTCATTCCGTCGCTGGGGGCGCTGGCAACGCTGTACGTGCTCATCTGGTTCGGGCAGGACATGCCCTTCACGCTGCCCGACTTCATCGGCTTCAGCCCGACCGAGGCGCAACTCGCCGCGGCGGAAGGCGATGTGGCCGCGGCGGGAGAGGCGGCAGCGGCCGATGGGCGCCGCGTGGGATGGATCGCTATCCTCTTCTCCTACACCTTCGTCGCCTCGGTCCTCCCCGTGTGGCTGCTCCTGCAGCCGCGCGACTACGTGAACGGGCACCAGCTCTTCGTCGCGCTCGGGATCATCAGCCTCGCCGTGCTCGTGGTGAACCCGGAGGTCGTGGCGCCCACGGTGAACACGGAACTGCCCGCCGACACGCCGGGCTGGCTGCCGCTCCTCTTCATCACGATCGCTTGCGGGGCGATCAGCGGCTTCCACGGCCTCGTCGCCTCGGGCACCTCATCCAAGCAGTTGGGGAAGGAGACGGACGCGCGCTACGTGGGCTACGGCGGGGCGATCGGGGAGGGAACGCTCGCCGTCACCTCGATCATCGCGTGTACGGCCGGCTTCGCGATCTACCTCAGCCGGGACGTGGGGGCGGCGCAGGGTCTTGTCCTCTGGCAGGAGCACTACAGCAGCTTCGAGGCGGCAACGGCCGGCGCCACGACCGCGTTCGTCAACGGCGTGGGCGTGCTTGCGGCCGGTATCGGGATCCCCGAGAGCGTGGCGGTGATCTTCGCCTCCGTCGTCGTGATCAGCTTCGCGGCGACGACGCTGGATACCGCCATCCGGCTGCAGCGCTACATCATCAGCGAACTCGGCGTCGAGTACAACGTGAAGGCGATCCAGAACCGCTGGGTGGCGACCGCGATCGCCGTTATCAGTTGCGCGGTCCTGGCGCTCTCCGCGGACCGCGGCGCCGGCGGCATGATGATCTGGCCGCTGTTCGGCACGACGAACCAGCTCCTGGCCGGCCTCACGCTCCTCATCGTGTCGCTCTTCCTGATGCGGCAGGGGCGCCCCTTCTGGGTGACGATGATCCCGATGGGCTTCCTGCTGCTGATGACGACGTGGGCGATGGTCATCAACCTCGACCGCTTCTTCGGCACGAACCAGTGGCTGCTGCTCGTGATCGGAGCCGCGATCTTCATCCTCGAGATCTGGCTCCTGCTGGAGGGTGCCGCCGCTATCCGCAGAGTCCGCGCGGGAAGAGCCCAGGCGTGACCGACGGGCTCTTCCGTCAGGCGGCGAGGATATCGCGGATGATCGCTTCGTGATGGCGGTGGTGGAGGTGGAGGAAGCGTAGCCACTCGGCGGGCGTGAAATGGCCGAGCACGTGATGCGGGAGCGTGAGCCGGCACGCGTCCAGTTCCGCCAGTCGCGGTTCGAGATCCGTCGCGAGCACGCTTAGCGCCTCGAAACCCGCCCGAAGATCGGCGCTTTCCAGTCCGGCAGGTAGCGTGAAGTCGGGGGCCGGGCCCCGGCCGCGCGGGATCGAGCCGTGCGCCAGGAGCGCCACTCCGAACTCATGCGGGAACCGTTCCCTCATCTCCGGGTTCGGTCGGGCCAGCGCCTCTACGACCCAATCCAGCACGATCCGGTCGGAGAGCAGCAGGTGCTCCAAGTGATCCTGGACGCTCCACGCCGAGATGTCGGGGGCGGAAACGCCCAGCCGGTCAGCGTCGGCGGCTCGTTCGAGGCAGCGGCGGATTCCGGAGCGGATCCCGGCGAGGGAGTCCAGGGCGGTGTAGGAATCCGTAGGTGGCTTCACGACTCGGGCGACCAGCGGGGTCGGCCGCCCGGGGGCCGGCCCCTGACCACGTCTCCTACCAGTTCATGGCGAGGTTGAGGGTCACGCTGTTCGCCGGACCCGAACCCGCGCCGTAGTCGTTGCGGCCTCCCTCGACGTTGAGCCAGAGGCCCGAGCCGACGTTGAGACGCCCGCCCATGTGGTAGCCATACAGGCTCTGTCCCGATGCGTGGAGCGGCATCAGCGCGAACGGACCCGGGGACCGACCCGCGCCGAAGTGCCCCGCGCCCGGCTGCTCCGACAGGACCAGTCTCGCGTACGGCGTGAAGGTGCCCCGGCCCGCCAGTGCGTCAACGCCGTATCCGATCTCCGCATCCAGCCGGCGGCTGCCGAGACCTTAGCCGTACCCGTTCGGCGTCAAGCCGGTCGCGCCCTGCGCCCAGAGCCGGGCCAGGCCGCTCGCCGTCGACCCCCAGGAAGGACTCGCGCGGAGCGACAGCCCCCGTCCCGCTCCCTGCGGGTTCAGGGTGATGGATCCGCCGAGCCCCCACTCCTCGTATTGGCTCTGTTCGTGCGCCACGAGCTTGCGCCCGTGCACGGAGATCGTGAGACCCCGCTCCAGGTCGAGGAAGGCGAGACCGCCCCCCAGCTCCATCCCGAAGCCGGTGTCCACGTCGCCCCCGTCGCGTCTCATGCCGACCCGCAGGTTCGGCTGGATCATCTCTCCCGACGAGAGCGTGTAGCCCCTCGAGGCGTCGAGCATCACGCGCGCGCGACTCACGTCGGTCGTGAGTTCGCTCCGACCCTCGACCTCCTCGGAGTTCACTTGCGCGACAAAGCCATCCGCCCGCAGCGAGAGCTTGAAGTCGTCCGGATCGCCGGCCCCCATCAGGTCACCCTGCGCCCCCAGTCCGACCATGCGCATTGAGATGTCGCTGGAGGGCTCCTGTTCTCCGCTTCCGGAGATGTCGAGGCGGCCGAACCCGTATCCGAGTGCGCCCCAGAGGGAGAGGCGGTCGCTGAGTGCGAGCCGTGCGTAGGGGAAGGCGCTGGTCAGGTTTGTCGACACATCGCCCGCGTCATCATCCCCGGCCCGTCCCAGATCGAATCCGCCCGACCCCAGACTGTGGGACACGGCGAGCCCGGCGAGTACCGATCCGAGCCTGTAGTCGGCGCCAAGCGCGGCGGTGACGATTTCGCCGCGACCGGACCCACCGCCCTCGCGGGCCGAGAAGCGCGTCAACTCTCCCGCGCCCCAGAGCGAATAGTCGCCGCCGCCCCCCGCATCCTGCCCGGGTGAGATCCGGAAGGAGGTCTCGCCGAGGAGTCCGCCCACGGATGTCGGGAGGAACGACGTCGGCGCCATACCGCCCGTGCGGGAAGCTGCGGGCGCGAGGGCGTTGAGACCGCCGAACACACCGCCCCGCCCTCGCAGCGCGGCGAGGTCGACCGTGCGCCCGCCGACCGTCACCTGATCGGGTCCATCGGACGCCTGCAACACGCGGTTGCCGATCATCTCCATGGCCTGGCTCGCCACCGAACGGCCGAACCGGTTGAGCCAGTCGGCCGCGGCCATCTCCGCCTCGGCGGTGGAGAAGTTCCGATAGAAACCCGCACCCACGATGAACTCGACGCCCTGGTAGATGGGGAGGTCGCTCTTGAAGGAGACGGCGTAACTCACCTTGGGGGTTCCCGTATCCTCATCCCCCTGTATCGTCGGATCGTCCCAGAAATACTCGACGAACCCCCCGCCCCCCTGGGCGGCGGCGATGACTTCCCTGACGAACGGCTTCCCCCGGGAGTCCGTGTTGTCGATAGCCGTCCGGCCTTCACGCCAGGGGTCGGCGCCGTGAAAGATCGCATAACCCTCGGGAGTGAGAACGAACAGATAGATCGGGCCGGACTTGAACGGGCCGCCCTCCTCCCGCATCAAGGCCTTCCATTCGGTCGCGCGCTCGAACCCGACTTGCCCGACGAGCTCGATCAGCCAGTCGAGAGAGCCATGCACGAACTGCCTGAGGCTCTCTCGATCCACCACGTCGGCGGCGGTGACCTCCGGAAGCGGGACGGAAGGGAGCGGCTGCCCGGCGCCCGACAGGTCCTGGTAGTACCCTCCGACCACGACCAGATCCGTTCCCGCCACCTGGGAATGGTACTGAAGGGCGTAGCTGTCCTTGCAGCGGGCGTCGTCCGGATCCTGCGGGTCGTCCCAGCACCACTCCACGAAACCGCCCCCGGCCGCGCCGGCGGCGAGCAGCTGCTGGACGACCCTGGTCCCGTTCTCGTCCGCCACATCGAAGACGTTCGTGCCATCCATGTGGGGGTCTTCGCCGTGGATGAACACCTGTCCATCGGGGGTCATGAAGATCAGGTACATGTTCCCCACGTTGTAGTCGCTGCCCTCCGTTCTCACCGCCTGGATGAGTCGGGACCCTTCGTTGATGTCGGTGATGGCGGCGGAGACGGCTGTCGCCCAGGTCACGAACCCCTTCAGGGTCTCGCGGTCGACCACCTCGCCGGCGGTGACCTTCGGCACCTGAGCGCTCGCGGGACGCGCCCGGAGCCCGACCACGGCCAGGCCCAGCAGAGCCAGGAGCATCACGGAAGACGTCCGGTTTCGCATGGCGACCATTCCTTCCCCGGGTGGAGAGGGCGAATCAGGGGTCGAGGTCGACCTCGATCTCCACCGCATCCACATTATCGGCGGTCAGTTCGTCTTCGCCGGTCGGCATGCCGTTGATCTTGAACATGTAGGCGACGACATCGACGTACTGCTCGGCGGGCAGCCCGCCCGGATTGTCCTCCGGCATCGTGGCCACGATCTCATCCACGAGGTCCTTCACGGAGGCCCCGACCCACGACTGGATGAACGGCCCCCCGAAGTCCTCCTCGAAGTGACATTCCGCGCAGATGTTCCAGAAGACGTCTTCGCCGCGCGTGGCCTGTTCCTCGCTGAACACGCCCTGGGTCGTGTTGGCCGCGGCGGCGGCCTCCTCGGTCTCCGCCTCCTCGCCGCCCTCCTCCTGGCCTGCGAGGCTGGAGGCGCCGAGGATGACCGCGACGGCCGCCATCCAGACCGATCCGCGGATCGCGCGCCACGGGGCGGAGGTCGGAGGATGGTTCGACGTGTGGTTCGATATGTGCATCGGGATTCCCCTGCGTTGAACGGTGCGAGAACGCCCCAACCTGAATTCCGAAGCCGGGCCGGAGCAAGTATAGGTTATGTGCCGCCGCTGTCCGTCGTGGTGGCCTCCTCCTCCGACGCCTCGTCGTCCTCCGGAGGCCGGGGTCGGTTAATGCGCAGCGACACGCCGCCGAAGAAGGAGGAGCCGGAGCGCTTCACCTCGTGCTCTCCCTCGTACAGGTAGTCGAGCAGCGCCTCGTTCCACGAGAGTCCCGCCTTGGCGACCAGCTCCATCCACGGGCCGTACGCCGTCTCGTCCGGGGCTTCCGTCGTGCCGGACCAGATCGTGATGCGGGAATCGAACCCGAACCGGGACTCGCCGCTCGATCCCCTCAACGGCATCTCGATGAGCACGCTGTCGGTCATCGGCAGGCGAAATACGTCTGGATCGTAGTCGGCTCCGTAGCGGCGGTAGCGCGCGTAGTTGCGCTGGTTCATCTCGAACACGTCCGGGTTCGAGTTGATCCCGCGCGTGATGTAGTCGCGGATCTCGAACGCCGCGTCGCGGTGCCGGGGGTATTCGGGACTGTCGACGTAGCCGAACCCCGGCATGAACCAGCCCTTGTTCAGACCCCAGTTGCGCTCCGTCACGCGCCCCCGCCGCACGAGACCCGAGTATTCGCTGAACAGCTGCACGACCTGGTGAGAGGGGTACCCGTGCGGGTTCAGGAAGATGTCGGGCAGCCAGCGGCCCCACAGCCGGTTTCTGACGGGCGCCTCCGGGTAGATGGGGTGATCGTCGCGCGACCCCGTCATCACGTCGATTCCCAGCGACGCCAGGTAGCCGGCGTGCAGGATGAAGTCCGGCGTGATCCGGTACAGGTCGTAGGCGAGCTGGGCGCCGTCGGGGTTCGTGAACGGGTGGATGATGACGTTCACGTCGTTCAGTTTCGCGCGCTGCGCGGGATCCGTGAGGAGGAGTTCCGCGTGCCGCAGGACGTGGCTGGTCGAGGAGACCTCGTTCGCGTGCTGCCGCGCGGAGTGCATGAGCGTGGGCTTGAAGGTCGTCGCCTTCACGCGCGACCAGTGCGAGGCCGCGATCGGGGGCATGAGATCCGCCGCCCAGATGTCCCGGCCGAGGTAGGACTCGCCGACCTTGTACATCGTCACTTCCTCGAAGGCCTCGGCCATCATGGCCAGGATCCCGTGACCCTCGGGGGGTGGCATCGGCGTCTCCCACTGGACGAGCCGTTCGCCGCCGTAGCTCCAGCCTTCGGGCAGGAGGCTGCGCCAGTCGGGTAGCGCCGGCGGTGTCCCGTTCGCCGCGAGTCGGGCGGCGCGGCGGGACTCCGGATCCTGCTCGTGCGTCCATTCGGCCCAGACCTCGAGCGAACCGAGCCCGGCCCAGGCCAGCGACGAGCGGTAGAGGCCGCCCGCGCGTAGCGCCTCGATCTCGCGCACCGTGGCCTCGATCTGCTCGGCGGAGACCATGCTCCGGTCGACCTGCCGCGGCGAGGCGTAGTTGAGGAGGCTGTCGCGCATGTCGGTGTCGGTGTCGACGCGGACGCGAAGCCCGAGGTGCGCGATCCCGGGCTCGCCAGCGCGGACGATGGCCAGCCTCGCGGACGGGCGCTCGAGGCCGGTCTTCGGGATGTCGAGCCGCATCGTGTCCGCCGCGCCCGCCGCATCCTCGAAGGCGACGACCACCGCCGGCCGGGAGGTGGCGAACCCCGTGAAGCTCACCCGGAGTTCCGCCGCCCGCCCGTCGGCACGCGGCCGCATGACCGGGAGGATGCGGCCGGGGAAGGTCAGTCCCTGCCCGCGCGAGTTTCGGCCGATGAGATCGAAGAACTCGATCGTGCCGAAGTAGATCTCCTCGTGGAGGGCGTCCATCGGGGCGTGAATCTCGTTGTCGATCTCGAGCCGGTAGTTGGGCTCGCTCATCTCGAGTTCGACGGTGAGTTCGCCGAAGTAGGGCGCGTCCGCGTTGCCGCCCTCGGGGATCCCGTCGTGCCGGTCCATCACGTAGTCGTAGATGGCCGGGAGCACGACGCTCTGGTAGTGGTCCCAGAAGGCCTCGGGGTCGGTAACGATGCGTTCGTCGACGAGCGTGCGGTCCCCCGCCGCGGCGTGGATCCAGCCCGTGGTTACGCGGACGTGCTCGTAGTCCCGGAAACGGTCGAAATACGGACGCAGCACGCGGCGGGGTTCGAATTCGCCGGACAGCATCTCGGCCCCTCCCGGGTCCGTGACGGTCACCGCGTAGGTCGGTCCAGCGGTCGTCTGCTCGAAGCGGATCCGCTCCAGATCGAGGCCGAGTTCGCGGGCGAAGACCTCATCGATGGGGAAGATCTCATGCAGCCAGCGGACGGGCGTGTGGATCGCCTGCTGCGGCCACTCCTCCGGCGGGTCGTTGCGGCGGAAGCGGATGACGATCTCGCCGATGTCGCGTCCCTCCAGTTGCGGAAGCACGACCTCCTCGAGCCACGAGTACCCCTGCTTGAAGGCGGAGAGGACGCGGACCTCAACCGCGTCGGCCGGAGCCCCCGCCTCGATGAGGGCGTCCCGGGCCTCCTCCTCCAGTTGCCGGCGGATTTCCGGCGGCTCGCTCAGGCGGGCTTCCACCCGAATGGGCCCGCCCGAGCCGGCGGATCCGGCCGCCGGGAGGACCTGGGCGCGGAACAATTCCCGGAAGCGGTCGACTTCCGACGGCAGCGCGAGCGTGTCGGCGAAGATCACGGCCGCCCGCTGGACGTCGCGATCGTCGACCGTGACGTCGACGGCGGCGGCATCGGGGAGGCCCAGCGCTTCCGCCGCCCGGGCCTGCACGTACGCCCCAAGGCCGGGGTCCGCCTTCTCGACGGAGAGCAGCACGTCCGCGCGGGCGATCTGCCGGTCCGCGAGCTTGCCGGCGATGCGGCCGAGCTTGTAGAGGCCGGTCGCCGCCTGGCCCACGGGCGAGTGGCCGGACAGGGCGTCCCACAGGCCGCGCTCGACGTCATCGACGGTGGGGCGGTCGTCGCCGCGCTCCGCGAGGTGCGGAAACGTCCGGGCCAGCTGATCGAGCGCGCGCTCGGCCCCGGCCGCGTCCGCGCCGGAGACGACGAGGGCCGGTTTGGACCCGAAGGCCGCCGGCACCACCTCGATGAGCCCCTCGCCGGGGGCGAGCGACCCCGCGTCGATCTTTGCGCTGTCGGCAAGCTGCCGGGTCAGGGCGTTGTCCACACCGGCGAGGACGAGCGTGGGCCGGGCGGCGGCCCCCTCGATCGACGAGGCCGGAACGACGAGCGGCACCGTGATCCCGGTCGATTCGAGTCCGAGCCTCCCCGCCAGGTCGGGCAGGCCATCGATGCCTCCCTCGCCGGGCGCGAGCATCGCGTCCACGCGGTTCGGAAGCACCCCTCCGCCAAGCAGCCCGTCGGACGTGTAGAGGTTGGAGAGGTCCATGTCGTTCTTGCCGCCGCTGCCCGGCCGGCCCGCGATCGGCCCCGGCGCATCCGGAGCCGCGCGCCCGGCGATCCGGATCGTGGGGCCGCCCGCCAGCCGCACCTCCACCGACTCGAGTCCCGCGTAAGCCAGGCGCGTCGGGGGCGCCTCCGCGTCGGTCGACTCGTCGCCGGGCTCGGCCTCCGTCCCTTCCGGCTCGCCGGGGTCGGCGTCCGCGTCGCCCGTGGCGAGTCCGCGGAGGAGTTCTGCGGCGGCGCTCAGATTCGCTTCATCCACCTCGATCTCGGCGATCACGCGTCCCACGCCCGCCTGTCCCGCCCTGACCCTCGCCTGGGTCAGACGCACGGTAGCGTCCGCCACGCCCCCGGCCTCCAGCGTCTCGGCGAGATCGTCCCGGACGCGGCTCAACTCCGCCGTCGACAGCGTTCGCGTATGCGGCAGGACTCCGGCGAACAGGCGCGCCGCGGCCTGCAGCCCTTCGTCGTCCCCGCCGACCACGAGGATCCACGTGCGCCCGTCCTCCTCGCGCACCGCCACGGCTCCTTCCCCCGAATCGAGGGAGGCGGGGTCGATGCCCGGCGAACGCAGGCCGGCGGCTTCGAGTCCGCTCCGTCCCACGACGATCCCGACCTGCCCGCCCTCCGGGTTCCGGGACAGCGGCAGGTCCATCGCCATCGTCTCGAACCCCAGCCGCGCGGCGATCTCGGCCGCCGCCGCGAGGACGTCCGGTGAGGGATCTTCCCCGAGCACGAGCGCCGCGTTCACGAGATCGGGCACGCTGTCGCCGTTCGCGTCGAGCACGAGCGTCCCCAACTCGAACAGCGTGGCGAGATCCGGCGTCTGCTGGGCGGCGAGCCCGCGGGAGCCCGGAGCCGCGGCGAACACGACCGCCAACGCAAGAGCGACGGACACGGCTCTCGCCGCCGCCGCAGGGTCTTGCCGCAGGCCGCCGAACGACCGCGTGCGGGGCTTCATCATGTCCCGTCCTTCCGTGATTCGACCTTCACGTCGTTCGCCAGCACGCCGACGCCCTCCACCTCCACCTCCACCCGGTCGCCGGGAGAAAGCGCCGAAGTCTTCCCGGGGGTTCCCGTATAGATCACGTCGCCGGGAAGCAGCGTGAAGTAGCGGCTCGCGTAGGCGATGATCTCGGGGATGGAGAAGATGAGATCAGAGGTGCGCGCGTCCTGCACGACCTCGCCGTTGAGGCGCGTGCGCAGGCGCAGATCATCCCACGCCGTGCCGGTCACGATCCGTGGCCCGAGCGGCCCGAACGAGTCGCTGCCCTTTGCCCTGAGCCATTGCAGGTCGTCGCGCTGCCAGGTGCGCTCGCTCACGTCGTTGCCCGCGGTCACGCCGAAGACGTGGTCGTCGGCTTCTTCGGGACCGATGTGACGCGTCACCTGGCCGATCACGACGACGACTTCTCCTTCCGCGTGGACGACTTCCGCGTCCGGGGGAATCTCGATCGCGGCGCCCGGCCCGACGATCGAACTCGGCAGCTTGGCGAACAGGGGGGGTTCCGTGGGCTGCGGGCGAGTCCCGATCGGACTGTTGTCGAGGTGGCTCCGGTAGTTCAAGCCCACCGCGATGACCTTCGACGGCGTCGCCGGCGCAAGGAGATGAAGCTCATCGAGCGGCATCCGCTTCCCGTTGCGGACCTCCCCGCCGAAAGGAGGCGCCGCCAGTTCTTCCACCATGCTGCCCTCGATGATGCCGTCCGCGAGGACCTCATCCTCCACGACCCCCCAGCGGGCGCCGCCGTCCCCGGCGGTTGCGGCGTCCATGTGGCCCGTGGCGTCCGGCGCGAGATAGCGGATGTACGCGGTCACGATCCCGGCCCGATCGCCCCGGTCCGGATCACGATCAGCCTTCTCCGGTGGGAATGTGCTCCGCGAGTTCGACCTCGAACACGAGCGGCGAGTAGGCCGGAATCGCGGGTGGCCGTCCCTCGGTTCCATAGGCGAGATCGTACGGCAGCACGAGCTTGCGGCGCTCGCCCAGGCGCATGCCGGTGACCCCCTCCACCCAGCCGTCGATGAGGGCGGTCGAACCGAGAATCATTTCGAGCGGCTCGGGCGGGTCGTGGTCGTGGCTCGAATCCACCTTGCTCCCGTTCGGCAGCCAGACCGTGTAGTGCACATGCATCTCGTCGCCGTAGCCGGCCGGCGGCCCGCTCCCCCCCTGCAACACCTGAATGAAGAGGCCGCTCTCCGTCTCCTCCATCGCATCGAGGTCGACGGCGAGTTCGTCGACGAAGGCGATTCCCCGGAGATCCGTGATCACGCCCTCGGGCGAGCCGGCCATCTCGGGCGAGTCGGTCGTCTCGGCCGTCGCCGCGGCCTCCTCTGCGCCCTCGCCGCCGTCCGCCGCTTCCTCCCCCGCGTCACCCGCGCATGCGATGGCGAGCAGCGCGAGCAGCAAGGTCGCCGTGGCCCGAAACCTGTTCGATATCCTGTCACGCCGCATGGAAAGCCTCCGAGTGTGGAAAGTGGCGAATCGCCCGAATGTAGCGGCGTTTCAACGCGGGTTGCTAGTATCAGGCATGAAGACTCCAAGGATGTTCCGACCGGCGTTGCGGCCGGCTCGCCGACCCGCTTCCCGCGCGGGGTCCTGGCTCTGGCTCGTCCTGCTCGCCGCCGCCTGCGGCCCTCGTCCCCCGGCCGACGAGGACGCCTCCGGTTCGGTCGCGGAGGCCGATCTCACCCCCGCACAGGAACTCGTGGCGAGATCGGTGACCTTCCACGATCCGGACGGGATCTGGGGAAGCCGGTCACTCTCCATGTCGTGGGTCGGGACGGACGGAGAGGGCGGAGAACGCGTCGCCGTCGAGCTGGAGTTCGGCGCGGACGAGCGCGACTTTGCCCTGTCGGGCCGCTATCGCGGGTCCTCGATCGCGTACGAGACGACGGCCGATGGCTGGTCCGCGACCGTGGACGGGGTCGCACAGGCGGACCTCCCGGACGCGGACCGTGAGCGCATGCGCCTCCATCGCGAGGACGGGATGTTCTGGCGCAGCTATTACGGGTTCCTGGCGGGTCTTCCGATGAAGATCTCCGACCCCGGCTCCCACCTCGATCCCGACATCGTCGAGACCACCTTCATGGACCGGGAGGTCCACGCGGTCCGGGTCACCTACGACCCCGATACCGGCGGCGACACGTGGTACTTCTACTTCGATCCCGCGACCGCGCAACTCCTGGGCTGCCGCTTCTACCACGACGAGAGCGCGAACGATGGCGAGTACCTCACGTTCGAGGGCCTGACCGGGGACGGCGGACTGCGTCTGCCGCGACTGCGGGGATGGTACGTGAACGCTGATGGCCGCCACCTGGGGACCGATGAGGTGGGGACGATCCGGGTCGGCCCGTGATCCGATCCGGCCCATGGCCGTGGTCCGGCCCGTAGCCCCGGGCGGGATCGCGGGGCTGCGCCGGGAGGGTCGCCGGTTCGGCATCGCCGCCGCTGTCGTCATCGCTGCCCTCGCGGTAGTGCGGTGCTCGGATTCGACGCCGCCCCCGCCCCCGCCGCCCCCCATGCCGAGCGGGGATTGCGTCCTGTCCTTCGTGATCGACGGAGATTCCGTCCGCTGCGCGGATGGCCGTGAAATCCGGATTCTCTCCATCGACGCCCCGGAGATGGCGCAGGAACCGTGGGGCGCCCGCGCCCGCGAGGAACTGCTCCGGGTCGCCCCCGTGAACACGGCGCTTGGAGTCGAGTACGACGCCGTCCGGGTCGACACCTTCGACCGGGACCTCGCCTATCTCTTCCTCCCGGGCGGGGAGATGCTGAACGAACACATGGTCGCGAGCGGGTACGCGCTCGCGTTCATCATCCCGCCCAACCGCCGTTACGAAGACCGGATCCTGGCGGCGGAGGCCGCCGCGTCCGCGGCCGGAAGCGGGCTGTGGGGTGAGTGGGGCTTCACGTGCCGCCCCGCGGACTTCAGACGGGAGCGCTGCTGAAGCCGGAGGCCGACCGGAAGGTTGCCATCATGTACGTCGTACGCGGCGGAAGATGAGGGCGGCGAGGAGGCCGATGACGCCGAAGCCGGCGACGGCCGCGAAGACGTGCTGATGCCCGGGGAGGCCCGGTGAGTTGTCGAGGAGGACGCCCATCAGCGGGCCCATGAAGACGTCGGGGGTGAAGCCGAGGACGGAGACGACGCCCGCCGCGCTCCCGGTGTAGGCGAGCGGGACGGCGCCCTCGGCCAGGAGGGCGAAATAGACGCCGCGAAGCGCGTAGATGCCTACGCTGGCGGTGACGATGGTGGCGATGAGCATCCAGGCGGGTCCGGGCACGACGACCCCGGAGGCGATGAGCAGACAGCCGCCGATGAGAATCGCGAACCCCCACACGATGACGCGGGAGGCGTCGATCCGATCTCCGAGGTAGCCTGCCGCGATGGCTGCCGCGGCACGGATCCAGAAGGCGAGCGTGCCGATCCCGGAGGCCTGGACGTCGTCGAACCCGAGCGCGTCCCGCGACAGGAGCGAGAAGTCGTCCGTCGCCTTGTACCCCGTGTAGGCGCAAACGACGATGATGGCCTGAAGCCACACGGCCGGCATGCGGCAGGCGGCTTTCACTCCGCTCAGCGACAGTTTCTGCGAGCTTTCCGGGTCGCCCGCCTCCCCGCCGGGCGTGCTGTCGGGCACGAGGATCCACACGAGGACGGCGATGCCCAGCGTGATTCCGGTGAAGACCCAGATGACGCCGCGGAAGGCCGCGGCCCGCTCCTCCGGCGTGGCGGAGGAGGCTTCGCCCGGGAGGAGCGCGGCGAAGACGGCCACGGAGACCGACGCGACGAGCGCGGCGAGGAGTCCCCGACCGCCATCGAGGAGGCCGTAGGCGCGTCCCTGTTTCGTCTGCCCGCCCCACTCGCGGGTGGCCCGGATCATCGCCGCCCAGAAGAGGAGGACCGTCGTCATCCCCCAGAAGGCCCACAGGATGTTCATCGTCCGCGGTGGCGGGAAGCCGGCGAGCACGATGCCGCCGAGACCGGTGGCGAGGAGCGCCAGCGCCATCAACCGGCGGGCCGAGAACCGGTCCGCGAGCGGGCCGCCGGCGAAGTACGCGACCATCGCCACCACGCCGTACAGGGAGAAGGCGGTTCCCAGCTCCAGGTTCGTGATCCCGAACACGTCGAGCAGCGTCGGGCGGAAGACGCGTGCGAGGACGAAGGGGAGGAAGAAGACGGCCTCCCCGGCCGCGATGAGTGCGAGGAGGATCAGCCCCCTGCGCATGGGATTCCCTCCGGAGCCGACTCCGGCGGGACGGGTCAGCGGTTCGGCCAGGGGCGGCGCTCGACGCGTCCGAGAGGCGCCAGGGTGCGGGCCGGACGGTACGCCTGACGCTCCGCCATGTCGTACTGGTCGCCCGGCGCGAGGAAGTAGAACAGGCCGCCGCTGTCGAGCATGCTCTGGTTGTCGTAGATGACGACGTAGGACTCTCCGATGACCTCGAAGCGGTCGCCCTGCACGACGATGGCGGTGTTCTCGTCGATCCCGATGCCGAGGAGTTCGGGCCGGGCCTCGATGATCTCCAGCATGTCGAACTGGCGGTTTCGATACAGGAGGTGCTGGTCGATCGCCGTGTTTCGGACGAAACCGAACCCCTCCTCGTGACTCCCCATCATGATCGTGTTCGTCGCGGTGTCCCCGCGCGCCAGGTACGACCCCTGGATCGTCGCGCCGGCCGACGAGCCGCCGATCACCCCGCCGCGCTCGAGGAGCGCCCACAACTCCTCCTCGGTCCGCGTCCCCGCGTAGGAATCGACGAGGCGCCACTGGCGTCCTCCGGTGAACCAGACGCCGGTCGCCTCGCGGATGGCGGCCACGAAGGCGTCGCTGTTCGCCTCGTCGCGGTCGTTGGTGTGGCGAACCGTGAGGTGCTCGACTCCCGCCGCCTGGAAGGGTCTCACACCGCCGAACGACGGCCCGTAGGAATCGGCCCCGCCCGCCGTGGGGATGACGACGATCCGCGCGTCCGTCCCGCCGGCCAGTTGCACGAACCGGTTCGCGATCTCCTGGCTTCGCATGGCGCCGCCCACGATCACGAGCGACCCGTTCGGTGGGCCGACCTCCTGGGCTTCGACCGCGGCCGGAGCCACGAGCACGGCCCCGTACGCCGTCACCGCCACGGTCAGAAATGCACCGGCCACGCTCAACGCTCCCCGTTCTGTTCGCATCGCTCGACCTCTCGATTCGGTTGCGCCCATCGACTTCGGGCGGACGATCTCACGGTACGCGGATCGCGAAGACCCGGCGACCCCGGCGGTCCGTGGCCGCGGGCCGCCGCTTGTCGCTCGCCGCGGGCCGCGTCACGTTGCGGGGCGACCGATCCCCGGCGACCCGGAGACGCAGCTCATGTCCACACCGCCCCTTATTCTCCTTGCCTCCTCGCTCTGCCTGGCCGCGCTGGCCGGGAGTCCCTCCGGCTCCCCGCCATCCGACGCCGAGCCGCCGCCACCTCGAGCCGATGCCCTCGCGGGCGCCTGGGCCGCGAACGAATACGTCCTTTCGAGCGGCGACCGGCATCCCGTGCGCGGGCGCATCATCTTCACCAACGGCGAGTGGCAGGTCCTCTTCTTCGTCATGGATGGCGACGAGCCGAGGCGCGGGTCCGGTGAGGGCGGACGCTACACCTTCGACGGAGAGACGCTCACCTTCGAGCACCTCCACCACCTTTCCTACGGGCGCACGATGGCGGGACTTCCGGCGAGCCCGCTTGCGATGACCGCGCGGGACGGGGACGGACCGCTCGAACCGACCGGGGTCGAGATCGACGGCGACGCATTGACGCTGCGCTTTCCCAGCGGAAACTCGATGTCCTTCACGCGCAGTTCCGCGTGCTGTCCATGACTGGTGCGCGGACCGGAGACGATCGCTACGGCCTGATGGACCGGAGGGAGTGGCTCCGCCTCGGGGCGACCGGCGCCGCCGCCCTCGGCCTTCCCGCCTGCACCGCCCGGGAGGGGGACGCGTCGGCGGCGGAACTCCCGCCGCTCCGGCCCCCGGCCGGGACGGGCGACGCGGACTGGGACGACGTGCGCGCGAACTTCCTCGTCGAGCCCGGCACGGCCTACCTGAACAACGCGAGCATCGGCATGCCGCCGGGACAGGTCGTCGATGCGGTCGCCGCGGGATATCGGGCCATGGCCGAACTGCCCGCCCGGGGCCGCTCGGAGCTGAGCGCCCGGATCGCGGAACACGTCGTGCCCGGACTCGCGGAGTTGTTCTCGGTGCAGCCGGACGAACTCACGCTCACGCGAAACGCGTCGGAGGCGCTCCATCTCCAGAGCATCGGGGTCGCGCTGAGCGCCGGCGATGAGGTCCTGATCACGAGCCAGGAACATCCGGCGGGCCGTCGGCCGTGGGAGTTCCGGCGGGTGCGGGAAGACGTTCGGGTGAACGAGGTCTTCATCCCCAGTCCCCTGCCCCCGGAGGAGGAGGTCCTCTCCCGGTTCGAGGACGCGATCACGCCGCGGACGCGGGCGGTGGCCTTCTGTCACGTGACTCGCGGCGGGCACCTCTATCCGGTGGAAGCGATCTGCCGTCTCGCGCGCGAGCGGGGACTCGTGAGCCTGGTGGACGGCGCGCAGGCGGTGGGCCAGTTCCCCGTCGACCTGACGGCCCTGGGCTGCGACGCGTACAGCGTGAGCCTGCACAAGTGGATGCTGGCTCCGGCGGGGACCGGTTTCCTCTTCGTGCGGCGCGATGCGCGCGACCGCATCCGGACGGCTTTCGCGCCCGACGCCACCGCGGAGCAGCCACAGTTCGATCCCCCGGGCACCGCGGCGTTTCCGGTGCGCGCCGCGATCGGGACGGCGGTCGATTTCGTCGCGACACTCGGACTCGAGGCCGTGGAGGCCCGGTGTCGCTTTCTCTCGGATCATCTCAAGTCTCGTCTCGGCGAGATGAGCGGCGTCACGCTCCTCAGCGGCGCGCGCGATCGGAGCGCGCCCGGGTCGACGATCTTCGAGAAGGAAGATCTCGACGCGGTGGCCGCAGTGGGAGCGATCGAGGCGAGCATCTCGTCCCACATCGACGAACACCAGCGGGACGGCCACAACGCGATCCGCATCTCCACGCACATCTACAACACGACGGAGCAGGTCGACCGCTTCGTCGAAGCCCTGGCCCGCACGACGGGCTGACGGGAGGAGCCATGAAGCTTCGCACTCGAATCATCGGACTCGCGACGGCCGCGCTCGCGCTCACGGCCCTCTCGGCCTGCTTCGGCGAGGGCACGCGGATCGAACCGGCCACGGGCGGCGCGGAGGAGGCGGCAGCGGAGTCCGGGGGGGTCTACGAGGTCCGGACCTATCACTTCGACCCGGCCCGTTTCGAGGAGTACGCGGAGGTCGCGAAAGGCGAGTATATCCGCTATCTGCGCGAGCACCTGGACATCGCCGGGTTCTGGATCGACTCGGGGATCCCCGCCGAGGTGCGGGGCGCCGAGCAGGACGAACTCGGGCCGGGGAACGTCACGTGGGTCATCCGCTGGGCGTCGAAGGCGGAGCGCGACGAGAAGCTCCCCCAGGTGCTCGGCACCCCGGAATGGGGCGAGATCTTCGCCGACGTCCCGGGCGGGGGCGCGAGCTACCTGCGGATCGAGGTACGCTTCATGGAGTCGCTCGACTGACGCACGAGCGCGGGATGCCTTGACAACGATCTGACCAGTCATCAATACTGGTCAGATGGAAACGATCAACGCATCCGATTTCAAGGCCCGCTGCCTCGCCATCCTCGACCGTGTCAGCGAGACGGGGGAACGCGTCGTCATCCTCAAGCGCGGCAGGCCGGTGGCTGAACTGTGGCCACCGACCCGAGCCCGGGCCGAGCACCCGCAAATGGAACTGAAGGGAACCGTGACCGTCGTCGGCGACATCATTGGGCCGGCCGTTCCGGAAGACTACTGGGAGAGCCTCGGCCATGACGGCGCTGCTTGATACGCACGTCCTGATCTGGTGGCTGAACGACAGTTCGAGACTCTCCCCGCGGCAGCGGCGGATCGTCAGCTCCGCGCACGCGGAGTCGCCGTTGCTCGTATCGGACATCTCGCTGTGGGAAGTGGCGATGCTCCACGATCTTGGCCGGGTCAAGCTCGCCATCCCGTTGCGCGAGTGGCTGGAGAAGGCGGTGGCTCCGCCTCTCGTCAGGCGACAGGGGATCTCTCCCGCCGTTGCGGCGGAACTCTCGGCCCTTCCCGCTTCGTTCCACAGGGACCCCGCGGACCGGATCCTCGTCGCGACAGCACGAGTGTTGGGCGCCACGCTGCTAACCCACGACCGCAGGATCGTCGACGCGGACCTGGTGGAGACCGTCTCATGACTGCCGACCCGAACCTGGGGGCTGCTAGGGCACGAGGGCGGTCTCCCGCTTCCTGAGCACGAACAGCCCCTCGCGCATGCTCGACACGATGATGTTCCCGGAGGGGAAGAACGGGTAGTTGCTCCACGATCCGGCGAATCCGGGCGCGTCCGGGCTCCCCGGCACCGTGTCGAAGAAGCCGGCCGGCACGGGGTTCTCCGGGTCGGAGATGTCGAAGATCCGGAGTCCGCTGACGTAGTTCGACTGGTACATGAGGTCGCCGCGGATGTAGAGGTTGTGGTCCGACGCCGCGTTGTCCTGCACGAACTCCCGCGCGAGCACCGGATCGTCCAGATCCGCCACGTCCCACACGAGCGTCCGGGTCCCCGTCGCCCCGCCCGACAGCTCGTCGAGTTCGTCGTTCAGATAGAAGTAGCGCTGGTCCTCCGACAGCCACCCCTGGTGGGAATAGGCCACGTTCGGATAGGCGGCGTTCGAGATCGGCGTCGGGTTATCCTTGTCGGTCACGTCGCCGATGCCGAGCTTCGTCGCGCTCGCGTTGAAGCACACTTCGCGGCCCGCGTAGTCGGCGTCGGGACCCTCGTACATCACGCACTGCGCGTCGTGCGTATAGCCGCCCGATCCGGCGTTCCCCGTCTCGGGGTCCGCGAAACAGCCGGCGAACGTCGGGTTCCGCGGATCGCGGATGTCCACCATGTGCAGCGCGCCGCCGCACGTTTCGCCGCCGCCGCTGCCGCCCACTACGTAGGCGAAACCCGACGCCTCGTTGATGACGACGTTGTGCGCGGAGGCGAACTCGGCGTAGTGCGCGTCCTCGTCGAAATCCACCGGGGGATTGGTCACGTCCCGCAGCCGCCTGAGGTCGAACACCTGCATCCCGTGTTCGCCCGCGTTGTCCGCCACGATGAAGGTGTGGTCCGCATACACCTTCATGTCGCGCCACAGGTTCGGCATCGCGCCCTCGGTGAGGGGAAGGTTCCCGAGATAGACGGGATTCCCGGCGTCGGTCACGTCGATGAAGGAGGTCCCGTCGAACCGCCCGAGGATCGCGTACTCGCGGCCCGTCTGCGGATCCACCCAGCCCCAGATGTCGCTGACCATGATCCCGCGCCCGCCGCCGACTTCCCGGGCCGGGAGGAAGGAGACGAGGTCCACCTCGGAGCAATCGAAGCCGGCGACCGTCCCGTCGTCCGAGCATCGCATCTCGTCGCCCCTGACGGCGGCCAGACCCAACTCGGTCTCGTGGATGGGAGCGGCCTCGCTCCACGCGCCGCCCGCGTCGCGCTCGAACACGAAGCCGATGCCCTCGAAGAACTCGGAGCCGGGCGCCCCGACCACAGCGAAGCCGTCGCCTCCTGCCACGGAGTTGCCCATGAAGCCCATGAGCCCCCGGGTTTCGCCCCGCAGCAGGGTCTCTTCACTCCACTCGCCGTCGTCCCCCGCTCCGAGGACGTGCGCCGCGCCCGCGAAGGCGTTCGTGCCCGGCGCCCCGACCACGAGTCGCCCGCCCGCCCCGGCGAGGGCGTAGCCGAAGAAGGCCGCCGGAGACGGCGACGCAGCCGCGATCGACCCCGTTTGCGACCACGTCCCATCGTCGCCCGCCGCGAACCGGAAGACGGAGCCCTGCGCCTGGTTGGCGAGCGGAGAGCCGAGGTATGCGTCTCCCTCCATGAGCACCGCGGACAGGCCGGCCACCATGCCGCCGGCCGGGGTCAACCGGGCGACCTCATCCCATTCGGTGCCGCTGCGGCGGAACAGGTAGCCGGTCCCGGCCTGCGGTGGCGCGGGCGGTGTGAACTGGCTGAGCGCGAACGGCCCGGGCGCGCCCACGAGGGCCAGGTCGCCCTCGACGCTGACGGCCGCCCCGAAACGGGCGTCCGCCGGGGCGTCGGACCCGGTCAGTTCGACGGACGTCAGCCCCATGTCGGACTGCACGTAGGCGAACACCGAACCGCTGGCGCCGCGCCCCGGAGCGCCGATCACCCCGAACTGACCCCCGGCCCCCACGGCGATCGAGGAACCGAAGACGTCTCCCGGCATTGCGTCCGGCGCCTCCAGCCGCTCCCGGGAACTCCACATGGCGCCTTCACGGACGAAGACGTACGCGGCGCCCCGGCTCTCGTTCTCCCTCGGGGCGCCGACCACGAGGATGTCGCCCTCGACCGCCAGCGCCTCCCCGAAACCGTCTCCGTACACTCCGCTCGGGGCCGGTATCGTGGCGACCTCCACCCAGCCCTCCTCGCCGCGCCGGAATATGTGCACGCTGCCGGGTTCGGAACCCGGCATGGGGAACGCCGCGAACTCGCCCGGCCGCGAGACGAAGATCTCGTCGCCGGAAACGGCCGCGGCCGCTCCGAAGCCGATGACCGGTGCCCCGGCGGCATGGTTCAGGCCGCCGGCATGAGTCTGCGCGGCCGCCGGCGCCGCCGCAGCGAAGGGAACGAGGGAAACGAGAAGAGCGAGATGACGTGGTCGCATGGTACTGACTCCAGGGGTTGCGGAGGGTCGAGCGGCGGAACCTATCCCCGCCGACCGTGCTAGCGGAAGCGGATGCCGATGCCGAACTGGGCCTGCCACTGCGAAGCGCCGATCTGCGGCAGGTAGGGCACCGAGGCGCGCACGCCGCCCGTGTCGCTCGTCTGGAGCGGTCCGGCGTAGCGGGCGCGGAGCGGGTCGTCCGGTTCGGGCAGCATGTTCTGAAGGTCGAAGTCGTCTTCGATCCGGTCTTCGACGGTCAGCAACTGCACGACGGGGTTCACGGTCTGGACTTGTCCCCAATCGCGATTCACCAGGTTGAGGACGTTGAGCACGTCGAGCGTCACGGTGACCTCCGCGCCGCCCAGCTGGATGGGCTGGCTGAAGCGGAAATCCAGTTGGTGCGACCACGGCGTCCGGCAGGCGTTCCGGTGCAGAATCCGCAGCCGGTTCGCCTGCAGACAGGGTTCCTGCGCGACGAGTTGCTCGAAGAGGATGCCGCTGACCGGGGTCCGTCCCCCTCCGGGGAAGTCGAACGCCGCGCCGGTCACGAAGATGAGGTCGTTCGCGAGGTCGAGCGCCCGGCCGTACCCGGGATAGGCGTCCCCGTTGATGTCGTCCGCATACACGTACGAGTAGGGCCGCCCCGACTGTCCCACGTAGAGCACGGACAGGCGGCCGCCCCCCATGAGTTCCGGCAGGGCGGCCGTCGCGCTCGCCACGAGGCGGTGCGGCCGGTCGAAGAGAGAGGCCTGCCGCTGGGGATCGTTCGGATCGCCCTCGACCGCGGTGTAGCCGAAGTTCGCGATCGCATCGAGCGAAGAAAGACTGCGCACGTCGGCGGAACGGTTGAAGGCGTAGCCCACGTCGACGGAAAGCCGATTGCCGAACTGTTTCCGGAGCCGCGCGCTCAGGGCGTACGAGAAGTTCAGGGGCCGGTCGCCGATCTTGATGACCTGCCCGAAGCCCGGATCGACGCGTCGGGGGAGAAAGATCGGCTCCCGCTCGCCCGGCGGCTCGCCCGGCGGTGGATCGACGAACTGGCTCCCGGCGCCGGGGTCGGCGAAGGTCTCTCGGGTCCCGAAGCCGAAGCCGTAGGTGAACCCGTTCGCCTCCGTGCGGTCAGCCGCGCGGAGGGCGGGGCCGATGTTCAGATCCTGGAACGCGATCTGGTTCACGGAGCGGGTGTAGATCCCCTCGAGCGAGAGGACGAATCCCCCCGGCAGGCGCTGGTCGACGGCGAGCGAGGCCTTGAAGTCGCGCGGAAAGCGGAAATCCGGGTCGAACAGCGTGACGATGGGGACCGCGGACTCGCCGCCCGTGCCGTCCACGCAGAGGGTCGGGGGAGGCGCGAGAGGATCGAACGCGGGGACGATCTCGGGATCGGGAACGCCGAGATTCCGCCGCCGGCAGGTCACGAAAACCGACGAGAGCCCTGTGTTCTGATAGGCGTTCGCGAGCCACGCGAAGGGTGGCCGGCCGGTGAACAGCCCCATCCCGCCGCGGATCTGCGTCGTGCGGTCCCCGCCGAGACCGAGGTTGAAGCCCGCCCGCGGGGAGAAGAGGACCGTGCCGCCCGGCAGGTCGCTCGTGCTGAAGCCGAACGACCGCTCCACGTCCGGGTTGTGCGCCGGCGCGTCGGGCATCAGCGGCACGTCCATCCGCAGGCCGACCCGAACGTTCAGCCGCTCCCCGATCCGGGCCTCCTCCTGCACGAAGGCCGACAACTGGTGCACGTCGAAGTCCGAGGTGCCGGCGTCCTCCGAGAGCGGCACGTGGACGACGTATTCCTCCGGGGCGTTCGCCTCGAGGTCCGCCAGCGACCGGAAGTAGTAGCTGCCGAGGCTGCCCGGCAGATACTCGCGTCGGATCGAAAAGCGCTCGAACCCGGCCCCCAGCGTGAGATGGTGGTCACCGAGCGAGAAGGTGAGCGCGTTCGTGACCTGCAGGATGTTCTGGTCGAGTTCCCCGTCCGGCCCGGAGTAGTTGGACCCGAGGCGCAACTCGCGCCGGAACCCCGCCCCCGGCACGCCCGCCTGGAGGCCGACCTCGACGCGGGGATAGAGGGAGTTCGCGGTTTCCCGGTCGCGCAGGAACTGCACGTTCACCATGAGGTCGTTCGAGAGCCGTGGACTCAGCGTCGCGAGCCACTGCGCTCCGAACGACTGGTTCCGGGACTCGATCTCCCGTCCCGTGGACGACATCTCGTAGGCGTCGCCGGGAAGTCGGTTCGTCGCCGGGTCGTCGGCGGCGTAGGCGAGGTTGTAGCGGAACATGAGGGAGTGGTCCGCGTTGGGGCGGGCGTCCACGCGCGCGAACAGGTTGGCGAGGTTGTTCTCGAGCGTGTAGAGGCCGGCCTCGCCCGCTTCCGCGCCGTAGCCCCGGAGGATCCCGGATACGCGGTTGACCGAGTCGGGGTCCAGCTTCGTGCGCACGAGGTCATCGATGCCGACCGTGAAGCCATCGGGCGGTCGCGTCCTGCTCTCGAGTTCGCCCGCGACGAAGAAGTGCAGGCGGTCGCGCAGGATCGGCCCGCCGAGATCGAAGCCCGCAAAGGCGTTCTCCAGATCGCCGGGCGCGCGCGGGATCCCGCCGATAACCGCGTCGCCGACGAGCGCGTCGTTGCGGAAGAAGCCGAACGCCGAGCCGCGGAAGTCGTTGCTTCCCGTGCGCGTGACCGCGTTGAGAACGCCCCCGGTGAACCCGGACTGGCGCACGTCGTAGGGCGCGGTGAGGACCTGCAGTTCCTCGATCGCCGCGAGCGGAATGACGCGCCCCCTGGCCTGTCCGCCGGCCACCCCCGTCGGCGAGAGGCCGAAGACGTCCTGGTTGAGGGCGCCGTCCACCTGGATGTTGTTGAAGCGGATGTTCGATCCGGCCACGGAGGTCCCCATCTCGTCCACCGCCACGAGCGGAGAGAGTCGGGCGAATCCCGTGAAGTCCCTGGAGATCGTGGGGAGCGTCTCGAGCGTCTCCCGGTCGACGACCGTCGTCGAGCCCATGCGGGTGGGGTCGAACTCGGGATCCGTCTCGACGCGAACGGAGAGTTCGGGCAGGGGGACCGCCGTCTCGGAGAGTTGAACCTCGAGCCGCAGCCGCTGTCCGGCGATGAGCGTCAGACCCTCCCGCGTCGCCGGGTTGAGCCCGATGCGCGCGACCTCCAGCGTGTAGGGCCCGCCGGGCCGCAGATTGGCGAGGCTGAAACGGCCCAGGTTGTCGCTCAGGACCGTGTGGGTGGCGCCGGTCTCGGTGTGGCGGAACTCGACCCGGGCTCCGGCCACGGGGGCTCCGTCGGCGTCGATCACGCGCCCGGCCACGCCCGCGGTCGTCACCCCCTGGGCGGAGACGATGGACGGGTGGCCCGCGAGCCCCGCGAGAAGGCCGATCAACGCAACGCCGACAAGGCGACTCAAGGCGATTCTCCTCATGCTGAGGGCATGTCCGGCGCAACGGCCCGCCGGCACGATTCCCGCGAGGTCCATCGTGAGCATCTCCGAAGATCCTAAGAGATAACGCGCGGAGGGCGGATGGTGTATCGGTGGGCTACCCGCGCCGGCCGACCGCCGTGTATTGTCGGAGCCGTGAGTACCAAGAGCCGCACGCTGAGGTTTCGCGCCATCCTGGGCCCCGGAGGGCTCGAGCGGGACCGGTCGATCGACGTCGCTCCCGACGGCACGATCCTGGCGGTTCGGTCCGTCCGGCCCGGCGGCGCCCCCTACGACGGAGGCCTCGCGGTCCCCGGCATGCCGAACGCGCACTCGCACATCTTCCAGTGCGCCCTGGCCGGCTTCGGTGAAGAGGCGCGGGGGGACGATTCCTTCTGGAGTTGGCGCCGGGCCATGTACCGGCTGGCCGGCTCCATCACCCCGGAGCAACTGTTCGACGTCGCCCGGCACGGGTACGCCCGTATGCTGCGCGCGGGCTTCACCCATGTTGTCGAGTTCCACTACCTGCATCACGGCCCGGACGGCGCGCGTGGACCCGAGACGACGCAAGCCGTGCTCGCGGCGGCCGCGGACGTGGGCCTTCCCATCAGTCTGCTGCCCGTCTACTACCGGACCGCCGGCTTCGACGGGGCCGCGCCTCACGCGGGACAGCGGCGCTTCGCGCACGGCTCGGTGGACGAATTCATGGCCACAGTCGAGGAGTTGGGCCCGGCGGTCGTCGGTGTGGCGCCGCACTCCCTCCGGGCGGTGCCCACGGCCGACCTGACGGAACTCGTGACGGCGGTGGACGCGACGCTGGGCCGCGAGGCGCCGCTGCACATCCACATCAGCGAGCAGGAACTCGAGGTCGAGGAATGCCTCGCGGCGCACGGCCGCACGCCGGTCGATCTCCTCGCGGACACGGTCGAGCTGGGTCCGCGCTGGAGTCTCGTCCACGCGACGCACGCCACGGAGGCGGAGCGCGCCCGGCTACGGAGCGCGGGGGCGAGGGTCGTCCTGTGTCCGATCACGGAAGCCCACCTGGGGGACGGGATCTTCCCCGCCCGCGAGCACTTTCTCGCCGGTGGCGCGGCTGCGGCGGGCTCCGACGCGAACGTCCGCATCTCCGCGATCGAGGAGGCGCGGCAACTCGAATACGGGCAGCGCCTGCGGGATCGGCGACGGGCCCGCCTGGCCACCGAAGCGGGCACGGGCTCCGTCATCTGGTCGTGGCTCGCGGAGGGCGGAGGCGAGGCCGCGGCGCCCCCCGCCGACCCGGCGGCCGGCAATGGCGCATCGCGCCGCCTTGGGCGAATCGCACCCGGCTACCGAGCCGACCTCGTCGTCCTGGATCGCGAAGGCCCCCACACGCTGGGACACGACTGGGAGACCCTCATGGACGCGTGGCTCGTGGGCGGCGACGAGCGCGACATCGAGGCCGTGTACGTCGGAGGGGAACGGCGCGTCGAGCGCGGATCGGTCGCTGGCGAGGCCGAGATCCGATCCGCCTTCGGGAAGGTGATGCGGGAGATCCGGCCGGTCATCTGACCCCGGCGTCGCGCCGGAGCCGCCCGCGCGGCGTCAGGCGGCCGCCCGCTCCAGTTCCATCGACCACTTTCCGCGCGTCGCGAGACCGTTCATGCGCGCGCGGTGCGCGAACGCCGCCTGTGCCGCCGGCCCGTTGTCCGCGGCGCCGCCCCAGGCCTGCAGCGGGGCCGCCTGCAGCGCCCGCCCGTAGGAGAAGCTCAGGTTCCACGGCGTATCGAACCCCGCGTTCATCGCGTTCAGGTGGGCTGTGGCCTCGATGTCCGACTGCCCTCCCGACAGAAAGACGATGCTCGGAACCGACGAGGGCACTGCACGCTTCAGGCAGCGCACCGTCTTCTCGGCCACCTCCTCGACCCCCGCCTGATCCGCGCACAGCTTTCCCGAGAGGACCATGTTGGGCTTGAGCACCGAGCCTTCCAGCAGCACCCGCTGGTGGAAGAGCGCCATGTAGACCTGCTTCAGCGTGGCCTCGGTAACCTCGAAGCAGCGGTCGATATCGTGGTCGCCGTCCATCAGCACTTCCGGCTCGACGATGGGCACCAGCCCCTGCTCCTGGCTGAGCGCCGCCATCCGGGCGAGGGCGTGGGCGTTCGCCCCGATGCAGTAGGCGCTCGGGATGGAGCGGTCGCCGCCCCGTCCGATGTCGATGACGGCGCGCCACTTCGTGAAGCGGGCCCCGAGTTCGTAGTACTCCGCCAGCCGCTCGCGCAGCCCATCGAGGCCCTCGGTCACCTTCTCGCCCGGCGCTCCCGCGAGGTCATGCGCCCCCTTGTCGATCTTGATCCCCGGGATCGACCCCGCATCGGAGAGGAGCTGGACGAGCGGCGTGCCGTCGGCCGCCGACTGCCGCAGCGTCTCGTCGAAGAGGATGACGCCCGAGATGCACTCGCTCAGCGCATCGCTCGTCCGGAAGAGAAGTTCCCGGTAGTCGCGCCGGTTCTCCTCCGTCGATTCGACGCTGATCCCGTCGAACCGCTTCTTGATGGTTCCCGAACTTTCGTCGGCGGCCAGAATTCCCTTGCCCTTAGCCCCGATGTCTGCCGCCACCTGGACGAGCTGCTGCCTCATCATGGTTCCTCCGCCCTCGTTCCGGGCCGGATTCGGTGTTGGATGCGATCCGTGCGGGATCAGGTCGGATCCACGGGATCGTCCTCAAGCGTCCAGATCACCGGCGTGACCGGCGTGGCCGCCTGGTTGAAGAGCATCTTCGCCATCAGGGGACCCGGCTCCGTCGTCTCCAGATATTCAGCTCGCAGGTCATAACAGCCCGCTTCGACGGTAAAATCCCTCGAGTCGCCCGGCTGGATCGTCCCCTCGACGGGGTGGTCCGTGCCGAAGAGGTCCGGACCCCAGTCGGACGTCCCGCACGGACGTGCGAAAAAACGGATCACCGGGCCGAACAGCCGGTTGACCACGCGCACCGTAGACGGGCTGTCGAACATGGGCTCCGGAACCACGGGGTCGTCTTCACCGCAGGCCGCGAGTGAAAGCCCGATCGCCATGACGGCGACGATTGCGTACCGCTTCTGTTTCACACACCACATCTTGCATTCCTCCATGGGCCGCTGTGCCGGGCCGCGCGGCGACCGTCGGGTCCGCACGCGATCCGCACCTGCCTTCGGCCGGGTAATAAACCTATGGGAAAGATACATCGGAGCGGGGTGCAGTCCACCCGACACGTAGCGTCTCCTTCGTGCTGCACCGATCTTACATGAGAGAACGCGCGAACCCCTCCGTGAGCGACACGACTCGGCGACATGAGCGACGTGAACGACAGCCCTTCCGTCTGGTTCCACACCTTCGGGTGCAAGGCGAACCAGTACGATACCGAGCGGATCCGTCAGGAGCTTGAACTCCGCGGGGCGGAGACGGCGCTCCACGCGGACGCCGCGGACATCGCCGTCATCAACACGTGCACCGTGACGAACCAGGCGGACGCGAACGCGAGGCGACTCGTGCGCCGGCTGCGCCGCCAACATCCGGATCTCCGCATCGTCGTCGCCGGCTGTTCAACCTCCTTTCGCGAAGCCGAGTATCACGCGCTGGAAGAAGTGGATGGCGTCGTGCCCGGGCACGACCCGACCGCGGTCGCGCGACTCGTACCGCAATTGGGAGACTTCGCCGCGGCCGGTCCGGTCACGTCAGCCGTTTCGGACGCGTCGGCCGCCCCACTGCAGCGGAATGCGCGCGGCACCCGGGCCTGGCTCAAGATCCAGGACGGGTGCGACCGGAAATGCTCGTTCTGCGCGACGCGGATCGCGCGCGGCGCCTCGGTCTCGCGTCCGGTAGACGATGTCGTGGCGGAGGCTGCAACGCTGGCCCGCGTGCACCCGGAACTCGTGCTCACCGGGATTCACATCGGCCACTACGGAAAGGATCTCGCCGCCGGCTCCCGGCGCGACGGCCCGCGCACGTCCAACGGTCTCGCGACGCTGTGCGAACGGCTGCTTGAGGAAGTCCCCGTCCGCCTCCGCCTCTCCTCCATCGAGGCGACGGAAATCGACGGCCGGCTCGTGGATCTGCTCGCGGCATCGGATGGACGTCTGGCCCCCCACCTGCACGTGCCGCTGCAGAGCGGGTCCGACCGCGTGCTTCGCCTCATGCGCCGCTGGCATACGCGGGAGGCGTATCGGGCCCGGGTGCTCGCGATCGCCGAGCGTCTGGGCGGCGTCGGCTCCGGCGCGTTCGGTCTCGGCGCGGACATCATCGTCGGCTTCCCCGGCGAGGGGGAGGAGGAGTTCGAGGAGACGCGGGCGCTCGTGGAGGAGTTGCCCTACACCTACCTGCACGTGTTCCCCTATTCGGTGCGGGACGGAACCGTGGCCGCGAGTCTCCCGGACCGGGTGCCCGGCGACGTGGCGGCCGGCCGCTCCCGAACGTTGCGGGAAATCGGCCTCCGCAAGGGCCAGGCCTATTCGGAAACGCGCGCTGGCACCATCGCCGAAATCGTCGTGGAGGGCCGGGACGACCGCGTCGCCGGCGTCACGGGCGACTACCTGCGGGTCGAACTCCGCGGCGACGCGACCCCCGGCGATCGCTTCTCCGCGCGCCTGCGGGCGCGCGACGGGCGTCTGACGGCCGACGTGCCCGCCAGCGCACCGGCGGCGGCCGCGGTCTAGCGGTCGGAGGCAGACCCTGCGTCAGCGCGTCAGCTCTCGGAGCGTCCGGGGGGGACGGTGCGCGGGCTCACGAGCGACTCCCCGCCGTCGACGACGATCACCGCGCCCGTGATCCAGTCTCCGCCCGGTGAGCAGAGGAAGGTGATCATCTGCCCGATGTCGTGAGGGCGCCCCAGCCGCCCGGCCGGAATGAAACGCTCCGCGAACCCGGTGCCGGAGCGCATGCCGAACATGTCGACTTCCTCGCTGGGAGGAGCCTCGAACGCCTTCTTCACGCCCTCCGTCGGGATCGGACCCGGCGCCACGGCGTTCACGTTGATCCCGTCCCGCGCCCACTCGATCGCGAGCGTACGCGTGAGCGCGTCCACCCCCGCCTTGGCAGCCGTCGCGTGGGCCATGAGGGGCCAGCCCCGGTAATGCAGCGTCATCGAGATCGACACGATGCGTCCGTACCCCTGCTCGGCCATGACGGGATAGACTGCGCGACAGGCGTGAAAGGTGCCGAACAGATCGATCTCCACCACGGCGCGCCAACCGTTCGGCGACAGTTCCGCCGTCGGTGCATAGAAATTGCCCGCCGCGTTGTTCACGAGGATGTCGATGGACCCGAGCGCGTCCCGCGTCTCCCGCACCGCGCGTTCGAGAGCCGCCGGTTCGCGCACGTCCCCGACGGTCGGGAGCGTCCGCACCCCGTGAGCCGAAGCCAGGCGCTCGGCCGCCTGCCCGACCCGTTCCTCGTTGCGGCTGAACACGCCCACGGAGGCGCCCGCGGCCGCGAGGCACTCCGCGATGCCGTACCCGATGCCGCTGCCGCCACCCGTGATCAACGCCGTCCGGCCTGCGAGGATTCCCGGCGCGAAGAGCGCGTCGCCGCCCGTTTTCTCGTCCATGCCGGCTACGCTAGCGGAACATGCTGCGGGCGACGAACCATATGTTCGCCGGCCGCTCGGCCAGGCGACGCATGTACCAGGGGAACCACGCCCCCCCGTAGCTGATCAGCACCCGCAGCGGGGTTCCGTTGCGCACGAGCCTCCTCTGCTCACGCCGTCCGATCCCGTACAGCATCTCGATCTCGAACCGGCTGCCATCGAGGCCCGCCGCCGCGGCATCCGCGGAGAGCGGCCCGATCATCGCCGGATCGTGGGTCCCGAGCCCGAGGAAGCCGTCCCCTCCGTTCCCGAGGTGGTCCACAAGACGCCGCGCGAGGGCGAGGTAGCTTTCGTCCACGTCCCGCTTGTCGGGAAAGGCGATCTCGGCCGGTTCCGCGTAGGCGCCCTTCACGAGCCGGATGCGGGGGCCGAATTCCATGAGCGATTCGAGGTCGTCGGCCGTCCGTCTGAGGTAGGACTGGATGCAGAGTCCGACGTTCACATGCCGGCGCCGGACCGCGCGGTAGAGAGACAGCGTCGCCTCCGTGTAGTACGACCCCTCCATGTCGATCCAGAGCGCGCCGTGACCCTCGGCGCGCGCCGCGAGTGCCCCGACGTTCTCGACCGCGAGTTCCGGGTCCTGGTCGAGTCCGAGGTGGGTGGGCTTGATCGAGACCTCCAGATCGAGCCCCATCTCCTCCGCCAGGTCCATCGCCCGCACGTACTCGGCGACGGATTCGCGGGTTTCCTCGGCGGTCTCGACGTTCTCGCCCAGCGTGGTGACGAGGGTGGGAATGCCTTCCTCCCGTAAACCGGCCGCCTCGCCGAGCGCGTCCTCCAGCTTCTCGCCCGGCATGAACTTGCGAACCGCGCGCCGCACGAAAGGACGCTCCGGAAGGCGCTGCGAGAGCCACCGGTTCGTGGAAGCCCACAGCAGCGCCTTCCTCATAGCCTCCATACCCCGACCGACCCTCGCCCCGCTAGCTCCGCAACCCGGACTCGCCCGACCCGGAGACGTCGAACCCGATCCACATCCCCGTGACCGCGTGAGCCGGAACGGGGCACACCAGCGCGTACTCGCCGGCCGTGGACGCCGTGAAGCTGATGCTCTCGGTGCCGCCGCCGGGGGCCGTGGCCTCCGTCATCGACGTCGCGTTCGTCGTAATCGCGCCATCGAAGACCGGCGTGGCGTCATCGAAGATCGGGGGGTAGCTCGCCGCCCGCTCGAGGACGCCGACGCTGTGATAGTTGACCGGGTCCCGGTTTTCGAAGTTGAGGGTGACGGTGTATCCGGCAGGCACGACGACCGTGGCCTCGCCGTTCGCGTAGCCGTTGAAGTTCCAGCGGTTGTTCGCGTCCGTCGAGCCCGCGACGAGATCGATCGTGACGGTGCGTGCGCCGTCGTCCACCGAGATCCAGTCCACGGCCATGGGCCCCGAAGGCGTCGCGGCGGCCTCCGCGGCGGGAGCCGGGGCAGGGGCAGGTGCCGGCGACGGCTGGTCACTCTCGCCGCCGCCGCATCCGAAGAGGACGAAGGCGCCCAGGGTGAGTTGTGTCGATCGCTTCATCATTCTATTCCACTCCAGAGTTCTTCTGATGAGATTCGTAAGACACGCGCAGGAGGCGCGTCCCCCCGGCCCGTCGCGTTCCTGCCGCGTTCGTGCCGAGCGGAGCGCCCGGAATATACAGGATCTCGATCCTCCGGCTACGGCCGCGCGCGTCGGTGAAAGCGCCCGGAAACTGGCGCGAGCCCCGGGTGCGCCCCATACTAGCCCATTCAGGCGATTCCGGGGGTTCCCCGTTCGATGGTCGCCACGTCCTTTGCGCCGGCCAGATTGTTCCGCAGGCGCGAGATCCGTTCTCCGACCGACATGCCTTTGACGAACAACACATCACAGCCGCGTGGCGGCTCCCCGCGCGGGAGCGGAGGCCAACCCGGCGGCAAGGGACAGCCCAAGGGCCGCGGGAAGGGGTCGGGTGGCCGCGGGGGCAAGGGCCGGAACCGGCGGCGCCGTTCACGCGGACGCCGCAACCGCGGAGGAAAGGGGCCCCGCCAGCCGCGGCCCGATCAGCAGGATGCGGCCGCCGAAGTTCCGGAGGGTCCGAAGGACGGCTACCTGGGACTCATCGAACGGCTCGGCAACGGCACAGGGTTCATCCGCCGCCAGCACGCCGGGTACACCCCGAGCGACGACGACATCTACGTGAGTCCAAAGATCGTTTCCCGCTACGATCTGCGGACGGGAGACGAGATCTGCGGCCAGGCCGGCCGTCCGCCCCGCCCCGGCAAGAGCCCCCCGCTCCGATATCTTCACACCGTCAACGG